>NZ_JAFEJT020000058.1 GCF_018555435.2 Bifidobacterium amazonense
ACAGCATCGCGCGATAGCGCGATTCCGAGACCCAGCGGATGGCCGCGACCTCTCGGAATCGCGCAGCGCTGCGTCTTATGCGGTTTCGATGCGGTAGGTCTGCGCACGGAAGTCGCAGGTGACGGACGTGCCGTCCGCGAACACGGAACGCTGCACGAGCGGGTCGCCGCCGACGAACTCGTGCCGCACGAGCTCGCTCATGCCGACCTTCTCGTGCAGTGCGGCGACCACATTGCACCGTTCGATGTCGTTCTCGGCCTGCGCCTTCTGCTCGGGGCTCATGTCGCCGTCCACGCCGACGTACGCGGCGTCGCGGATCAGATACGGCGCGCCGCCGTTGATGAGCGCGTACAGCATGTAGTCGTCGCCGTCCGCGACGCGGTCCATCATCCACGGCTGGATCACGCAATCGTGATACACGAGGTTGTACAGCGGCACCGGCACGCCCTGCCGCGGCGCGGACGGATCGCGCATCTGGAAGTCGTACGGCGCGTAATGGCAGAACACGAGGCTCGGCACGGCCCAGTCCGACACCTCCTCCGAACTGGAGAGGATACCGTGCGAGAGCAGGTATTCGAAGCATTCCGCACGTTTCGCATAGCAGTCGCGGCGGGTCATGCGATGCTCGGGATTGGCGCATTCGTCGCCCTCGTTGCAGGTGAACACGTCGAGATATGCGCAATCGAGCTTCACGCCGTTCGCGGCGATTCCGGCGAAGTTCCTGCGCACGTAGTCGGGCGCAAGCTCGGCGCACAGGAAGGTCTGGTGGCCGCCCGCCCAGATCGTCTGCTCCGGGTTCGTGCCGTCGAGCAGACGGATCGCGTTGTTGCGGTCGAACGTGCGCGCGTCGAAGTAGTAGTCGCGATACTGGTCGTGCGTGCCGAACAGGTCGCCCTGCTCGTGGCACGAATCGACGAGCGCCTTCATGCCGGCCCAGCCGCCGGCCTCCTCGCATGCGGGCAGATAGTCGGGATGCTGGTTGTCGTAGCCCGGCTCGGCCCAGCCGTCGAGATGCATGTAGACGCGGCCCGCGCCGAGTTCGTGCAGCTGCCGCAGCTGGCGCTCGCGTGCGGCGAACGATGTCACGTGCAGGTTCTCTTCCGGATGCTCGTGATCGTAGAAGCGTGACTCCGGCTGGACGACGGTCTTGATGCCGACGTGCATCCACGAGCAGCCGATCAGCCGGCGTACGGATGGGTTGCGTGCCGCCTTTTCGGCCAGCGTGCGCAGACGGCCGCGCTCGTCAACGTACGCACGATACGCCTTCGCGACCGACGTATGGTCGGCGTCGCTCAGGAAACGGTAACGGACGACGCGACGGTAGTCCATGCGGCCAAGGCTCGGCTCGAACCACATGCCGATGCGCGTGCCGACGAACGTGCCGGACTCGTCGGAGGTTCCGCCGGCCGGATGCTCGATCGCATACCCGGCGTTCCACGGCGTCTCGCAGATCGCGATGTAGGCGGGGGAGCTCGCAGCGTCGCCGCGGATCTGCGCGAACCACGGCATGTAGCCGCCCGCCGTCTCGAACCGTCCGCCGAACACGATGTCGCCGTGCTCCGAACTGACCGCCGTCGGCCACGTGTTCGGGATCATCACGCCCTGCTGGTGCGTGATCAGCGTGACGTCGCGCGCGGACTCGCCGTCGAACGCCATCTCGCCCGGCCAACGCACCGCGGTCACGTCGAGGCCGGTCTCGTCGAGCGGAATCCACTCGCAGATCACGTCGCCGGACGCGCGCTCGACCCACACGTACGTCGCGAACGCGAAATCGGGCGCGTCGCCGAATCCGCGGAACGTGCTGAACATACCGACGCCGGTGCCCGTCTCGCGCAACTCGTGCGTGATCGACGCGGCGTCGACGAACGCGAACGTGCGGTTGCAGGCGGTTGCTGTGGCGGCCGCGTCGCCGTCCGAGCGGCAATCGAACGTCGGCGCGAAGCCGTCGTGCCACTGCCAATCCGCGCCGTCGCGGCGGAAGGCAAGCCGCAGCGTCTCCTCGTTGAAGCGAACGTTGGTTCCCGAACAGGTGAATTGCATGGCCGTCCTCCCTGAAGGCATGATTGTGCGTGGCATATCGCCTATATCCTAGACGACATGCCACGCTGAGGGGGCTCTCACCGGGGTGATTCATCGAAGAACCATCTGTTTTGCCGCGCTTAGACCTGTCAGCGTGGTGAATCGGTTGGTTCTTCGACGGTTTGCTTCGCTGAGTGGGTTGTAGGCGTGGCGTATCGTCGGTGGTCTGTCCGTTTTGCCACGCCTACAGCCCGTTCGGCAGCGGTCCGTCAGTTGAAACCGACGACGCGCTCGGCGATCGTGTAGCCGTGGCGGATGATCCAGCGACCGGCCGAACCGGGCAGGTTGAGCGCGCGCGACATGACCTTGCGACGCACGTCGCGGCCGATCGCCGGCGAATGCGCGGCGATGTCGGCCCACAGCTGGTCCTTCTTGCGATAGTTCTCCGGGTCGCGCGAGAGGATCAGGAACACCGACGTCACCGAGCTTTCGATCGCGAGGAAGTGGATCATGTACTTGTACAGGCCGTCCGGCACGGTGCCCGGTTCCGGCGTCGCCTCGACCATGCGGTGGTTGACGAGGATGAGCTGCTCGACTCGGCGGATCATCACGTCGGTCTGCACCGACTGGCCCTCGCGGCCGATGAAGTAGTGGTAGAACGGCATGTCGAGGTAGAGCATCGTGCGCACCTTGGTGAACGGCTGGTACGCGTAGATGAAGTCGACGTAGAACGTGTGCTCCGGCAGCACCATGCCCGACTCGCGCACGACCGCGGTGCGGAACGTGAGCGCGTGCATGAGGATGTACTCGGCGAGCCCGAAATGCCCCAGATCATCCCAGGTCAGGATCTCGCCCGACCGCATGGCGTGGCGGAAGTTCACCGTGTGCTTGCGTCGCTTGCCGACCTTGTCGTACACGTAGTTCGTGACGACCATGTCGACCGGCCGGTCGGACGCGCACTGCTCGCGCAGCGTCGCCATCATCGTGTCGATCGACTGCGGGTCGATCCAGTCGTCCGCGTCGACGACCTTGACGTACGTGCCGCGCGCGTTCGCGATACCCGTGTTGACCGCGCCGCCGTGGCCTTTGTTCGGCTGGTGGATCGCGCGTACGCGGCCCGGCCAGCGACGCTCGTACGTGTCGGCGAGCTGCGGCGTGGAGTCGTGCGAGCCGTCGTCGACGATGAGCACTTCGATGTCGCCGTTGTCGCGCGCCTGCAGCAGCGAGGAGACGCAGCGTTCGAGATACTCCTCCATGTTGTATGCGGGCACGATGAAGGTCAGTGTGGTCGCGGTCTGGTTCATGGTCTCCCTCGGGTTTGTCCCCTTGCTGCCGGTTGGTTGCTCACCCCAAGCTAGCACCAGCGTCTTATCTGGCGCTAGGCTTCGGCCTGATCTGCGCGTTCCGACGCACGATCGGTCGCGTTGGCGTCGGTCGGCGCCGGGCGGTCCTTCGCATGTCTGCCCTCGAAACGCAGTTCGGGCTTGGCTTCGAGCCGCGACAGGCCGTGCCACGCGAGATCGACGATGTACGCGGCGAGCTGCTCCTTGCTCACCTTCGGCCGGTCAGCCCAGTACTGGCCGGTGAAGACGATCATGCCGACGAGCATCTGCGCGTAGTACGGTACGCCTTTGGTCGGCAGTTTCTGCCGTTTGAACGACGCGGTGAGCAGGTCCTCGACCTGCAGCGAGATGTCGCCGAGCAGCGAGCTGAACGATCCGGCCGGGTCGGTGCTCGGCGAGTCGCGCACGAGTACCTGGAAGCCGTCCGCGTTCTGTTCGATGTACGTGAGCAGCGCAAGGGCGGCCTTTTCGACGATCTGCCGTGGATGCATGTCCGGATCGGTGAGCGTGGCCGTGATCGTGCTGGTCAGCGTCTGCATTTCACGATCGACGATCACCGCGTACAGGCCTTCCTTGCCGCCGAAGTGCTCGTAGACGATCGGCTTGCTCACCTTCGCGTTCGCGGCGATCTCCTCCACGCTCACCGCCTCGAACCCCTTGGCGGCGAACAGCGCGCGTCCGACCTGGATGAGCTGTTCGCGGCGCTGGAGTGATGTCATGCGTGAAGTATTGGCCATGCGTTCCAGTGTAGCCAGTGCGGCCGCCGTGGGCCGGTTTCGGCTGTCCGTTGCGGTTTTTAGGCTGGGAGCATGGATACCAATATGATTATCGGCATTGTGGCCGTCGTGGTCATTGTCGCTGCGCTGATTGCCTGGGGAGTGGTCAAGAGCCGCGCCGCCAAGCAGTCCGCCGCCGCGGATGAGGCCCGACAGGCCCGGCAGGCCGCCGAAGCGAAGGCAGCGGCCGAACGGGCTGCGGCCGCCAAGGCCCAGGCCGCGCAGACCGAAAGCAAGCAGGCCGAAGAGGCCGGCACAGAGACTGTTCCGAGTGCCTCCGTCAAGAAACCCGAACCGGAACCGTCCGCCGAATCCGCGGCTCCGGCCGCTCCGGGTGCTCCGTCCGAACCGGTCGAAGCGGCCGAACCCGCACCGGAACAGTCGGCTCCGGCCGAGCAGCCCGCTCCGACTCCCGTTCCCGTCGCACCGGCCAAGCCCGCCGAGCCGGCCAAACCCAAGGCCGAAAAGCCCGAATCGGCGCTTTCCCGCATCCAGCGGCTCAAGGCGAAGCTCGCGAACAGCTCCAACCCGTTCGGCAAGGCCCTGTTCAATATCCTCGCCAAGGACAACCTCACCGAGGCCGACTGGGAGGACGTCGAGGACACGCTGCTGCTCGCCGACGTTGGCGCCGAGGCCAGCGAACAGCTGGTCGACGAGCTGCGCAAGGACGCCCGCATCACCGGCAAGGCCGATCCGGCCGACGTCCGCGCCAGTCTGCGCGAGAAACTGCTCGACCTCGTCGGACGCGACACCGATCGTCGTCTCAACGTCAACAAGCCGGGCGCGAACAAGCCGAGCGTCATCATCATGGTCGGCGTCAACGGCACCGGCAAGACCACCACGGCAGGCAAGCTCGCGCGACTGTTCGTCGCCGACGGCAAGCAGGTCGTCATGGGCGCGGCCGACACGTTCCGCGCGGCCGCCGCGGACCAGCTCGAAACGTGGGGCGCGAAGGTGAACGTGCCCGTCGTGCGCTCCGACAAGGACGGCGCCGACCCGGCGTCCGTCGCGTTCGAGGCCAGCGCGCGCGCCAAGCAGGACAACGCCGACGTGCTCATCATCGACACGGCCGGTCGCCTGCAGAACAAGGCCAATCTGATGGACGAGCTGGGCAAGATCCGTCGCGTGACCGAAAAGAACCTGCCGGTCGACGAAGTGCTGCTCGTGCTCGACGCGACCACCGGCCAGAACGGCATGACGCAGGCCAAGGTGTTCGCCGAGGCGATCGGCATCACCGGCGTGGTGCTCTCCAAACTCGACGGCTCGGCCAAGGGCGGCATCGTGATCTCCGTGCAGAAGGAGCTCGGCGTGCCGGTCAAGCTCGTCGGCCTCGGCGAAGGCCCCGACGACCTCGCGCCGTTCGATCCGGAGGGCTTCGTCGACGGCATTCTCGCCTGAGGAATCGCCGTCCGCCGGCCCGAATCGACGGCCACATCCTGAAACGTCCGTCCCCGCAACCGGGGGCGGACGTTTTTTCGTGTCAAACCGCTGTGCGGCGCGGCTTTGCCGAATCGTATGCGATGCCGCGCATCAGCCGCGTTTTACATGCGCGTAACCTCCCGTAACCTACAGAAAACGCGGGCGGCGTTCCATACCGTTGTGTTAGCCCCCGCCACGGGGGACGGCAAAAACGAGACAATCCGGCCGCTCGGTTCGTACAACGGGCTGGCGGACAAGACGAAAGAAAAGAGAGGGAGGTTGGCATGGACACCGGAAATGCTGCATGGATGTTGACATCCGCGTCCTTGGTTTTCCTCATGACGCCGGGTGTGGCGTTCTTCTATGGCGGCATGGTTCGCGCCAAGGCCGTGCTGAACATGCTCATGCTGGAGGCGGCCGCGCTGTCGGTCACCGCGATCATCTGGACCCTGTGGGGCTGGTCGATCGCCTACGCCGGCACGTCGATCGGCGGCATCTTCGGCGATCCGGCCACCGGCTTCCTGCTGAAGGATTCGATGGTCGCGCAGGACGGCGTCTTCACCGCCGTCAACACGTCCGGCGACTATCCGGGCAGCATCGACGTCGCCTTCCAGACCACGTTCGCGATGATCACCGTCGGCCTGATCTGCGGCTCCATCGCCGAGCGCGTCAAGTACAGCACGTGGATGATCTTCGTCGCCCTGTGGATCACGTTCGACTACGCCCCGATGGCGCACATGGTCTGGAATCACGGTCTGCTCTCCGGTGACGGCGCGATCTCGCAGGCCATCGGCGCAGCCGCGCACGACTTCGCAGGCGGCACCGTCGTCCACATCAACGCCGCAGTCGCCGCGCTGATCATCGTGCTCATCATCGGCAAGCGCAAGGGCTTCGGCACGCAGCCGATCCGCCCGCACAACGTCCCGTTCGTCATGCTCGGCGCGTTCCTGCTGTGGTTCGGCTGGTTCGGCTTCAACGCCGGCTCCGCGTTCGGCGCGAACGGCACCGCCGGCTACGCCTGGGTGTCCACCACCGCCGCTGCCGCGGCCGCCATGCTCTCCTGGGGCTTCACCGAGAAGATCCGCACCGGCCACTACACCGCCATCGGCGCCGCCTCCGGTATGGTCGCCGGCCTGGTCGGCATCACCCCGGCCGCCGATGTCGTCTCCCCGCTGTGGGCCATCGTGCTCGGTGCGATCGTCGGCATCCTCACCTGCCTCGCCTGCGGCCTCAAGTTCAAGCTCGGCTACGACGACTCCCTTGACGTGGTCGGCGTGCACGGCGTCGGCGGTCTGACCGGCACCGTCCTCATCGGCTTCTTCGGCGAGGGCACCGGCCTGCTGGCCGGCGGCGACTGGAAGCAGCTCGTCGTGCAGATCATCATCGCGCTCGTCGCGATCCTCTACTCCGGCGTCATCACCGCGATCATTGCCTTCGCGCTCGAGAAGACCGTCGGCTGGCGCGTCACCGAAGCCCAGGAGGTTGGTGGAATCGACCTCGCGGATCAGGGCGAACGCGCGTACGATTTTGCTGGAACCGCCAGCTCTGTTCTTAAGGAGGTGAGGTGAGATGAAGCTCATCACCGCTATCATCCAGCCCCATAAGCTCGACGATGTCAAGGAGGCGCTCGCCGCGGCCGGCGTGCACGGCCTGACCGTCTCGGAAGCCAACGGCTACGGCCGTCAGCGTGGCCACACCGAGGTCTACCGCGGTGCCGAATACACCGTGGACCTGATCCCGAAGATCCGCATCGAGGTGCTCTCCGACGACGCCGACGCGGAAACGCTCGTGGGCGTGATCGTCAAGTCCGCCGGCTCCGGCACCATCGGCGACGGCAAGGTCTGGGTCGCTCCTCTTGACTCCGTGACCCGCGTGCGCACCGGCGAAACCGGATCCGCCGCGATCTGATCAAATCGGCCCGGGTCGCCGGTTACGGCTCGGGTTATCAATAAGACAGATCCCCGCACGTGCTTCGCGCCGTGCGGGGATTTTTCATAGGCTCATAGGCTCTGCCAGGAAACATACGGCAAAGGAACGGGAATCCTTATGACTTCGGCGGTCGACAAACTCAAGGCGCGGTTCATGGCGATGAGCCAGCCTGATCCGGACGGCATCTACCGCGACGGCGCGGCCAAACGCAAGGCGCGCACCGATCTGGCGATGGACTGTCTGACACGGCTATGGCAGGAGGCGGTCGCGGCGGTCCCGTTCGACGTGCCGGACAAGGGCGTCGGCCTCGCCGCCGTCGGCTCGCTCGCGCGCGGACAGATCGGCCCCAGCTCCGACCTCGACCTCGTCATCATCTACGAATCGCACGCGCTCAACGACCAGCAACTCAACGAGCTCGCCAACAAACTCTGGTATCCGTTGTGGGATTCCGGACTCGACCTCGACCATTCCGTACGCACACGCCAACAATGCGAATCGGTCACCGACAAGGACCTGCCGGCCGCCATGGGCTGGCTCGACGTGCGTCCGATCGCCGGCGACACGCAGCTCATCTCCGACACGGCCGCGTCCATCCTCGAACGCTGGCGCAAGGCCGCGCGCAAACGTCTGCCCGAACTGCTCGACTCCGCGCAGAAACGACTCGACGAATTCGGCCGTCTTCCTTACCTCAATCAGCCCGACATCAAGGAGACGCGCGGCGGCCTGCGCGACTCCGTGCTCGTCTCCGCGCTCGCCGCATCGTGGCTGGCCGACCGTCCGCACGGCGCGTACGACGACGCCGTCGACGCGTTGCTCGACGTGCGCGACTGCATCCACTTGGCCGCGAACAAGGACACGAACCTGCTGCTCACGCCGTATCAGGCGAAGGTCGCGGCGATGCTCGGCTTCGCCGACCCGACCCTGCCCGAGGGAGAACGCGAGGCGCGTTCCATCGACGATCTGCAGACGCGGCTCGCGCGCATCGGCCGGCAGATCGCGTTCGCGCTCGACTCGACCGCCTCGCGCGCGCAGCATTCGATCACGCACGAACGCCCGCGGTTCTCGTTCTTCCAGATGATGAATCCGCGCGCCGGCGGCAAGCGCGAGGCCCCGAAATTCGACGTGCTCGCGCCCGGCATCGTCTCGCATGAGGGCGAAGTGGTGCTGGCCCCCGGCGTCGACCCGGCGCGCGACGCGGCCCTGCCGTTGCGGGCGGCCGTGGCGTCGGCGGAATCGAAACTGCCGATCAACCCGGCCACGCTGGCCAATCTGCGGCACGCGCCGATCCGCGACTCGGTGTGGAGCGGGGAGACGCGCGACCTGTTCGTGCGGCTGCTCGCCAGCGGACCCGAGCTCATGCGCGTGTGGGACGAGATCGACTTCGTCGATATTCCCGGTCGCTGGATGCCCGAATGGCTGGGCATCCGCAACCGTCCGAGCGCGTCCGCCGCGCACCGGTATACGATCGACCGGCACAGCATCGAAGTGGTCTCGCGGCTGGAACGGGTGTCGGCGGCGTCGGGGCGGCAGTACGACGACGATCATTACACGACGCTGCTGCTGGCAGGCTTGCTGCACGACATCGGCAAGCGGCCGTTCGTGACCGACCATGCGGCGGAGGGCGCGAAGCATGTGCCGGTGATCCTGAAACGCATGGGTTACGCGCCGGACGTGGTGGGTTGGGCCACGCTGCTGGTGCGGCAGCATCTGACCCTGTCGGAGTTCGCCACCGGGCGCGATCCGAACGATCCGGCGACGGGCGTGGAACTGGCGGCCCGCGTGAACGGCGACCGGGTGCTGCTCGACATGCTCTACGATCTGACGCGCGCCGACGGATCCTCGCTCGGCGCCACGGCCGGCGAACAGCTCACCAAACAGTACGGCTGGTCGCGGTGGCGCGAGGCGATCGTGCGCGGCATGTATGAGGCGGCCCGGGCGGCCATGTGACGTCTGCGGTGGCGTGCCCGGCGGTGGCGTGCCCGGCGATCAGCGCATCCAGCGATCGGTGCGGACTCGCAGGCCGTTGAACAGGCCGCGCCCGCCCATGAGCACCAGGTTGAACAGCGTCCACAGGGCGACCGTGCGGGCGAGATCGTTCGGCAGCGTCGGCGCGGCCGCGTCGGCCAGCGTGACGACGAGCGCGATGTAGATCGCGGCGGTGGCCGTGCAGGTTGCAGCCAGATACCGGTAGTCGCGCGCGCCGATCAGGATGCCGTCGATCGCCATCATCCAGCCCTGCAGCGGGAAGAACACTCCCATCGTCACCATGCCGGCGGCCACCAGCAGCTGCACGACCGGCGTGGGGGAAAAGACGTGACCGGCGAACAGGCCGATCACCGCGAATCCGACGCCGATCAGCGCTCCGGTCGCCAATCCGGCGCGTCCGGTCGCCGCGGTGAGCCGCCGGGCGCGCGTCCGACCGGCGACCCCGCCCGCGCCCAGCGCCGTGGCCACGAGCGCCTGCCCGGCGATGCCCACCGAATCGAGCATGTTCATCGCGAAATTCCAACACGAGTTCACCGCCTGGAACCCGGCCAGCACGGACGTGCCCATACGGGCCGCGCACGCCACCGTCGCCACCATCGCCGCGCGGATCGCCAACGTGCGCACGAACAGCGGCAGTCCGTCGCCACCCGCCGCCGCGATGCCCTCCAGTCGAGGCCGCAGGCTCGCGCCATCCGCCCGCGCCCACAGGATCGCCGGAACCGTGAGGAATAGTCCCATATACCATTGCGCGATCAGCGTCGCCGCGCCGGAACCGGTGATGCCCCAGCCGAACACGATCACGAACAGCACCTCGAGCACAGTGTTGAGCACGGCCCCGCTCACCGCCGCGATCAGCGTGATGCGCACCTTCTGCAATCCGCGGAAGATGCCGTTCGCCGCGTAGACGAGCAGCATGCCGGGCGCGCCCAGCACGATCGCGCGCGTGTACGCGACCGCCTGCGTGAGCACTTCGCCGTGGCCGCCGAGCGCCCGGCACAACGATTCCGCGCCGGCGAACAGGCCGACGGCCAGCACGACGCCGATGCCGAGTGCCAGCCACAGTCCGTCGATGCCGGCTTGCAGTCCCTCGCGCCGGCGGCCCGCGCCCAGCAGGTGCGCGACCTGCGCGGTGGTCGAATACGCGAGGAAGATGCACAGGCCGACCGCGGTGAGGATGATCGTCGAGCCGATCGACAGTCCGGCCAGCGCCGCGTCGCCGATGTGTCCGACGATGGCCGTGTCGATGATGATGAACGTTGGTTCGGCGATGAGCTGGCCGAACGTGGGCAGCGCGAGCGCGAGGATGTGACGGTTGACGTTGGCGGTGCTGCCGTTTTGATTCGTGCGTGTGCTCATGACGTCCACCGTACTCGGCGTTCTGTGTACGGGAGTGTGGCGGCTGCATGTCCGGTACTTTGGCATGTGCAAACGCACATGGATGATGTGCGATTCGGGGCGTTGCCGGACGGGTGTGCCGCTTATATCACAGGTGCTGCCGCGGTGGCAAATCGCGGTCTCATGCGATGCGGACTGTCCACAAGTTATCCCCAAGTTATGCACAGAGTTATCCCCAATATGTGGATAACTTGGTGGATTGCCCACAGGGTTATCCTCGAAATGTGGATAACTCGATTTTGGTTATCCACATCGGAGCAATCCGTGCGTGTCGTGTTCACGTCGGCAAGGTGAACGCTCGGTGACTATGTTCTCTCGTGTGCGTAACTACGCCGCGTTCACGTGCAATTCACCTGCTTCCGCGTCCGGTTTTGGGTTGCGCTGGTGCGTCGCATCGCACGCGGTGGCATGATGGATGCGGGCCATAGGAAAGGACCTGAGATGAGCGACGGCAAGGATGTTGAGTACTACCACGGCGTGTACGGATATATCGAGGATCCGACCGGCAACAAGCTGCTGGTGATCACGCGCAAGGACGGTCCGTACGCCGGCAAATACGATCTGCCGGGCGGTGCCCAGTTGCCGGGCGAGAACCGCGACGAGACGCTCAAGCGCACCATCGACGAAGAGACCGGAGCGCAGCTGGTGTACGGCAACGAGTACCTGATCACCCGCATCGGCGAGACGGAGCCCGCCGCGCCCGGGGTGGCACAGGATGCCGAGGCTGCAGGGGGCGTTGCGGCCTCCGACGAGCCGCGCAAGCTGGTGCATACCTGCGAGATCGCGCACTGCGTGGTGGACGTGCCTGATGAGAAGTTCATGTACGACGGCGACGCCGACTACCGCTACGTCGCGAAGATCGCGATGAACGAGTGCAACGCCTCGCCGCTGGTGCTGATCGCGCTCGAACACTTCAACGCGGTCGATCCGGACATCGCGGAAAAGTACCAGTAGGGTCTGTGGGGGCCGCTCAACGAAGCGGCTTTTTCGTGTTTCGATGGGCTAAGATGGCCCGTCGTCTCGGAATCGCGCTTCGCACGATGCTGTGCTGTCAGCGGCCATGCGGCCGCGAGCTCCCCCAGTCAGCCTACGGCTGACAGCCCCCTCAGTGAGGGGGCCGAGACTCCGTTAGCGTCTCTGCCATACAACGATATGATACTGGCAGAAGCGAAGACGTTCGTAGGTGTTGTGCGAGCTAACAGACAAGCCGACAAGATGCTGGCGGTAGTCTCGGCCCCCTCACTGAGGGGGCTGTCCGGTGCAGCCGGACTGGGGAGCTCCGCGGCGCGAATGCGCCGCCGACAAACTGCATCGCGCTTCGCGCGATTCCGACATACGTCGTGACCACATGCCGGATGAGTAATAGTCAGATTGACCATATGTGGGTATAGCGTAACGGTGACGTCTGGAAAGAAAACAAGAGAGGCACCGTGATGAACGATCTGATGAACGGCGTGAGGAACGCCGTCGACCCCAAGCGCGTCGTGCGCGAACTGCTGGACTTCAAGCCCGGCGAATTCACTCTGATCGGGGCGATGCTGCTCGCCCAGATCATCTCCTTCATCTTCGCCGGCTCGTACACGGCCGCCGACTGGATCGGCCTGATCTCCGGCATCTGCATCGTCTTCAACCTGATCCTCGTCGACCGCGGCCGCCTGACCAACTACCTGTGGGGCTTCCTCGGCTGCGCGACGTGGCTGTGGGTCGCCGTCATGAACCACCTCGTCGGCGACATCTTCTCCCAGATCTTCTACGTCATCATGCAGTTCGTCGGCGTGTACGTCTGGCAGCGTCAGCTCGACCGCCAGCAGGCCGCCGGCTCCGACTCGTCCGCGGTCGGCTCCGCCGAGGTCAAGGCCCGCAACATCACCTGGTGGCAGGGCCTGCTCGCCGTCGTCTTCACCGTGGCCGTCTACCTGATCGTCGTGTTCACGTCGCACGCGACCGGCGGCGTGCAGATCTGGCTCGACGGCACGCTGCTGCCGCTCGGCATCATCGGCCAGGTGCTGATGACCTACGGCTACCGTTCGCAGTGGATCGCATGGCTGCTGCTCGACGTGATCAAGGTCGTCATCTGGTGGAATCAGCTCGCCGCCGGCGGCCCGGGCGCGATGTCGATGTTCGTGCTGCAGGTCGTCATGCTCGTCAACGGCTTCTACGGCACGTGGGTCTGGTTCCACAAGGACAGCGTCTCCGCCGCGGCCGAGCGCGCCGACGCCCAGTCCGCGCAGCAGTCCCGTTCCGTCGCCGCCGCGAAGGCCTGATCCGCGATGCCCAGCTGCAACCTGTCCACCGCACCCCTCGCCGGCTCGCGGTTCGCCGTCGTCGTCAGCCGCTTCAGCCCGCTGCACGTCGGGCTCGAACAGCGCATCTACGATCTCGCCTCGCACTACGACGGCGTGATCCTCGTGCTCGCCTCGCGCCCCGACCCGGCCGACGGCATCGGCCTCGACTCGCTCACCGGCATGAGCGCCCGCAACCGATACCGTTACCTGCGCGAAGCGTTCAACGACGACCCCGCGATCAGCCCGAAGAAACTGATCTGGAACGACGAGGAGACCGCCGCCGACGCTCCCGCATGGATCAAGCAGCTCAAGGAGACCGTGCTGTCCGCGCTCGCGCCGGACTCGGCCGCGAACGCGACGTTCACCGTCGTCACCGACATCCACGACGTCGATCGCACGCTGCGCAACGCGTGGGAGCACGACGTCCGCTGGACCGTCGGCGACTTCGTCGACGGCTCCGACGACCTGCAACGCACGATCTGCGACGATCCGCACAATCGCAAGTACTGGTCGGTCATCAACCACACGTTCCGCCGCGAGTTCACGACCGTCGTGCTCGTCGTCGGCAGCGCGTCCGTCGGCAAGACGACGATGGTCACACGACTGTCGAAACTGTTCGACGCTCCGATCGCCGTCGAATACGCGCGCGAATTCGAGGAGTCCTGCAACGTGGACGACGACGAGCTGACCGCGTTCGACTACCAGCGGCTCATCCTGAGCAAGTTCGGACAGAACGAGCAGGCGCTCGCATCCGATGCGAACCACGGCATCGTCTTCCTCGACACCGACGCGATGGTCACCAAAACGTACGTGGAACGCTACCTGCCGCCCGAGGAGGCCGCGCGGCTCGACTCGACGTTCGACATGGTGATTCGGCAGGAGCGGCCCGATCTGGTGCTCGTGATCCCGCCCGTCACCAAGTACGTGGACGACGGGTTCCGTGCGATGCAGTGGGCGTCCGATCGGTACAGGTTCCATGAGACGCTGATGAAGGTGCTCGACGAATCGCCGTACGCCGACCGCGTCGTCATGCTCGACGACAAGACGTTCGCCGAGCGTGACGCCCACGCGATCCGCGTGATCGCCGAACGCACCGGCTTCACGCCGCGCAATTAACAGGGCTGGTGCTGCCAGGACCGTCGGTAGGACTCGGCTAACGCACGGTAGGACTCGACTAACGCAAAAGCCGTCGCAACCGTGAGCTGGGTCCTACCGACCGTTAGCGCAGTCCTACCGTGCGCGGGCTGTGCGGCCCACTGGCCGGCCGGGGCGGCTATGCCCGGGGCAATCTATACTCGGGGACTATGGCAGAAGGAACCAACTGGGAAGACAACCGCCCCGAATCGGCGGGCAACGGCGGCTCGGGCGCGTCCGTGCGCGACGCGCTGTTCGACCGCGTGCCGCCGCACGACGACGACGCGGAAATGGCCGTGCTCGGCGGCATGCTGATGAGCAAGGACGCCATCGGCGAAGTGTCGCAGATGATCGACGAGGCCGATTTCTACCAGCCGAAGCACCAGACGATCTACGACGCGATCATCACGCTGTTCTCCGCGTCGCAGCCGGTCGACGTCGTGCTCGTCGCGAACAAGCTGCTCGCCGACGGCGATCTCGACAAGGTCGGCGGCGCGGACTATCTGCACAGCCTCGTCGCGTCCGTGCCGACCGCCGCGAACGCCACGTATTACGCGGAGATCGTGCATCAGCGCGCGATCCTGCGCAACGTGATCGCCGCCGGCACCAAGATCGCACAGCTCGGCTATTCGGCGGAAGGCTCGCAGGCCGAGGACGTCGTCAATCTCGCGCAGGCCGAAGTGTACGAGATGAGCGTCGGCAAGGTGCGGCAGGACTATACGGCGATCGGTCCGGTCGTGCACGACGCGCTCGACCAGCTCGACAAACTGCAGCAGGGACTCGTCAACAAGGGCGTGCCGACGGGCTTCCGCGACATCGACGACGTGACGCAGGGCCTGCAGCCCGGCCAGATGATCGTCGTCGCCGGCCGCCCGGCCATGGGCAAGTCGACGCTCGGCATCGACTTCGCGCGCGCGGCCGCGCTGCACCACGGGCTCACGTCGATCGTGTTCAGTCTCGAGATGAGCAAGGTCGAGCTCGCGCAGCGCATCATCTCGGCCGAAACGAACATCCCGCTCGTCGCGCTGCGTCGCGCGGACGACGACAACCTGACGCCGGAACGCTGGACGACGCTCAACAACTTCTGGGACAAGATGCGCAACGCGCCGCTGTTCATCGACGACTCGCCGAACATGAGCCTGATGGAGATCCGCGCGAAATGCCGCCGGCTCAAGCAGACCAACGATCTCAAGCTCGTCGTGATCGACTACCTGCAGCTGATGACCTCCGGCAAGCACGTCGAAAGCCGCCAGCAGGAGGTCTCCGAGTTCTCGCGTGCGCTGAAGCTCCTCGCCAAGGAGCTCGAGGTGCCGGTCGTGGCGCTCTCGCAGCTCAACCGTGGCCCGGAGATGCGCAACGACAAGAAGCCGCAGCTGTCCGACCTGCGAGAATCCGGCTCGATCGAACAGGACGCCGACGTGGTGTTCCTCGTGCATCGACCGGACTTCTACGACAAGGAGGACCGGCCGGGCGAGGCCGACATCATCATGGCCAAGCACCGCAACGGTCCGACCGAAACGTTCCATCTGGCGTTCCTCGGCGCCACGTCCAAGTTCAAAGACATGCCGCAGGACTACAACGCGAATCAGGGGGTGTGAGATGACGGAAACCACAGGAAAGCGGCCGTGGAACGCGTTCGCGACGCCCGCGATCGGCAAGCTCGTGCGCGCGGCGGCCCGCGTGACCAAACACGGCGGATCCGCGTTCCCCGGCAGGATCGCGGAGCGGATCGATCCGGGATTCCTCGCGCGAACGCTCGCACAGCTGCCGCTCGGCGTGGTGCTCGTCTCCGGCACGAACGGCAAGACGACGACCACGCGCATGGTCGCGTCGATGCTGTCCGATCTGGGGTTGCGCGTGTTCACCAACCCGACCGGATCGAACTTCACGCGCGGCGTCGTCTCCGCGCTGCTCGAACGCGTGTCGCTCGGCGGACGGCTCGACGCCGACATCGCCGTGCTCGAGCTGGACGAGGCGTACGCCGTGCATTTCGTGCGGCAGGTGCGCCCGCGGTACGCGCTGCTGCTCAACGTGATGCGCGACCAGCTCGACCGGTTCGGCGAGATCGACAACACCGCGCGGCTGCTCGGGCACGTGGCCGAGGCGACGACCGGCACGGTCGTGCTCAACCGCGAGGATCCACGCATCGCGCGACTCGCCGAGCTGGTACGCCAGCCGGGTGCGAACGTGCGCTACTTCGGCCTGAGCGACGACCTGCGCTCGTTCTTCCCGTCCGACGACGACATGGCGACGACCGTCGCGGTGGAAGGTGCGGCGTCCGCCACGTCCAAGGACACCGCTCCGGCATCATCGTCCGCCGCCCAGCAACTTCCCGCCGACGTGACGCTCACCCGCGTGGGCGACCACGAGGCCGACTTCCTGTTCGCCGGCGACCAGTCGTCGCGTCCGCACACGACCACGGTCAAGCTCGAAGGCGTTTACAACCTGTACAACGCCGCCGCAGCGCTCGCGGTCGTGCACGCGATCAAACCGGACGCCCCGATCGACACCCTGCTCGCCGCCGTCGCGCGCGTCACGCCCGCGTTCGGCCGCGGCGAGGTCATCGACGTCAACGGTTGCCCGACCGAACTGCTGCTCGTCAAGAACCCGATGGGATTCCGCCTGTCGCTCGCCAGCTTCCCGCCGTCCGACACGACCGACACGATGATCGTCATCAACGACGAATATGCCGACGGCCGCGACATGAGCTGGCTGTGGGACGTCGACTTCACCAGCCTGCGCGGCACCGGCGTCAGGCAGGTCTCCGGCGTGCGCGCGTGGGACATGGCGCTGCGTCTCGGCTACGATCAGGTGCCGGTCGGCGCGGTCGACACCGACATCGACGCCGCGCTCGCCGCGTTCCTCAAACCGACGTCCGGCGCGTCCGGAACGTCCGGAACGTCCGCCGCGGCCCCGACCAGCCGTCACATCTACTGCACGTACACCGCCATGCTCAAGGTCCGCGCCGCGCTCGCCCGCATCGCCGACGTATCCGACGCGGGCGTAGGCAAGTAAGGAGACGCCATCATGACCACGATCGACATCATGTCCCTGTATCCGAAGGACATGAACATCTACGGCGACTCCGGCAACGTGCTCACCGTCACGCGCCGTCTCGCGCTGTACGGCTACGAGCCGCGCGTCACCGCATACAACCAGGGCGACGACTGGCCGGACCACGTCGACATGATCCTCGGCGGCGGCGGACAGGACACCGGCCAGAAGAAGATCATCGACGACTTCTTCCGTCGCGCCGACCTGCTGCGAACGCTCGCGGCCGACGGCGTGCCGATGCTCATGATCTGCGGCCTGTACCAGCTGTTCGGCGAGTATTTCGAAACGGTCGACGGCACGCGGCTCGACGGCATCGGCGTGATCGGTGCGTACACGGTCGGCCAGGACGTGCGCATGATCGGCAACCTCGTCGAACACAGCGACGATTTCGGCGACGTGATCGGCTACGAGAACCATTCCGGACAGACGTTCCTGCGCGACGGCGTGCGCCCGCTCGGCCACGTCGACGCGGACGGTCGCGGCAACAACGGCGAGGACCACACCGAAGGCGCGCGCGTGCACAACGTGATCGGCACGTACATGCACGGCTCGCTGCTGCCGAAGAACCCCGCGATCGCCGATTTCCTCATCCGCACGGCCGTCGAACGGCGCTACGGCGCGTTCGAGCCGGAGCGGTACCAGAGCGACGACCAGCGTGCGGCGCTCGCCGCGCTCGACCGGGCCGCCGACGAGGCGCGTCGCGTCGCGGCCGAGCGGCCGAGGTAGCGATCCGGGGATGCGGGCTCTGCCTGTCGTGCCGGACTGTCACGCCGTGCTGACCGTATCGGATCGGCCATATCGTACGGCCGTATCGGGCTGAGGTGCGCCGGCCGATCGCCGATTCTCAGGTAATTTTCAGTGTTTACCGATATTGCGCTATGGAACGCATGGTTATATAACAACTGTGGCCGCAAGGCCAACACCTTTCTTCTTCATCTCCTTTCTTTCTCCTTTGAGCCCGGCACCCGCCGGGCTTTTCTTATGCCGTCACGTGTGCCATTGCGTGGCTATAGGAACTGAAGGGCGTGGCGGAAATTCTCTTGCTGGTGCGCCGTCAGTGAGAGATCTCTGCCACGTGCATCATTGCGTGGCAGAAATCTCTTGTTGGGGATGCCTTAATGAGAGGTTTCTGCCAGTCAGGGATTTTGGGTAAAGAAAAACCCTCGGGGGTGGAATCCCGAGGGTTCTTCGTGGAGCTGATGGTAATCGAAACCACGACCTCTTCGATGCGAACGAAGCGCTCTACCAACTGAGCTACAGCCCCTTTGGATGTTGTCTTGCTCCGCAGGACAACTCGCTACACTTTAATACGCGATCCGCTCGAACGCAACTCGAAGTGTGAAGATTTTGTGACGTCTACTTCTTGGCGTGGCGAGGTGCGGCCTGGCCGTTGTCGATCAGGCCGTCCGTGCCGTTCGTGCCGTTCGCACCGGCGTCCGATGCCGGTGCGTCGCCGGCCGGCTGCTTCTTGCCGAACTTGGCCTTGAGTAGGCCGACGATCGTCGGGATGAGCGAGACGGCCAGAATCAGCACGATCACGAGCTCGAAATGCTGCTGCACGGCCGGGATGTTGCCGAAGAAGTAGCCGAGCAACGTGAACAGCGACGACCAGATGAAGCCGCCGAGCACCGAGAACGGCGTGAACCGGCGCCAGCGCATGCCCGAAATGCCGGAGATGAACGGCATGAACGTACGGATGAACGGGAAGAAGCGGCCGAGGAACACCGCGAGCGGGCCCCACTTCTCGATCATCTTCTCGGTCTTCTCGATACGCTCGGGCGTCATGGCCTTCACCTTGCCGGACGCGATGATGCGGCGGCCGAAGAAGTGGCCGATGAAGTAGTTGCACTGGTCGCCGATGATCGGCGCGCACCACACGACCGGCAGCAGATAGTGCAGCGGCAGCGCTACGTTGCCGGTGGTGGCGTCGGGGGCCGCGAACACGCCGGCCGCGAACAGCAGCGAGTCGCCCGGCAGGAACGGGAAGAAGACGACGCCCGTTTCGATGAACACGATGAGGAAGATGAAGCCGAGCGTGGGCGCCACGCCCATCGCGATCCAGCCGGCGATCGCCGCGCGCGGATCCTTGAGCAGCTCGATGATGAAATTGATGAAACCCATGAACATCCCGTCAATATCGTTGCGAATGTCAAATTTGTAGACCTGTACGAACGATACCAGCGGGCGTGTAAGAGGGGCCGCCGCCGTATGTGGGTGCTGTTCCGGCGCAAGATATTGGAGGTGCCCGGTCGGCAAAGGTGCGTCGCCCGAGCCCGACGGAACTTCGGTGCCCATGCCTTATTTATTGGGTTATAAATAAAGTCGGAAACCGTTGTATGATGGGTGGCGATCGCTCGCCCAGAGTCGGGAGCCCAGCGCGGGGCGCGGCGGTCGCGAACACATGGAATCACGGCGGTATCGCGACGGTACCGCGGGGCGTAAGGATCGGGGAGCGACATGGACCAGCGCATCGAACCGACGGACGGCGAGCATATGCA
>NZ_JAFEJT020000059.1 GCF_018555435.2 Bifidobacterium amazonense
CGAAAAAATCGCCGATTTTGGTCCGTGAGCGCGATTCTGGTGGACGAAGGTGCGTGGAACAGCTCGGGAAACGTTGCGACACGCCCGGGTTGGGCACCGAATCCGAGAAAAGTTATCCACATCCTTTTCCACAAATGTGGGTAAATCCTGCGGATAACCCGTGGATAACACCGTCACCAGTTGTGGATAACTCGTGGATTATTCGCCTTCGAATGTGGACAACTCGAAACCGAAGTCATCCCTGTGGATAAGTCGCCTACTTGTCCACACATTTTCCAGAAGTTATCCACAGTCGAGCGTATCCGGTCAGCCGTTCTCCACATTGGGAAAACTCCACTTATCCACAGTTTCCACAGCGCTTATTACTACGACTACTCTACTCACTTGCGTAGCTCGTCGTCACCACGATAACGGCTCGCTCCCGTCCCGCGACGTTTCGGTCCCAGCCCGGATACAATGGGCCGCAGTACACCGAAGTGAAAGTAGGACCCCATGAAAGTCGAAATCGATTCCGCGGCTCTCGCCGACGCGGTGGCCTGGACCACGCGCGTCATCGACGCGCGACCGGCCAACCCGATCCTCGCAGGCATCAAACTCGAGGCGATCGACGGCACACTGCAGCTGTCCGCGTTCAACTACGAAATTTCCGCGCGTCACCACATCGAAGCCGGCATCGACGAGCCCGGCACCGCGCTGGTGCTCGGCAAGCTGCTCGCCGACATCACCAAGTCGCTTCCCGCCGAAAAAACGTATCTGTCGACGAACGAATCGACCATGACGATCACGTCGGGCAAGTCGACGTTCACTATGCAGCTCATGCCCGACGCGGAATACCCGGATTTGCCCGTCGTTCCGGCGAAACTCGGCCAGGTCGACGCACCGACGTTCGTGCAGGCGGTCTCCCAGGCATGCGTCGCGGTCTCCCGCGAGGAGAATCGCCCGGTGCTCACCGGCGTTCGCGTCCAGTTCAACGGGGACAAGGTCATCATGACGTCGACCGACCGCTTCCGTCTCGCCCGCGCGACGTTCTCGTGGACGCCGCAGAATCTCGACGTGAACACGACGACGCTGGTGCGCGGCTCGCTGCTGCGTGACATCGCGCGTTCGCTCGACGAGCATCAGAACGTGATCGTCGATTTCGACGAGGATTCCGCGTCGTTGCTGGGATTCGAGAACGCCGGACGTGTCTCGACGTCGCAGCTGATCGACGGCGAGTTCCCTGCGGTCGACCGTCTGTTCGCCGATGACTATCCGATTCAGGCGGTGGTCGACCGGCAGAAGCTGATCGGCGCGATCAAGCGAGTCGCGCTGGTCGCCGAACGCAACGCCCCGATCCGCATGGTGTTCTCCGGACAGGAGATCACGATGTCCGCCGGCGCGGCCGACGAGGCCCAGGCGCAGGAGATCCTCGACATCGACATGGACGGCGACGACATTACAGTCGCGTTCAACCCGTCGTATCTGATCGAGGGCCTGTCCGCGATCACCGAACCGTACGTGCGCATGAAGATGACGACTGCCGTCAAGCCGGTCGAGTTCAATGGACAGCAGGAGGCGGATTCCGACGAGTCGATGGACTACCGCTATCTGCTCGTGCCGATGCGCATCACCGCCTGATTCCAAAAACCTAGAAAACAAGCCTCGGTAAGCGCTTTCCAAATGACGGGAAGCTCGCTCGGAAAACGCTTACCGAATCGGTTGTCAATCTGGCCGCCGCTCCGGCGGTCGTCTGGCCGGCACCGTGACGGACTTACCCGCGGCGGACGCCGACCGCCCCTTCAGCCATTTCGTGACGGCTTCCCCGGCAAGGGAAGCCGCGAACAGCCAACAACCACGTTCGGAGGAATAACCGGTGCACGTCTCGCGTCTGGCGCTCGACCGCTACCGCTCATGGGAGCACTGCGTAGTCGACTTCACCCCCGGCGTGAACATCCTGCAGGGCGCGAACGGCATGGGCAAGACCAACATCGTCGAAGCCGTCGAAGTCCTCTCCACCGGCTCCAGCCACCGCACCTCGTCGTCGCTGCCGCTCGTCGAACGCGGACAGTCCTCCGCCGTCATCCGCGCCAACGTCGTCAGCGGGCCCTCTGCGGGCCTTTCGTCGTCGGATGCGACCGCCGAGTCGGACCCGGACGCAACGGGTGCCTACGGGGCCGGCGACGAGCTGACCGTCACCACCTACGAGCTCACCGTCGCGGCGCGCGGCGCGAACCGGGCCCGCGTCAACGGCGGCAACTCGCTGTACATGCGCGACGTGATCGGTCGCATCCCCAGCGTCTCCTTCACGCCGGAAGACCAGCGGCTCGTCGCTGGCGACCCGGCCTCCCGGCGCACCTTCCTCAACCAGGCCGGCGCACTGCTCGTCCCCGGCTACGCGGAACGGCTGCAGACCATCGCGAAAATCGCCAAGCAGCGCTCCGCCCTGCTCAAGCAGCTCGGCGCGCGCGACGTCGTCCCTGCGGCCGCCGACGCGGCCCTGAGCGGTCTGGAAATCTGGACGGGACAGTTCATCGAACTCGGCGTCGCCGTCACGCGCGACCGCCGGCGCATCGTCGACATGATCGCCGAACCGTTCGCCGCGATCTACCGCAGTCTCGCCGGCGACGATCAGCGCGCGCAGCTCGCGTACGAGCCGTCGTTCGACGAGATCTTCCTGTACGACGATCCCCTGCCGCACATCAGCGAGCACTTCCAGCGCATCTACCCCGGCGAAGTCGCGCGCGGACAGAACCTGATCGGCCCGCACCGCGACGACCTGACGCTGCTGCTGGCCGGCATGCCGGCACGCGAATTCGCGTCGAACGGCGAAATGTGGACGATGGCGCTCGCGCTCAAAATGGCCCTGTTCGACGTGGTCGCGCGCGAACGCGGCACGCGGCCGATCGTCATCCTCGACGACGTGTTCGCCCAGCTCGACGAATCGCGCCGCAGCCAGATCCTCGACTTCGCCTCGCGGCAGGACCAGGTGCTCATCACCGTGGCCGCCGCCAGCGACATCCCCGACCTCGCCGGACGCGCGGACGCGAACGTGATCGACGTGGGCGCACTCAAGCGTGCGCAGGATGAGTACCTGCACCCGGACCTGTCCGCGCTGCTGGGAACGGCCGACGCGAACGACGTGGCCGGCTCGCCTGACGCGCCCGCCGCGCCTGACGACAGCGGCGGAAGGACGGCCTCGGCATGAAACCGCCGATCGCGCAAACGCTCAAGCTGGACGAGCGCAAACTGCCGGCGCAGGTGTTCGAGCGTCTCGCCGAACGCGGCGGATACATCATGCGCGACCGCAAGGCGCGCGAGGAAAACAGCGAGAAGGCGTGGGAGAACTTCGGCAAGCCTGGGCGCGACCCGAGCAGCCTCGACAGCGTGCTCGGCGCGATCGCCGGCGCCGGCAACTGGACGCCGCAGCTCAAAATGGCCCAGTTGCGCGACCACTGGGACCAGGTCGTCGGACCCGCCATCGCGCAGCACTCCACCGTGACAGACCTGCGCGACGGCGTGCTCGTCATCCGCACCGAATCGCCCAACTGGGCGACCACGCTCACCTACATGATCCCCCAGCTCACCGCCACGATCCGCGAGCGGCTCGCGGGCCTCGACATCCGTGAAATCCGCGTCAGCGGGCCCATGCCGCAGCGCGGAGGCGGATACCGCGGGTATCGTCGGCGCGGCTGAGTCGGTCGGGCGAACCAGTCGATTGAACCAGTCGGCCGAACCGCGCCGCCGAATTGTGCAGCCGAAACTGCGCCGCCGAACCGGCCAGAGACCGCGCAAAACCGCTAATTTCGCCGCTAAGGGCGGTGTCGGCGTACGCGACTAGACTTACGTGCAGTATAGGTAAAAGGCTGGAAGGGGCCGTTATTCGCGTTCTAGGGGCATATCGCCCTTGCGAGTAGCCGCTCGGACGCGGCAATGTGCAGAAAGGAATCCTGTGGCAGACGAAGCAGATTCGCTCGACGGTTCCACTGATCAGAACATCACCAAACCCATCACCGACAAGCAAGCCGAACTCGACGCAGCGGCCGAGCAGATCAACAACGACGAGCTCGTCGACGCGCAGCTCGACGACAGCATGTCCCCCGACCACTACGACGCGAGCGATCTGAAGGTCCTCGAGGGCCTCGAGGCCGTGCGCATCCGCCCAGGCATGTACATCGGCTCCACCGGCCCGCGCGGCCTGCACCATCTCGTCTACGAGATCGTCGACAACTCCGTCGACGAGGCGCTCGCCGGCTACGCGACGCATATCGAGGTCACGATCCTGCCGGACAACGGCATTCGCGTCGTCGACGACGGCCGCGGCATCCCGGTCGACGAGGTGCCCGGCGAAGGCGTCTCCGGCGTCGAAACGGTCATGACCAAGCTGCACGCCGGCGGCAAGTTCGGCGGCGGCGGCTACGCGGTCTCCGGCGGCCTGCACGGCGTCGGCATCTCCGTCGTCAACGCGCTGTCCACGCGCGTCGACATCGAGGTGCGTCGTCAGGGCTTCCACTGGACGCAGACGTACATCAACCAGCATCCGACCGCGCGTCTGGCCAAGGGCGAGCCGATGAGCGAGAACGAGTCCACCGGCACGTCCGTCACGTTCTGGCCGGACGGCAAGATCTTCGAGACGACCGTCTACGACTTCGAAACGCTGCGCGCCCGCTTCCAGCAGATGGCGTTCCTCAACAAGGGCCTCAAGATCAGTCTCACGGACCTGCGCGAGCCCGACATGGCCGGCGACGAGGTCGCGGGCCAGGACGACGACGGCGAGACGAAGCACCAGAGCGTCACGTACCAGTACGCGAACGGCATCAAGGACTACGTCGACTACCTCGTCAAGTCCCGCAAGGCGACGCCGGTCGAGGAGGACGTGATCGACTTCGAGGCCGAGGACCTCAAGATCGGCATCTCCGCCGAAATTGCGATGCAGTGGACGACCGCGTACTCCGAAGCCGTGCACACGTTCGCGAACACGATCTCCACCACCGAGGGCGGCACCCACGAGGAAGGCTTCCGCGCCGCGCTGACTTCGCTCGTGAACCGCTACGCGCGCGAGAAGAACATCCTCAAGGACAAGGACGACAACCTCTCCGGCGACGACGTGCGCGAGGGCCTGACGGCCGTGATCTCCGTCAAGCTCACCACCCCGCAGTTCGAAGGCCAGACCAAGACCAAGCTCGGCAACTCCGAGGCGAAGACCTTCGTGCAGCGCGTGATGACCGACAAGCTCGGCGACTGGTTCGACGCGCACCCGAGCGAGGCCAAGAACATCATCCAGAAGGCCATCGAGGCGTCCCGAGCGCGCATCGCCGCCAAGAAGGCGCGCGAGAACACGCGCCGCAAGTCGATCTTCGAATCGGCCGGCATGCCCGACAAGCTCAAGGACTGCCAGTCCAACAACCCCGAAGAGTGCGAACTGTTCATCGTCGAGGGTGATTCGGCAGGCGGCTCCGCGATCCAGGGCCGCAACCCGGAGACGCAGGCCATCCTGCCGCTGAGAGGCAAAATTTTGAACACCGAGCGCGCGTCCATCGACCGCATGATGAAGTCCGACACGATCGAGTCGCTCATCACGGCCGTCGGCGGCGGCTACGGCGAGGACTTCGACGTGAGCAAGGTGCGCTACCACAAGGTCATCATCATGGCCGATGCCGATGTCGACGGCGCGCACATCGCCACGCTGAACCTCACGCTGTTCTTCCGCTACATGCGTCCGATGATCACCGCCGGCTACGTGTACGTGGCCATGCCGCCGCTGTACCGCCTCAAGTGGACGCGCGGCGACCACGACTTCGTGTACACCGACCGCGAGCGCGACGAGAAGCTCGCCGAGGGCAAGGCGGCCGGCCGTCAGCTGCCCAAGGGCGAAGGCATCCAGCGCTACAAGGGCCTGGGCGAGATGACGTACCAGGAGCTGTGGGAGACGACCATGGACCCGGAGCGGCGCATCTTGAAGCAGATCCACATCGAGGACGCGGCGGCCGCGGACGAGACGTTCTCGATGCTCATGGGCGACGACGTGGAGCCGCGTCGTTTGTTCATCCAGAGGAATGCGAAGGACGTGCGCTTCATCGACGCCTAGGCGGAGATGAAGGGACGGCACAGCATCGACGCGTGACGATTTTTCTCGGCTCCCTCTGATGAGGGAGCTGGCCGACGAAGTCGGACTGAGGGAGAGATTCGGCTGCAGGCCGACGAGAAATCTGAATCAGCCTTCGGCTGATGCGACATTGTTAGCGGCTACGCCGCAGACGCTCCCCCAGTCAGCTTCGCTGACAGCCCCCTCAGCCGAGGGGGCCAAGATCCTTTTTACAGCCAACGATAAAAGGAACAACTAAGTGGCAGACGAAAACAGCACCGGCGGCAACGACCTGCCGGAGCAGAACGACGAGCGCGCCGAGCGCTCGCTCGAGCCCACGAGCCCGCAGGCCAGCGAAAACCTGGTCCTCGACGAGCATCGCGTGGCCCACACCGACATCCAGAAGGAGATGCGCCAGTCTTACCTCGACTACGCGATCTCCGTCATCGTCGAACGCGCCCTGCCGGACGTGCGCGACGGTATGAAGCCGGTCCACCGCCGCATCGTGTACGCGATGTACGACGGCGGCTACCGACCCGACCGCGGCTACTCCAAGTGCGCGCGACCGGTCGCCGACGTCATGGGCAACTACCATCCGCACGGCGACGCGGCGATCTACGACACGCTCGTGCGCATGGCCCAGCCGTGGTCGATGCGCTACACGCTCGTTGACGGACAGGGCAACTTCGGTTCGGCCGGTGACGATCCGCCCGCCGCCATGCGTTACACCGAGTGTCGCATGATGCCGCTCGCGATGGAAATGGTGCGCGACATCGACAAGGACACTGTCGACTTCGTACCGAACTACGACGGCCGCACGCAGGAACCGACCGTGCTGCCCGCGCGCTTCCCGAACCTGCTCGCGAACGGCTCGTCCGGCATCGCCGTCGGCATGGCGACCAACATTCCGCCGCACAACATGCGCGAGTTGGCGAACGCCGTCCACTGGACGCTCGACCATCCCGAAGCCTCCCGCGAGGAGCTGCTGGACGCGCTCATCGGTATCATCAAGGGACCGGATTTCCCGACCGGCGCGACGATCCTCGGCCATAAGGGCATCGAGCAGGCGTACCGCACCGGCCGTGGTCTGATCACCATGCGCGCGGTCGTCAACACCGAGGAAATCAAGGGCCGCATGTGCCTCGTGGTCACCGAGCTGCCGTACCAGGTCAACCCGGACCGCTTGGCCGCGTCCATCCGCGAAGGCGTGCGCGACGGCAAGATCCAGGGCATCGCCGACATGCGCGACGAGACGTCCGGCCGTACCGGCCAGCGCCTCGTGCTCGTGCTCAAGCGCGACGCCGTGCCGAAGGTCGTGCTCAACAACCTGTACAAGCACTCGCAGCTGCAGCAGACGTTCGGCGCGAACATGCTCGCGCTGGTCGACGGCGTGCCGCGCACGCTCAGCCTCGACGCGTTCATCCGCCACTGGGTGACCCACCAGCTCGAAGTCATCGAACGCCGCACCCGCTACTTGAAGCGCGAGGCCGAGGAACGCGACCACATCCTGCAGGGCCTCCTGAAGGCCATGGACGCGATTGACGAGGTCATCAGGCTGATCCGTTCCAGCCAGGGCCGCGACGACGCTCGTCCGAAGCTCATGGAGTTCCTCGACATTGACCAGGTGCAGGCCGACGCGATCCTGTCCATGCAGCTCGTGCGCCTCGCCAACATGGAACGCCAGAAGATTATCGACGAGCACGAGGAACTGCAGCGCAAGATCGCCGACTACAACGACATCCTCGCCAAGCCGGAACGCCAGCGCAAGATCGTCGGCGACGAACTCGACGAAATCGTCGCCAAGTACGGCGACGAGCGCCGCACCAAGATCCTGCCGTACTCCGGCGAGATGAACGTCGAGGACCTGATCGCCGAAGAGAACGTGGTCGTCACGGTCACGCACTCCGGCTTCATCAAGCGCACCAAGGCCGACGAATACCGCGCCCAGCACCGCGGTGGCAAGGGCATCAAGGGCGCCAAGCTGCGCGAGGACGACGTGGTGGACCACTTCTTCCTCACGTCCACGCACAACTGGCTGCTGTTCTTCACGAACAAGGGCCGCGTGTACCGCATCAAGGCGTACGAGCTGCCCGAAGGCTCGCGCGACTCCAAGGGCCAGCATGTGGCGAACCTGCTGCAGTTCGGCCCCGACGAGACGATCCAGACCGTGCTGTCGATCCCGAACTACGAGGTCGCCAAGTACCTGGTGCTCGCGACCCGTTCCGGCAAGGTCAAGAAGACCGCGCTCGCCGAGTACGATTCGCCGCGACAGGGCGGCCTGATCGCCGTGCGTCTGATCGAGGACGAGAACGGCGAGACGGCCGACGAGCTGGTCGGCGCCGCGCTGTGCAACGCGGAGGACGACATCATCCTCGTCTCCCGTCTCGGCATGAGCCTCAAGTTCGCGGCCGACGACGAGCAGCTGCGCCCGATGGGCCGCCAGACCGCCGGCGTGCAGGGCATGAAGTTCCGCGACGGCGACAGCCTGCTCGCGATGGACGTGGTGCCGGCCGACACTGACAAGGACCTGCTCGTGGTCACCAGCGAAGGCTTCGCCAAGCGCACGGCGATCTCCGAGTACCGTTTGCAGGGCCGTAACGGCTACGGTGTCAAGGCCGTGCAGCTGACCGACGAGCGCGGCGCGCTGGTCGGCGCGGTGATCGTGGCTGAAGACGATCAGGTGCTCGCGATCATGAAGTCCGGCAAGGTGATCCGCTCCGACGTGGCCGAGGTCAAGCGCACCGGCCGCACCACGCAGGGCGTCACGCTCGCCAAGCCGGACAAGGGCGACGAGATCATCTCCATCGCGCGCAACGAGGAGAAGGACGACGACGCCGACGACGGTCAGGATGCGGGCGATGCCGGCGATGCCGGTGCCGCGGAGCAGCCCGCGGAGCAGTGATCCTTTTCTCGGCTCCCCCTGTCAGGGGGGGGGCTGGCTCGCGCAGCGAGACCGAGGGGTAGTCAGAAGATCGAACCATGAGTCGCTGATTGCCCCTCAGCCGGGTTGCCTGCAAAGGAAGATTTCCATGGGAAGACATGACGCCTGCCGTCTGCGAAGACTGGTAGTCTCACAGAAAGCAAGAGCTCGGACAAGGAGCAACGATGAGCGACAATGTTGAAGAATCCAACGAAGACGGCATGATCCAGCCCGTCTCCTTCGCGCCCGAGCATGCAGGCGACGAGCCGGGTGAGGTCGGACATCGCGGCGGCCACGGCCATGCCGGCCGTGTGGCCCGTTCCGCGGTCGGCGAGGCCGGCATAGCCGATTCCGCAGCATCCGCCGGCACGTCCGGCGTCTCCGGATCGTCCGAGCCGCTCTCCGCCGCGCCGGCGTCCGTGCCGCCCGCGTCGAAGCCGGCCCGTCGCGGCACGCCGCGCGCCCGCCGCATGAACCTGTCCGTCACACATATCAGCGCATGGTCGATGGCCAAGGTGTCGTTCCTGCTGTCGATCGCGGGCGCGATCATCCAGATCGTCGCCGTGATGGGCTGCTACTTCCTGCTCGACTTCATCGGCGTGTTCAAGAAGATCACGGCGATCGTCTCCTCCACGGGCCTCGACGCCGGCTCCTTCGACCTGACGAGCATCTTCAACTGGTCCACCGTGCTCAGCGCCGTGACGATCTTCGGCATCGTGCAGGTCGTCGTGTTCACGATTCTCGCGACTATCCTCACGCTGCTGTACAACGTGGTCACCGCGCTCGTCGGCGGCGTGCACGTCACACTCGGCGACGACTGACCGACATTTCGCAAACGTACGCAAGTGGCTCCCCACCATCCGGCGGGGAGCCACTTGTCGTATGAACAGCCCTTCGCGCGTGCGGCTCGGCCGTATGCCGCGGAACGGCCGTTGCTGGGTCCCGGTTACGCTATCGGGACTCAGCAACGGTCTTCGGGGACGAAGAAACGGCCGTGACTGAGTCACGATGATGTCACGTGGACTCAGCACGGCCGTATGGGATGGATGTTAGCTGATCGGCCGACCGAAAGGCTTACAGGATGCCCTGCGCGACCATCGCGTTGGCGACCTTGACGAAGCCGGCCGCGTTCGCGCCGAGCATCAGATCGCCCTCGTGGCCGTACTCCTTCGCCGCCTTGAGCGACTCGGCCACGATCGTCTCCATGATGTTCTTGAGCTTGGCATCGACCTCCTCAAAGGTCCAGGACAGACGGTAGCTGTTCTGGCTCATCTCGAGGCCGGAAACGGCCACGCCGCCCGCGTTCGCAGCCTTGGCCGGGCCATACAGCAGGCCGGCGTTCTGGTACACGGCGATGGCCTCCGGCGTGGACGGCATGTTCGCGCCCTCGCACACGACCTTGCAGCCGCCGGCCACGAGCGCCTTCGCGGACTCCTCGTTGATCTCGTTCTGAGTGGCGCACGGCAGCGCGATGTCGCACGGCACGGTCCACACGCCCGAGCAGCCCTCGTGGTACTCGGCGGACGGCACGCGCTCCGCGTACTCCTTTATGCGGCCGCGCTCGACCTCCTTGATCTGCTTGACGACGGCCACGTCAATGCCGTTCGGATCGTAGACGTAGCCGTTGGAATCGGACACGGTGACGACCTTCGCGCCCAGCTGCTCGGCCTTCTGCGCGGCGTAGATCGCCACGTTGCCGGAACCGGAGATCACGACGGTCTTGCCCTCGAACGAGTCGTTCTTCAGCACGCGCAGGGCCTCCTGCGTGTAGTAGCAGACGCCGTAGCCGGTCGCCTCGGTGCGGGCGAGCGAGCCGCCGAATTCGAGGCCCTTGCCGGTCAGCACGCCGGAGTATTCGTCACGGATGCGCTTGTACTGGCCGAACAGGTAGCCGATCTCACGGCCGCCCACGTTGATGTCGCCGGCCGGAACGTCGGTGAACTGGCCGATGTGGCGGCACAGTTCGGTCATGAACGCCTGGCAGAAGCGCATGACCTCGGCGTCGGACTTGCCCTTCGGGTTGAAGTCGGAGCCGCCCTTGCCGCCGCCCATCGGCAGCGTGGTCAGCGAGTTCTTGAGGATCTGCTCGAAGCCGAGGAACTTGATGACGCCCTCGTTCACGGTCGGGTGGAAGCGCAGGCCGCCCTTGTACGGGCCGATCGCGGAGTTGAACTGGACGCGGTAGCCGCGGTTGACCTGCACCTTGCCCTCGTCGTCGGTCCAAGCGACGCGGAACTTGACCACGCGCTCCGGCTCGACGATGCGCTCCAGCACGCCCGCCTTCTCGTACTCGGGGTGCTTGGCGATCACCGGTTCGAGCGTCTCGAACACCTCGCGCACGGCCTGCAGGAACTCGGGCTGGTCGCCGTCGCGCTGCTCGACCTGCTCATAGACGCGCTGGATGTACTCGTTGGAAAACATGAATCTCCCTTGGTTCGGATTATCAGTAAGACGGCTTCATTGTATGTGCGGGACCGCGTCGCGACAAGGGTTTTCCCGCGATGCGGCTATGGCCGGCGCGTCGCCGCCGCGGCTGGCATGATATCGACATGTGAGACCAGCATGTGAGACGGTGTTGTCAATGTGATCTGCGACACGCCCGGAGCTTTTAATTACCAGACGGCAATTTTTGGCGTAAAAATACTCATTTTGTGTATTTTATCGATATAATTTTGGTGTTGATTTTGATGGGGGGGGGGTGACATCCCGTAAGCTGTAGGGCTGAGTAAAGAGGTCGGAGCGGTTTTTAGAGATACATCAGCGAACGACACAGGCAAACGGGTGAAAGCTATGGCGAGTAAAAAAGTGGTGTTTACGGACGAACAGGTGACGTACCTGAACAGTCTGCCCGCCGTGCAGTCCGCGACGGCGAACCGGATCGAATACGCGGCCGACTTCCAGCGTGACTGCATGGAACGATACGGTCGCGGCGAATCGCCGGTCAAGATCTTCCGCGCGGCCGGACTCGGCCCCGAACTCATCGGCTACAAACGCATCGAACGCTGCATCGCACGCTGGAAGACGGCGTTCGCCGTCGACGCGTCCGAACTGGGCGACTCCCCCGCAGCCTGACAGGATCCCCGCCTCGCCGGAGTGCGCTACGTTGTTTTCCGACCGTCTGACGTCGCGTCGGCACGTCGCTGCGATACGCTGGAACCGTTCGTGGCGACAGTCGCGACGACAAACGCGACGCTGACGATCGTCATGACCACGATCGCAACGGTGACGACGGGAGACGGCGATGATCGACGGGTTCAAGAAATTCATTTCACGCGGCAACATGATTGACATGGCGGTCGGTGTCGTCATGGGCGCAGCCGTGACCGCGGTCGTCAATTCGATCGTCGACCATCTCATCAACCCGCTTATCGCGATGATTTTCGGCAAACCCGACATGGGCGGCCTGCTCGCGTTCACGTTCAACGGCGCGACTATCTCCTTCGGCGCGGTGCTCGGCGCGCTGCTCAACTTCCTCGTCATCGCCGTGGCAGTCTACTTCTGCATCCTCGTGCCGATCAATAAGTTCCGCGACATGTCCGAAGCGCTGATCGCCAAGACCAAACTCAAGGAAGCCGCCGACAAGGCCGCGGCCCTCGCCGCGCAAGCCGCGCAGGCCGTCGCGGCGCCGGTTCTCGGCGGCGACAAGGCGTCGGCGGGTGAGGCGGCAGCGGACGCAGTCGGCGACAGGGCGGCCAATGCAACGGCCGGTGAATCCGGCGTCTCCCCGGCCGTGCAGGCCGACGCACCGTCCGTCGAATCGTCGGGCGCGTCGGCGTCCGCCGCATCGGCCGAACAGGCGTCATCGTCGTCCGCATCATCCAACGAGCAGATCATCGCGCTGCTCACCGAAATCCGCGACCAACTCGCCAAACGCGACGCCGCGTGAGCTCGTCGCCGCGGCGTCGCGTCGCGCGCGTCACACGAGCTGGTTGCCGGCGGCCTGATACAGCGACCACCAGTCGCGGCGATCCAGCTCGACGTCCGCGCCGGCGGCCATGTCGCGGATGCGATCGGGATTCATCGAACCGAGCAGCGGCTGAATGCCGGCCGGATGACGCAGCATCCACGCCACCGCGATGCCGTTCGGCGTTGACTCGTACTTCGCGGCGAGACGCTCCAGCTCCGCGTTCAGCTCCGGGAAATGCGCATTGCCGACGAACGGGCCGAACTCCGTGTTCGACTGGAACGGGCACCACGCCTGAATCGTCATGTGCTTGAGCCGCGAATACGGCAGAATACCGCCCGTGCGATCCGCAGCCGCATCGTCAGCCATGTTGAAATGAATCTCCGCGTCGAGCATCTGCGTGTGCATCAGACCGAACTGTAGCTGGTTGATCTCCAACTTCTGCTTCAGCCCGCTCTGCAACAGTTCGATCTGCCACGGACCCATGTTGCTCACGCCGAAATGACGCACCTTGCCACTCGACTCCAGCTTGTCGAACGCCTCGGCCACCTCGTCCAACTCGAACAGCGTGTCGATGCGGTGCAGCAGCACGGCGTCGACGTAGTCGGTCTGCAAAGCCTCAAGCTCGCCGTCAAGCGCGTCCAGCAGGTGCTTCGCGGAGAAGTCGTAGCCGTGTGCCGCGCCGCGGCCCTGCTCATCGTAGCCGAAATCGATGCCGAACTTGGTCTGGATGAAGATCCTGTCACGCTCAAGCCCCGCGTTCTTCCACGCTTGGCCGAAGACGCGCGAACTGGCGTGCAGCGCGTGCGCGTTGAAGCCGTAGATGTCGGCCGTGTCGAAATAGTCGATGCCCGATTCCGCCGCAGCCGCGACCGTGCGCGTCGCCGCCGTCTCGTCCAGCGCGTCGATGCGCATCACACCGAGCGCAAGACGCGACGCGACCATGCCCGACTGTCCGATTTCCTGAGTCTTCATATTCGCTCCTTTGCCGATACGATTCGTGCGTTGCCGCTGCGCGATCGTCATGCCGTGATCGCAGTGAGGCAACGGCTCCACCCTACCGCTTGCAGTGCACTTGAACACAAACCTGACGCAACCGTGCGCTGTGCTGAGATCGTATGCGGCAATCGTGTGCGGCGATCGTATGCGGCAATGCCGACGCGATCAGCGCTCGCCGGCAACCCAGCGGGCGTCGGAATGAATATGCGGCACCATCATCGCGATCACCAGCAGCAGGCACGCGATCATCACCATCAGAATCACGTCCTCGTATCCGCGCGTCTGCAATATCGCGCCGGTCAGCGCGCCGAGCGCCAACGCGCACATCACCACCGCGCGCCGGCCCAGCTTCGACTGCTCGTGACCGTGCGCCGACGTGTCCGCCACAATGCCAGTCAGCGTCATCGTCAGCACGGTTGTTGGCAGGTCCGGCACGGACAGCTTGCGCGCGGTCGAATTCTGAATGCCCATCGCCGGCGCGAGCAGCACGATCAGCGTGATGATGTGCAGGTCGATATGGCTTGCCGTCGGAAAATTCAGGCTTGGTTGCGCGGCCTGCGCGCTCGCCGTTGCGGACGCCGACGCGAGCGCCGATGACGACGACGTTGCGCTCGCCGCCGCGCCGCTGCCGATGCCGCCGATCGTTGGCTCCGGCGAAAACCGGTTGAGCAGCCAGATGCCGGCCAACGCGGCGACCACGAACGCCAGCTGCACGCACGTTGACACGAGCAGATGCTTGGCTCGGTTCGCGCCGAAACGGCGGATGATGCGCCCGCCGATCAGCGCGCCGACCATGAACGCGGCCAGGGTGAGCGCCGACGTCCACCACACGAAGCCCTGCGCGTGCGCGAACGCGAATCCGAGAAACACGATATTGCCGGTCACGTTCGCCACGAACACGTGCCCGAGTGCCAGATAGCTCAGCGCATCCACCAGTCCGGCGACGAACGTGAGCACGACCAGCGCCGGATTGAGTAGCCCGTACCGGTCGTTCTTGCGCGGAATGATGGTGCGTCCGGCTTCGGCGAGATGCGATGTCATGCGGGCTGGTTCCTTCTGGTTGTCTGTCGACCGGGTTGTGCTGCGCCTGAGTCTGATCCTGGCTGCTGCAAGCACTGGGATGGGTTTTGCGTTTCGGCTTTTCCGGGACATCTTGGAAGAACCTTGCGAGTTTGTCGCGTTGCGTTCGGCGAAGTGCGAAGTATGTTGTGGTTCTGCATGTGAGGATGTCCTGATGCGCAGCCCGTCCATTGTGATGCGCAGCCCGGACGACGCGATGCGGGGCCCTCCGAAGTCTTGTGACGAGACCTGTAACAAGACTTGCCGCAACCCAAAAAGCCCGGCGGTTGGGCCGGGCTTTCGGGAGAAGAAAGGAGAAGAGAGGAAGAAGGTTTGTTGAGTTATGTTGTCCGGCCTTTCGGCCGTTGACTACATATAACCACCCGTATCATGGCGGCGCGTATGAGCTTCCTGAACGTTCCGTGCGAATCCTGTGGTCGTTGTGTGACCGTCGCCGGATGAGCGCCGGACGAGTGTCGACCGGCGATGCCTTGCAGCGCGGCAATGCATGGACTGCGGTCGACGGAACGGTCGACGGACGGCATCGGATAATGGAAACGTTTCCCAAAAATCCCGTTGATGCATCGTTCGTTCGGAACTGCGCCGGGACGGCGGCCCCAGCAGCCTCCCCGTTGCACCGAATTGACGGACAACCCGGAACAATCGGCAAACGGCTGCTACGACACGTAATATGGCCTTTTGTACACGGACTGCATTCGCCAAACGGGAGTGAGCGGCATGGAACATGTCAACATGTATATCGACGGACAATGGATTGGATCCGTTTCCGGAAAAACAACGTCAATCATCAATCCGGCCAACGGCTGCATCGTGGCCGAAGCGGCGTGCGGCACGGCCAGTGACGTCCATCATGCCGTCGCGGCGGCGCAACGTGCCTTTGCGCCAGACTCCGCATGGCGGCGGCTGACGGCCGACGAACGTGCGGAACTGATGGACAAAACGGCCGACCTCATCGAAGCGCACGCCGACGAACTGGCCACGGCCGAAACGAACAGCATGGGGCGCGTGTGGAAGGAAACTCGATACGACGACGTGTACGCGGCCAGCGGCGCGTTCCGCGAGTGCGCTTCAATGGTGCACGAACTCCAAGGCGCGACGTCGGCGGACAACCCCGGTATGATCAGCATGACCATACGTGAGCCGTTGGGCGTCTGCGCGGTGATCTCGCCATGGAATTATTCGATGGGCACCACCGCGGCCGGCATGGCCCCCGCATTGGCAGCGGGCAACACGGTCGTGGTCAAACCGTCCTCGCTGACGCCGATCACCACGGCGATGATGATCGGATTCATGGAGGAGGCGGGATTCCCTGCCGGCAGCGTCAACCTGGTGCTCGGCCCCGGCGACGAAGTCGGCACGGCGTTGGCGGAAGACACCGACGTGGCCAAAATCACGTTCACGGGCGGCACTGCAACGGGACTGGACATCGTCGGGCATTCCTCAACCAGCGTCAAGCGATTTTCGATGGAACTGGGCGGCAAGTCGCCGTTCATCATCTTCGATGATGCGGATCTGGACGTGGCGGTCGACTGTCTCATGTTCGGCGTATTCCTCAGCCAAGGGCAGGTGTGCGTCGCCGGAACGCGACTGCTGGTGCAGCGCGGTGTGTACGGGCGGGTCATGGACATGCTCCAAGAGCGCATCGCGCACATCCGCATCGGCATGCCGATGGACGAGCAGACGGAATACGGGCCGATGGTGAGCAAGCGGCAGATGGAACGGGTGCTGAACTACATTCGCATCGGTCGGGAGGAAGGTGCGCGCGTGCTCGTCGGCGGGCACCGGATCACCGAAGGCGCATTCAAGGACGGGTATTTCATCGAACCGACCGTGTTCGTGGACTGCCGCGAGGACATGCGCATCGTGCGGGAGGAGATCTTCGGGCCGGTACTCACCGTGCAGACCTTTGCCGACGAGACCGAGGCGATCCGCCTTGCCAACGCCACACGGTACGGGCTTGCCGGCGGCGTGTTCACTTCGGACATGGGCCGGGCGCTGAGGGTGTGCCGAGGCGTGGACTCGGGCATCATGTGGGCGAACACCTACATGGACGATACGGGCGGCCTGCCGGTCAGCCCGCACCGGCAGAGCGGCGTCACCGTGGACGGCGGGCTCGACGGGCTGAAGGAGTACACCGTGCTCAAGCAGATCAACCTCAAGCTGACCCCGGAGAAAACCGGCTGGTTCGGCAACGACCTGTCCGACGACTGATCCGACCGCCGGACAGGCAAGTGACCATTCGGCCCGCCGCATGACGACGAAGGCCTGCACGCATGATCGGAACCATACGTTGCAGGCCATCGGCAGACCGGCGAATCTCAGTGCGCGGAAACGGCCGTATTGACTTCGATCGGGCGTAGCCGGTCGATCGCGTCGGTGTCGGTTTCGTATTTCAGCGAGTAGATCGCGAGCAACGCGACGCCGAGAATGCTTAGCGGCAGTCCGGCGAAGCCGGTGAACCGGTAGTCCATAGCGAACGCGTCGAGCGTCGCGCCGCCTACCGCCGATCCGACCGCGTTGCCGAAGTTGAATGCGACCTGCGCGGCAGCGCCGGCGATCAGCTCGCCGCCGCCCTGACCGGCTTCAGCCATGAGCAGCAGCTGCGGCGCGTTGACGAAGAACAGGCCGAACGCGATCCAGAACGTGAGCATCGTGGTCGTGGCGTGGTTGCCCGGCACGACGAGCACCATGAGCAGGCCGATGCAGGAGATCGTCTGGCCGAGCGCGGCCGTGCCGGCGTGACGCCAGTGATCGGTGACCCAGCCGCCGATCAGGCCGCCGACGACCATGCCGAAACCGGCGAGCATCATGAACATCGGCACCAGCGCGCTCGGCCAGCCGCCCGTCTTCTGCAGCCACGGCGACACGTAGCTCCACCAGCAGAACACGCCCGCGTTGCCGGTGAAGATGGCGGCGATGATGAACCACGGGCCGGGCTTGGTGAGGAAGCGGAACTGGCCGCGAATGCCCGCGTCCTTGATCGGCGCGACCTGCGGCACCCAGGCGGCGACCAGTACGACCGTCATCACGGCCCACGCGGCAAGGAAGCCGAACGTGAGGCGCCACGAGAGGAATTCGGCGAGCAGCGTGCCGGCGGGAACGCCGAGCATGTTGGCGATCGTCTGGCCGGCGACCATCATCGACACGGCCTGGGCCTCCTTGCCGCGTTCGGCGAGCTCTTTCGCGACGACCGTGGCCGTGCCGAAGAACGCGCCGTGCGGCAGGCCGGCGATGAAGCGTGTGGCGAGCAGCATGGGCGCGTTGATCGCGAACGCGGACAGCAGGTTGCCGACGAACGCGATGACCATGAACAGGATGATGAGCTTTTTCGGCGGCGTTTTGCGGCCGAAGACGAGCATGAGCGTGCCGACGCACACGCCGAGCGCGTATGACGAAATGTAGTGTCCGGCGGTGGGGATGTCGACGTTTGTTGCGGCCGCGGCCTGCGGCAGGATGCCCATCATCACGAATTCGGCCGCGCCGAGGATGAACGATCCGGCGGCCAGCGCGAGCAGACTTCTTTTCATGATTCCTTCTGATTTCTCGTTGACGTGGTATTGACGTGTTCTCGAAGTATCTGTTTGTATTTGGATGCCGGTGAAAAACGGTATTTATGGAACCGGTTCCACTGCCATGCCGTATACTATGACGAGCACTGTACGAGTGAGGCGACGGCCGAAATACGTGGATTGCGGCAGCTGGGCGGGACTTGTGTAGAGTGGGCACGGACGGACGGTCGGAATGCCGCCCGCTCGCCCGAACGGCATTTCCGATGGACGGTTTGCGGAGGATGACATGAGTGCTGAAGTCGTCACGATTCGTGACGTGGCGAAGCTTGCAGGCGTGGCGGCGTCCACGGCGTCGCGCGCCCTCGGCGGCGGCTCCGCATCGGAGCAGACGCGGCGCAAGGTGCAACAGGCTGCGGAACAGCTGCATTTTGTGCCGAATCAGGCGGCGAAGCAGCTGACCACCGGCAGATCGAACATCGTGGCGATCATGGTGCCGGAGGAACCGGATTTCATTTTCCGCGACGCGTTCGTCTCCGGAATGATCGCGCAGCTATCGTCCTCGTTCACGGCCATGAACCTGCTGCCGTTCCTGGCGCTCACCAAGCCCCACGACGCGCAGAAGTTCCTGACCGTGCTCAAAAGCTCGGGCGCCGCGGGCGTGGTCGTGATCAACTTCCACTATTCGAAGGCGTTTGCCGACGCGCTGAGGCAATGCGGCGTTCCCGTCGTGTCAATCGGCACGCCGCATTCGGCCATGCGCACCCCGTACGTCGACGTCGACAACTACCAGGGCGGGTACGACGCCGCCACGCTGCTCTGCGAGCGCGGCTGCCGCCATATCGCCGTGATCGCGGGGCCGACCGACATGCAGGCCGCGGTGCTACGCTCCGAAGGTGTTCTGGCTGG
>NZ_JAFEJT020000060.1 GCF_018555435.2 Bifidobacterium amazonense
AGGCCAATCCATCACCAACGTAACCCCCAACTGCATCGCCAAACAATAACCACCAACCAGCCAACATAATCAGCACAACATAACCAACCGGGCCGCTCCCAGAACCCACGTTCCGAGAGCGGCCCATCAAAAAAATGTATTGCCTAGAAAGAAAAACCGATTAACCTTTGCATTGATAAGCAATAACAAGGATTGAATTCGAGCTACCTACTCATGTTAGCTTTTATGCTAATATCAGTGGCATGCGCACTATCGAACAGCTGAACGAGATCCGCGAGGAACGCGGATTTTCACAGAACTCCGTCGCACAGGCGATGGGAGTCAGCGCACCTGTATTGTCCCGCGCGCTACACGGCAATCCCACTCAAACATTTTTGGAACGATACGAACAGGCACTCGACGATATTTCACGCCGAACCACACCACAACATATCGCCGCAATCGCCCGACCGATCGCAGTACGGCACAAAGTTGACGAACTGTACTTGTTCGGATCAATGGCCCGGGGCGAGGGGCATGCCGATTCGGACATCGATTTCATCTACCACTTTTCCCCGGAAGCCAATCCCACCATCGATGTCATTGCACTGCGAGACGATCTGAAATCCACGTTCGGACGAAATGTCGACTTGGTGCACAAGGAGTATCTTACCCAACCGCAGCCGGATCGGCTCAAGGAAATACAACGGGTGTTGTTCGCCAACAGCATCACCTCGCACCCCATGTACCGCATCGTATAAAGTACACCCCCATTGAAAGTAAGGACCGTTCCATGCCCCACGCCGATACCGTTTCGTGCCATACGGAGCACGCTGACAGCACAGAGCGAGACGCCATACATATCGTCGCCATCATGCGAGCCATGCGTGACGCCCAGCGGTTTCTAGGCGATATGACGCTGGAAGAATTCAGCACGGACGACAAGACGCAGAACGCCGTCGCGATGGCAGTGGCGCGAGTCGGCGAACACGTCAAGGGATTGTCGCGCGAATTTCGAGTCGCAGAGCCGCAGACCGAATGGAAAGCCATCGCCGGCACGCGAGACTGGATCGTCCACGATTATGACGAGCTTGATTTTGCACGACTTTACCAGGCCGTCACGGAAGAGCTGCCGCAGGTAATCAACGTGTTGCAACCGTATATCGATAGGCTGCGACATGTCGAACAACGCTCTGCAGACCCGTTCAATGTGCCACGCATATGAACGGCGGTCTCCCCTGTATGCGAGGCTTCAAATAAGAGAGGAGACAAGGAAAAACGCAAGATGTGATGTTCGCACATTCACATTGATAATGCATGAGATTTTGTATGCACAGACGATAAACAACAAAAAAAAACTATTCGGCAACAACGAATTTGTAAATACGATCAATAATATTACCATCAATATCCTCGTCAAATTTTCTTGCGAACAAGAAATCCGAAGATATGAGTTCATTAAAATCACCAGAGCGCCATACATACGGATGTCCACGCTTCCAGTCGATATCACGCATAATCGAATATGGCCCATCATCAAATTGCACACCGAGATATCTATTTTCTGAAAACTCGGAGTTAAGCAATAGTGTTTGAACAAAGACCTCATCAACACACTTACCTTTTCTAAAGGTATCATGAATCCAGTCTCTATGAGCAAGTATATATATAGCAAAAGATTCGGTGATGCTAAACCAATTAGCACCACCATAATAATGTTTTATATCATTATGACTATTCAAGTTGACATCGAACACTCGTTGCAGGGCAATATATGCCCTCTGCACTTTGCGAAGAATTCTGCGAAGAGTGCTATGTGCATTGCCTATATATTCCTGCCAGATATACCAGTAACGAACTCTTGATTCGATAGTTTTTTGATAATCCAGAGTACCTAAAGATACAAATTCTTTACCTTGATGCATATCAAAGAAAGAATGTATCTGATCTTGATTTCGCAGAGGCAAGTCTGCCCCTGAAATTAAATGATAGTATGTATGAGTACGATCATTTACAGCTGTATCCAGTAGACTAAGTTCCGCCTTAATCTGCGAAAATCCTCCCCAGCTAACTGCGACACGAGGAACAAAAACAAGTTTGGCGTTCTTTACAGCATTATGCAGACGGGTCTGCCATATATCGACATCACGAACATTATCATCGACATGCACATATAAATCGTTCCGATTATCATCCAACAGACGACACAGCTTTTCAACTTGCCCAATTGATTTATGAACCATTAAAAGATACGCATGCCGAGATGTCATATTACCATATACTAAAACATCATGTAGACTTTTCTAAAGTCTACAGTACACCACAGTCTTTGCAACAAAGTAATATTATATACACCAAGCAAACAAAGGAGATAAATGCTTAAAAATACAATTAAAAAAATTTTGCCAGATCCCGTTCTCAGTGGCATTAAACTGGTTCTCCACAAGTATTATGAAGCAAAAGAAAATTCTAAGCTCATATCCGAAACCAATAACCAACGTCGTCGTTTTTCGAAGTATCAGTCTCGTCAAGATTCCCTTAGCCGAGGCCAAATCGAGACCCAGATCCTTTTCCATACACATCAGATCGAAAAAGGTCTAAGCCATGCTGATTTTCGCCCCGGATTCGGCAGGAGCGTTCTCAAGAGCCTGTCTGTTCTGCTTCCCCGCCTTGAGCAATCCGATCCAGAATCGGTGACAGGGTTCGTTTACCGGCAGGCACTCTCGGCGTTGCATGCGTATATTGAAAAACATGAGTCAGTTGGTTTTGACTTATCATATATGAAGCCACTGTTTTCTGCCGTTTTGTGGCAACGAATCGAACAGGCCAAATCGGATCTGGCAGGAGCATTGACCATTGATCGATCGACGAAGGCCATGAACCGAACGCTTGATTTCAAATCACTAGCCGAACATCGTTTCGCGATCCGAGAGTTCAGCCCGATACCCGTAAACGAAGCGGAACTGCATGAAGCCGTCAGCATCTCGATGAAGACCCCTTCAGTGTGTAACCGGCAGGCTACTCGTGTATATGAGATCCTCAACCCGGAGATCATCCAGCAGCTGATGGGGATTCAGGGCGGTTATCGCGGATATTCCACCCCGCCGGCTCTGCTCTTTATCACGTCCGATATCAGAGCATTCATGAATCACGCCGAACGCAACGAGCCATTCGTGGATGGCGGACTATTTGCAATGTCGCTGCTATACGCACTTGAATACGTAGGACTCGCGGCATGTCCGCTCAACGCCATGTTCAATAAGGAGCAGGATCAGAAAACTCGGGAGATCCTCAATATCCCGGACTACGAACTTCCTGTCATGTACATTGCCACGGGACATTACCCAGAACACGCTCATGTATGCATGTCCCATCGCTACTCCGCTGACCGAATCACAACGATTATCCGATAAGCAGACGTGGTGAATGCCAGGTCACTTTTCTGGCATTCACCATACTCATCACTTTCGCATTTGACGGAGTAGTCTGCCACGTATCATATCGCGTTCCTGCTTGTTGGCTATAAACAACCATGCCGTCATCGCATAAACGAGACAGTACAATACACCGAACACAAGCAGACTTACCAGGTCCGGCAGTGCGGCCACATGGGCAACAAGCCAGCAAAGTACAGTCACAGTAAAACTGGTTAGGATCGTTGGCATCATATTCTTCCAGAAATATCCCATATCGAGACCGATCCGACAGTGATAGTACCAGTTCATGAACAGTCCTGTGCCCAGCAAAATACTTGCCACGTACCCCCATGCGGTGGCCCAATAGCCGAACGTGGGAATGAACAGGATACTGATGATGATATCGATCAGTGACGTAAGAATATAGATAAGACTGCGTACCTTATGCCGATTCTTCGCACGCTGAATCTCAATGCCGGTATTCTGCGTCAACGGGATCATGACCGGCAGGGTCATCGTCAAGCTCAGCCAATAAGCATCCACATTGGCGGCGCCTGCCCAAATCTTCACAAAGTTCTGGCCGACAACCACGAATCCGCCGTATATGAACCAAAACAGGATCATCTGGTATCGCCCAACCCTAGTCATGAGCTTGGTAAGTTTGTCGTTGTCATCGTGCTCGGCAACGATCCTGTTGATCTGGGGCACAAACACATTCGACATAGTCGTGCTCATCGAGAAGAAGATGTTCCTGATCTGCACTGCGATCGCGAACGTGGCGACTGCAGTGGAGCTCGCCATCGCACCCAAAAGGAAATTAGGCACGTTGTTATTCACAAGATCGAAAATTTGATTCAGGAAGATCCAGAAGCTGAATACAGCAATCGCCTTGAATAGGTTCCATTGCAATCCGGTGAATGTGAACCGCATGCCTAATGCGCGCACTGCATACCGCACATTTAAAAACAGTAGGATCGAACTGATGGTCAGCTGCGCACAGGCCACGCCCACGGCCCCTAGGCCTAAATACAACAACAGGATCGCAAGCAACGGCATCGCACACGTGGTGAACAGCTGCCGGGTCTGTTGAAACGTGAACCGCTCATGCGCCACTATATATGAGTCAAACGGCGTGGACATCAGCTGTACAGCAATATTCACACTCATGATCATCAACAGCTCGCGTGCCAATCCTACCTCTCGTGGTGTCAAACCACCAGAGAACAGACTGTGCACGTTCACGATCAGCAACAACCCGCCGACCAGACACATGCAAGCGACAACGATATAGACAAGTAAGAACATGCCATTCAGTCGACGAACGCCCTGCTCAGTGCCATGAGCCCTCTCACGCATATAAAAGCGTACATAACTACCATAGAAACCCGCGCTCAACAGGGTCAGTGCGAACACTACGCTGTTGGTCATCTGGAACACACCATAATCGCCCTGTCCCAAGAAATGCAGGAGTAACGGCACATACAGCAGATTCACCAGATTCTTTGCGACCACGTTGGCATAACCGAGAACCGCACCCGCTCTACGTTGCGAAACCATATATCCTCCTCTCAAACACCTTTACGCAGACCAAGCACAGTCAACGAGATACAACACCGATCTTCGTCATTGCCTGATCTAGCCATTCTCGAGACGCTTTACGATGATGGTCAAGAAGCTGATTTACATGCACATAATCAATGTGTGTCAGCTTAGCATCGTCATCCATTAAATCATCCAACTCAAATAGACGGAATAACGTCTGCATACGAGAATTCATGCTCGACTTACCAGAAAAATTAGCACGATTGAACACCTTGAATTGTTTCTCGAACAGAATCGAGAAACAACACGCATGATATGAATCCGTAAACACATACTCTGCTTTGGAAAACAATTCCACAAAATCAGCAGGACCAGCCACATACGTTTCTGGATCTCTTAAGTCCAACATTCGACGTACACGACAACCATGAGCCTTTGCACACTCTTGAATCACATGCTCCTGCTGAGCCGAAGGATCACCTAGAAAATATGTCAGCACATACCGATCATTCGAAGGAACAAAATCACCCGCGATAACTGTCTTCCAGTCATCAGTAGTAAGCATCAACGTAGGGTCCAAAACAACAGTTGCGTCCAAACCCGAAATCTCTTTAACAAGCTCGGCACCGCGATCCTCACGAACAGAAATCGCAGACATACGATGCAAATATTTATCAAAAATTGAATAAGATTTAGGGACTACTTGAGAAACACCAAAACTTGCCGCATAACTAATTACATGACCATTAGACACAAAAGCACCGAGACGAAGAGGCAAAAGTTCATCAGAAGCAAGGATCTGGTCATTCCATACCTGGTCTGACCCAATCACTAAACAATCATTATGAAAACTGTACTTCCGTCTCAACACAATAACAGATTTATCTGTTTCAATATAATTGTTAGAAAACTTATCAAAGTTTATTCTTCTCTTGGAAGCTAAACCAAACGAATCACTAAGAAGAGAAAAACAATGAAGTAAAAAAGGTCGGAAAATATTTTTAATATGCATTCGAATGTTATAAATTAGAGAACTAGTCCTCTCATTAGGCAAATTCAAAGTATTAACATTCCCATATCGCTTCAAAACCCTTTGAAGAGCATAGTTCTGAAGACGATTTCCATAATTGATAGGATCGTTAATCGTAAGAATAGAAATTTTTGTCATGCGAAATACCTCAATACTATATTAATCAAATACGAGAACGTCCACGTCTGCGTATATACATAAGAAAATATATAACGCGATACAACCGCAACCTGATCAAGACTAGCCTAATAATTGAGATACCAGATAACATTCTATAATCAACTCCATAAAGAACAGAAGTCATGTTCAAGGCATTCCCAATGTTTTTTAAACTGTATTTATTCCTAATACAATGACCAATACCTCTAAATATTGTTCGAACAATCGAATCTGAGGCGTTTTTTTCGAAGCTAGGATTAAGAGAAAGATTATGAATTAAAGACAACATTGAACTATACATCTTATCATAATCACTAAAATAAGAAGGAGAGACTTTATCGCAAATGCTGTTATCACGAAACTCATATCTATATAAACAAGAACTTACAGCATAAACAGAATTAACATAATACAGATAATTGAGTAGAAAACAAAAATCTTCACCAATAATCATTGATTCATCAAAATAAATTTGATGTTCTCTGAGCACACGAAGAGAAAATAGCTTATTCCAAGGTTGGTTATACTTTTGAGACAAGACATCTCGTATATAATTACCAATCTCCATGGATCCATCTTCTTTAATGAAATCTATGTTAGAGAAGACAGTATCCGATCCCCCTTGAAGCCAATTAAACTGAATTAAATCCGGACAGTGTTTTTCACATACAGAAGAGAGCAGATCAACATAGTCATCAGAAAGATCATCGTCACTATCAACGAAAGCGACATATTGACCAGAAGCAAGTCGCAATCCCAAATTCCTAGCCGAGCTGGCACCTTTATTCTCTTGGCTAACAGCATGAATATAACTATACTTACAACAGAATTTATTAATAATTTCAAGAGACGAATCACTTGATCCATCATCGACAACAATAATCTCTATTCTCTCATTATAAAGAGATATGATTCGATTTAATAAATTAGCAATATCTTTCTCTGAATTAAATACAGGAATTATAAAACTGATAATCAACTGATCGCCATTGTTCATATTTCACTCCAATTAAAGATAGGCTTCCCAATAAAAAATATAAGGAACAGTCTCATTGGCACCCAGATAAACAAAATCATACCAGCAGAAGAAAATCAACAAGAGGATAATAAAAATATTGTAGATATACTTTAATAAATACTCAAGTCTAGCCGAACAATAACCTATAATAATAGGGAGCGCAATTAAACCATTATATCCAAGTCGATACATAAGGGAAGTAGAGACATACGAAGTAAACCACAAAAGAGTTCCGATCATACACATGTACATACAGAAGTCTATATATATATCAGATTGCTTTTTATAGCGTACATAAATACAATAAGGTACACCTACAAGAAAAATAAATCTAAAAGCCCCCAATCCAAAAGGTCTGTAGTTAAAATTAATCATATAATATGCATAATGTGAAAAATGACTAACAACAAATACAGCAAGAGAAGAGATCAGTGGAAGCGAGAAAACTAAAGCAGCTCCGATGATATATATTAAAAACAAAAATCTTCCACTATCAATAGATTCAATAAAAAGAAAAACCAAGAAAATACCTATGAATGGAATTAAGGAAGAATGACATAAAACTGAAATTACAAGCAATAGCACCGAGGACTTTTTCCCCCGCAAAAATAAAAAAGTTCCCAAAAAGAATAATTCTGCAGAGAATATTTGCCTGAATATGTTGAAAGATAATTGATATAAAACCAGAAAATATGTTATAGATGCAAGAGGAAAAGAGATGTAATTTTTAAAGTAACATATAGTCCATAATGCGACAAATACGGTCAAAAAAGAAATAATGAAAATATAAGTTTGATATCCAAGTCCAATAGCCTGAACTGATTTCATCAAAATATAAAACAACGAAAAATCATTCGTTGACCCAGCATTGCCTCCGGCTATTGTTTCAAAGCGATCTAAGTAAGTGTAGTAGTCAGTTCCAACAGCGCGAAGACCGGATACCGTTGCTGGAATTAAACCCAGCATAGCAAATACTACATTTTGCAATAACCCTTTTGTTTTCTCATAAATAGCAGACAAAATAAATGAAACCAGATATACACCGCAATAAATTAACATTACTATACCTATATCATCTACGACTGTTTTTGCTTACAGAGAATTGATAAAAGGACTGCAATTTGCTCGCAACTTCTTTTACATCATACCCATGTTCTGCAATAACTTCTGACTCGTCATGACGCAATGAATCTGAAGAATGTTGGTACACATATTGTGCCCACTGCTTTGCACCTAAGTTAAGCGGCAAAAAATACGTCTTGCTCGTTAGCGCAACCTCCTTCGTGATATTATCAGAGAGAAAACAAGGAAGTCCCGAACATTCAGCTTCAACCGCAGCAACCGGCAAACCCTCATATAACGAAGGCATAACGTAGCAATCAGCAGAAGACAAGATTTTGTCTACATCTGAACGTACTCCCAAAAAAATTACTCGATCAGAAAGTCCGAGTCTATCTACCTTTTGCTGGATTGATTTGACAAGTTCACCAGTTCCTAATAAAAGAAGGCGAGAATTCGGGTTCTGCACATGAATCTCACTAAAAACATCAATTAAAAATGAATGATTCTTCTGATCAAGGAATCTCCCAGTATGAGCCACTACAAAGTCATCGTTTATATTGAGCTCTTGTCGTATCTCATTTCGAGATAACTGATTAAATCTAAATTTGTCTACATCTATGCCATTGGGCATCAGTTCATACTTCTTTTGCGAAATGATATGTGAATCAAAGACCCATTCGGCAGCCGCAGTGGAACAAGCGAAATAATCTGTTGCCCATCTTGTTATGTGAGATCGACACCACTGATATATACGAAGCTTAACAGAACTTTTCCCAGATACATAGGCGCTGTGTGAATGATAGATACGAACTGGAACTCCAGCCATCTTTGCTGCCAATAAATAGAAAGCCCTTAAAGAGGTAGTTGCATGAATATGCACAATGCGATACTTATTTTTCCTCAAGAAAAAATAAAGCATAAAACTTTCTATTATAATACGTATTAACGTATTATTAAAAGGCACACTGATAGTATATTTCCTACCGCCAAGTTTACAAATTTCATTATCATAATACTCTTTTTCATTACGCATAACCATGAAGTCATACTGAACCTGATCACGGTCCATATGACGATACATATTCATTATAAATGATTCAATACCTGCAGCCCGAAGTACTGTAGTCACATTTAACACTCTCAACGGCTGATTTGTCACGACTATTCCTTTAAAATCAATTCTTAAGTACAGTTTCCATAAGTTTTATAATTTCAGCAGATTGATGTGACCATGTAAATTTTTCTGGGATTGAATTACTTACAAGTTGTGCATCGATCTTTCCGCTCTTAACATTCAAAACAAAAACACCTAATTCTTCTACAAAATCATGAGAAGATTCCGCTATATGTACATACCTGGAAATATCAGATGTTCCAGCAACGTTTGTAGATAAAACAGGTTTTCCAGCAGCAAGATACTCGTATAACTTCAAAGGATTCATACTTGCGGTGAAAGAATCCACCTTGTGAGGAATAATCGTGATATCAAAATCTTTCATCACAAAAGGTAATTTGTCATACTGGATATCACCTAGGAAACGAATATTGCTATATTCCCTGTCTAATCTATCAATGGTGCCTTTCTGAGAATAGACTGGACCAGCAAACACAAAATCAACATCCGGATACTGTTTCAAGCATTGTTCGACAAGATCAAAATCCACTCGATCTTGAATCTTCCCGGTATAACCGACCGTTATTTTCCCTCCATCATAACTTCGTCTCGCCGGAGCAAAGAATTCCGGATCAACGCCATTGGGAATCCAGTACGCTTTACCTCGAGAGTTGAAGAAATCACATAGTGATTGCGAAACCGTAAAGATCACATCAGCATTTTCCTGCACATATTGGTATCCTTTTTCGACACGCTCATGATTCGATGTCATTTGCGGGTGGAAAAGCCAGTTATCAATAGCGTCAAAAGAGAACAAGGAATGATCTATCGACCGTACCGCACCTATAGCCATAGGATTCTGGAGGAGAATCACCGGCTTATCAAGCTGCAAGTAATCGACTGCCCGTTTAATCGAAGCGATCGTATGGCCATTTTCGAATGCGGAGAACCACCACGCCTTTTTCTCGCGGGCCACCTTGAGAAAATCAGGCAAGAATGAATCGACACAGTATATTTTCGATTCTAGCTGCGAAAGGCAGTACGATCTCGATGAATCTAGTACCGTCGTCTCAGGCGTCTTCCAAGACATTCTCTTAAGAAGCTGCTCGGCTAACGAAACAGGACGATTAACGACCAGTATCTTGCCGATACGATCACTTTCATTGAAATGTTGAACAAGGTGAGCATCTCTTGTTCTATAACCTTCACTAATCCATTTTTTGCAATCGTGAAAAGGAATTACTATAAGATCCATTCGCCGCTCACCTGTCCAATAATCAATTCACTAATCAGTCACGTTTGAAGAGGTCTCGCGTATAGACCTTGTCTTCGACATCTGCGAGTTCAGTGTTCCAACGGTTCGCGACGATCACATCGGCACGCTGTTTGAAGGCATCCAGATCGTGCGTCACCTCGCTACCAAAGAAATCAGGAGCATCCAGTGTCGGCTCATACACCAACACGTCCACGCCCTTCGCCTTGACACGCTTCATCACGCCCTGGATCGAAGACTGACGGAAGTTGTCCGACCCGCTCTTCATCGTCAGACGGTAAATGCCAACTACCGGATGCACCTTGCCGGCAACACGAGCAAGCACCTCATCGGCAATGAAATCCTTACGTGTGACGTTCGCGGCCACGATAGCACCGATCAGGTTCTGTGGTACTTTAGCATAGTTAGCCAGCAACTGCTTGGAATCCTTCGGAAGGCAGTAACCGCCGTAGCCAAAGCTCGGATTGTTGTACTGATTCCGAATACGCGGATCAAGGCAAACACCCTTGATGATCTGTCCTGCGTCCAAATCACGCGCCTCCGCATACGTATCCAATTCGTTGAAATACGCCACGCGCAGAGCCAGATATGTATTCGCAAACAGCTTGATCGCCTCGGCCTCGGTCGGGCCGCACACCAGTTGCGGAATACCCTTGGAGCCGTCTTCATTCACACGGTCCTTCTCAGCCGGATCCGCCCCCTGCGCAAGCAACCCTGCAAAAGTGCGAGCGGCCTCAACAGCTTCCGGATCGTCCGCCGGCACCCCAACCACAATACGGGACGGATGCAGATTGTCATACAGCGCATGACCTTCGCGCAGAAACTCCGGAGAGAAGATAATGCGCTTATCCCCCAGCTTCTCACGCAACGACGCGGTATAGCCCACCGGAATCGTCGACTTGATCACGATCCACGCCGTCGGATCCTGCTCGCGGATCGCAGCGATTGCCGCTTCCACGCTGGAGGTATCGAAATAGTTTTTCTGAGGATCATAGTTCGTCGGCGTCGCCACCACAGCAAAATCCGCACCGGAATACGCCAGTTTCGGGTCCAACGTGGCAGTGAAGTCCAGACTCATCGAACCATCCTGCTTGCCATTCAGAAAGCGAGTGATCTCAGTGTCGACAATCGGACTCTTGCCTTGATTCAGCAACTCCACTTTCTCAGGGACGATATCCAATGCATGGACCTGATTATGCTGCGACAACAGCAACGCCACCGACAAGCCTACATAGCCGGTACCGGCAACCGCAATCTTCATAATAAACTCCTTTGATTATTGAGTTAAGTTTTAGTCTATTCCGATACAAACAGCTTTTCATATTCATCGGCAATGAATTGCCAACTATAGGCGTCGGCGATACGCTGCTTGGCTTTCCGTCCCAACTGATGAACATCATCAGAGCTCATAGCATCGGTCTTGTTGATCAAAGCGGCTAAGTTTCCTGGCTCTTTCGTCCAGTAGAGCGCCGCATCCTCAGCCACTTCCTGATTGAAACCGACCTTGAGCAGCAAGTTCACATCAGTACTGCCAAGAGCCTCCAACAGGCTTGGATTCGTGCCACCCACCTCATGACCATGGAAGTACGCATACGCATTCTCACGGATCTTCATGAGCAGTTCCTTGTCGTACACCGTGCCCACGAACTTGATGCGCGGATCCTTATCGAATCCGGTCTTCGCCTTCAGCTCCTCAAGGAACTTATCGCTCACGTTCGTGATCAACGCGAAATCATGCTTGGAATCACTCTTCATGAATTCACGAATCATCGTCTCGTAATTGTTTTCCGGCACGAACCGGCCAACCACCAGATAATACGACTTCGCAGACAACCCCTTGGACTTGTACCAATCCAACAGCTTCGGATCATCGTCCGCAAGCTTGCTCGCGCGAGTCTCCGCACCGTATGCAATGAACAACGTCTGCGGGTCATACTTCGCATACTCGTCGTGAATGTACGTTTCCATGTTCTTGGAATCGCACACCAACAAATCGCAATGCTTGGTCATCATCTGCTCGGAGATCTTCCAATACTTACGCACCGGCGCACTCCACTTGGCACGCATCCATTCGTGACCGTCCGGATTGATGTAGAGTTTTCCGCCCAGCTTGTGGATCACGCGTTCGAAATGAGCCATGAACGGCCCGATACGGCATGCAAGCACATAGACGATCGGATGCGGGATATGGTTCGTGCGAATATACTTCACACAATTATTAAGCGCCGCAACATCATAATAGATTGCCTGCGCCGGGCCGATGTTCGGGACCTCAACCTTGAAACAGTCCGCGTTATGGTAGGAGAATCGCCCCCCCCCCTATCGCCATTGGACTTGCACGCCACATGGTACTTCAGATTGCGGTTATCGGCGTGATACTCCGTAAGACGGTCAACAAAGGTCTCATATCCGCCATAATTGCCCGGTATCCCCTTCGATCCGACAATGAACACATGCTGCACCGTTTCATCTCTCCCCTGCATCGTTACGGTAGTGCCCGGTCAGCGCATCTGCCAAAGCAGGCTGCCACGAATGCCCAGAAGCGATGAAATGGCATATACAACCACAGCCCTGTCCCTTTCGTGTCGCGAACACTCACGTTCATGTCCCATTCTGCCCCCTAACTCTAGTAGGGGGCACAGATTTACACGACCGCTGATCTCGATTGTTGGATGCGACTGCTGGGTGCGGGCGACTGCGATGAGCCAGACAGTCCTCGTCCGTCTTGTCTACTGCAACATCGTCGCCCAAGGCTGCTGCGAATCCGGCAAGAACCAGATCATCTGCGCACGGGCCCGCCGTGCCACGGCAGTACCACACCCGATAACATCCATGTCCCTAACCTCGAAGAGGAATGACGTCAGGCGGCCGACAAGCCGCGAGGACGTTCGAAATTACTCAAACGCTACAACACCTATACGGTTCTAGCACCCGGTCGAATGGCTGTTCGACCCGCCAGTACACTCTTCCGTGCCTTCCTGCTCGGACTCATGGAATCCCGCCACGACACCGGTAAGCCCCCCCCTGTTCGTCGCCAAAACTGATTATTTGGAAGTTTGAGTACCGGGTGTTATTGCGGTGTGGCACCAGTGTGCGTGGTTGCTGCGCACTGGTGATGCCATCCCGGTCCTTATGGGGCCCGGTGATGACTACTTGCCCCGGGCGCGTGTTCGCATGTTCCAGTCGCCGGTTTCTATCCAAGTGGTGCTGTGCACGATCCTGTCCATGATGACATCGGCGTGGGTACCGCCTCCGCCATACACCTCGTCATCAGATTTCGTCTCCACGTCCCCATACGAGACGCCAAGTCGGTCGGCGGCATCGAACACGTCGATCACGCTATGCTTCGACATGCCATAACCCATGGCTATCGCATTACGCGACAGCCCCTGTTCACGAAGCCTGAGCACGAGCTCCGCCTTGATCCTGCGTACCATCGTCGATGCTCCTTTCACCCACGCGACCATCGCATGGGTGAAAGGAGACTAACCCAACCGGCGCTAAACCACAATAATCACAGTGCCAAACACCAATAACCACACAAGCCAGCGACAGTGCCGAACCACAATAACCAACGTGCTCAGAAAATCAAATATTCACCAATACCTCCAAAAGGACTACTGAAGTGGCCTGGTTTTTGTTCCGTCTCTGCTATGAGACGGCTTGTGCCGTCTGTTGTTGATAATACTCGTTCTCCACGTCCCCTGTGGTGTCCTGTAGCCCAGCGAGGCGTGCAGGCGCTTCGGAGTGGCCTAGTTTTTGTTCCCAATCTTGATAGAGAGCAAGATATAACGCGTCTGAAGATATCCAAGGGATTATTCAAATGCCCATACAATTAACCTATCAGTTGCGTCCATGTCTTCAATATCAATCTTGATTATATAAACCAAGCTCCTTAATGAAAGAAGTCATAGTTGAAGATGGATTATTATTAGGAAATGAGGCAGATAGCGCACGCCATTGATCAAGCTTTACTGCATTTTTACAAGCAATTTCACAATGCAAAGCATACCATTCAGCATCATATATATCACCACTCTTCTTACCAAAAAGACTTTTGTCTATACTCCCATCAAGTTGATGTCGCTCTTTTTCAGCATCTTCATTAAGTAAAAACCTATTCTCATATTTGTGATGTAGTATCAACCAAAATTCAAATGTTGGATTCGATATCGCACATCTTATATGTTCATATTGATCTGATCGGCGAATTACATCTTGAAGATATGGGTGGTGGTCATGCGGATGAGATGCAGGCCATTCTACATCAAAAACACACCAGCATTGATTAATTTCTTGATTGCCGCGTAATACATTAATAGCTTTATCCATCAAATTTCTTGGAGCACCATGTAAATCGTCGATTTCAATATGGAACCGTTCAGCAATAGATGGGAGTCGTTTTATCGCATTAATATACTCCACCTCAGTCACCGAACCCTCTGTGAAAACTCGGAAAACTATCTTCTCCTTCCGAGAAGCAATACCTTTTCGTCTTAAACTATGCGGTCGATCATGCCGTCGTCCCATTAAATCGAAACTCCTTTGCTTCGCAATAATTGCGCAAGATCAATATTTGGGATACCACCAAAATGTCCGTGTAAATACCCCGACTCCAAATCAACAGACTTCCGCACTCGCTCACTATCAAAAGAGGCCAATGACGATAGGCCTGTAGCACCATTACGCTTTTCCACAATCCATATTTCATCACTATGCAAATATTTCATCAAACTAGTATCATGCGACGAAAACAGGATCTGCGCTCCATTAACATTAATCTCTGGATCTCGAAAGATCTTTAGCAATTGCGCCGACAACACAGGATGAAGACTAGCATCAAGCTCGTCGAACACCATCAGAGAACCACTATCAAGAACATCGAGAATGGGACCAATCAAGTTGAACCATACCTTCGTTCCTTCTGATTCCTGAGAAAAATCCAACGGAAAATCACCTCCTTGTGTCGTATGTAATAGATGAACATCCATATTTTTCCTGCGTCTCCGATCTGGATCTTTAATAATCCGGACACCACTAATACCTAGATCTGCCATTTGAAGCCATGCTAAGGCACGCTTCCTCCGCTCTCTATATACCGCAACGGTGTCTATTTCATCAAATAAAGTTGGCTGAGGCATATTGTCATCATCAAACAACTGACGAGTCTGTGTAACTGAATCCAACAGTGAAAGCATCTGATAGTTTTCAATGGACTCTCCCATAAGTCGCATATTCAATATGCTATCAACAAACTTGATTACATTAGGCTCTCGATACCTTGCAATCACAGATAAAATCAAAGTACGAGAAGTAAGTAGCTCCTGTATAGCATCTTGCCGCATTACACGATTGTCAAAAACAACATCATCCTCTTGCCTCTCAAAAAGACAAATTCGCTCAAATTTTTTTGTTATATAAACAGCTTCATATTCAATCTGTTGCCGATTGACATCCAAATAATACTCATAATGAACATCATCTACCAACATTTCTAGTTCAAAAGAGCTTGATTGATTATTTTTCTGAGCAAGAGCAAATTGCTCAATAGGAACAGTATCATCCCAAAACTTTAGAGAAGCTGCAACAGCATATTTCAGCCACTGAAGGGCAAGTAAAATATTAGATTTCCCCGCCGCATTGGCACCGTAAAGAGCAGCTTCCGGTACCAGATTCACTTTTATGTTTGGCTGGTAGAAGGGGCTACTGGTATTTTCATCTACTGCAACCATCGACAACTCAGTAGTCTTATTGATAGACCGGAAATTGGACACAGCAAATCTGATAAGCATGCATTTACCTTACATAGTGGTGTCTACCACGATCCCTCTCTCTTAGTCTTCGCGGCGAGATCTGACAATGAACTTGCCGTTGGCGACGTCCTTCAAGTGCTTGCCGTACGGGCTCTTGCCGTACTTGTTCGCGGCGACCATCAACTCGTCCTTGCTGATCCACCCGTTCTCGAACGCGATCTCCTCGGCCACCGCGATCGGCAACCCCTGCGCACGCTGCACCGTACGCACGAACTCGCCCGCCTCATACAGACTGTCCATCGTACCCGTGTCCAGCCACGCGTAACCGCGACCCAATGTCTGCACGTTGAGCGAGTCATCCTCCAAGTACATGCGGTTCAAGTCCGTGATCTCCAACTCGCCACGAGCCGACGGCTTCACCTGTTTCGCATACTCGACCACACGCTCGTCATAGAAATACAGGCCCGTCACCGCGTAATTGCTCGCCGGATGCTCCGGCTTCTCCACAATACTCACGGCCTTGTTATCCGCATCGAACTCCACCACGCCGTAACGCTCCGGATCCTCCACGTAATAGCCGAACACCGTGGCACCACCCTGACTCGCCTGCGCAACCGCGTTGCGCAGGGTACGCCCCAGACCGTTACCGTAAAAGATGTTGTCGCCCAACACCAGAGCACACGGTTCGCCCGCAATGAACTCCTCACCCAAGAGGAACGCCTGCGCCAGACCATCCGGGCTCGGCTGCACCTTATAACTGAACGTGACCCCATACTGGCTTCCGTCACCCAGCAGACGCTCGAAATTCGGCAGATCTTTCGGCGTGCTAATAATCAGAATGTCACGAATACCCGCCATCATCAGCACACTCAACGGGTAATAGATCATCGGCTTGTCATACACCGGCAGCAACTGCTTCGACGTCACCGTCGTCAACGGATACAACCGCGTACCCGAACCACCAGCCAAAATAATACCCTTCATGGGCTGCTCCTTAACTCTTGTTTTGTGCTTACTTGTTGAGTTCTTTGTCGATGTATGCGGTGAGGGATTTCTCCCAGTCGGCCGGCGTGTAGCCCGCCGCCTCGATCTTGCTCAAATCGAGCGCGGAATGCACCGGACGCGGGCTGACCGGGTTCTTCGCGTTCGCGAAATACTCCTCGGTGCTGATCGGCTTGACCCTGTCCCCGTTGCCGTTCGTCCGCTCGAACACCGCCTTGGCAATCTCGGCCCAGTTCCTCACCGCGCCGGAACCGGTCAGATTGTACGTGCCATACGGGGCATGAGTGTCGAGCAGGTGGAAGATCGCCTCGGCCATGTCCCTGGTGAACGTGAGGCGCCCGTACTGGTCGTCGACCACCGTCACCTGATCCAACGCGTCCGCCGGGTCCGCGACGCGGTTGGAGAGCATCATCATCGTCTTGACGAAGTTATGCCCCTCACCGATCACCCAGCTCGAACGAAGAATATAATGCTCCGGCGCGTTCGCCACCGCGATGTCGCCCGCGGCCTTGGTCTGACCGTACACGCCCAACGGCGCGAACGCCTCCGACTCCGTATGCTCCTCGACCGTCCCGTCGAACACGTAGTCCGAGCTGACATGCACGAGCGTGATGTGATGATCCCTCGCCACACGCGCCAACAAAGCGGGACCCTGCGCGTTCGCCTTCCACGCGACCGGACGCCCCTCCGCGGTCTCCGCCCTGTCGACCGCCGTGTACGCGCCCGCGTTGATGATCGTCCCGTACAGCGACCAGTCATACTTCTCGTAGGCGGCCGGATCGGAGAAGTCGAACTCGTCGATGTCCGTATACTCGAAACCCTGCAAGTCATGCGCTTCGGCGTACGCGCGGATCGCACGACCCAACTGGCCGTTGCAGCCCGTCACCAGCGTGCGCTTCGGCGCCATCGGCCTGGCGTCCCTGAGCATCGGGTGATGCAGGTCCGCCTCGCTGCGCTCCGACTCCGACAGCGGGATCGGCCACCGGATGTCCAACTCCGGGTCGGCCAGGTTGACGAACGTGTACGTCTTCTTCTGCTCCAGACTCCAGTGCGCGTTCACCAGATACGTGTACACCGTACCGTCCTCCAACGCCTGGAAGCTGTTGCCCACGCCGCGCGGCACGAAGATCGCCTTCGACGGATCCAAACGCGTCGTGAACACCTGACCAAAGCTCTCACCCGGACGCAAATCGACCCACGCGCCGAAAATCGAACCAGCCGCGATACTGATGTACTTGTCCCACGGCTCCGCATGAATGCCACGCGTCACGCCCTTGGTCGCATTGAAGCTGATGTTGTTCTGCACCGGGCCGAAATCAGGCAGACCCAACGCGGTCATCTTCGCGCGCTGCCAGTTCTCCTTGAACCAGCCACGACTATCACCATGCACCGGCAGATCAAACACCAACAAACCCGGGATGTTCGTCTCCGTGACTTTCAAATCCTTCTCAAAATCCATGATCAGCATCCTTTCCTTTTCAACCATTCCATGACACAGTTATCCGGATTCATTGTCTGTAACGGTTCGGCCTTATGAAGTGGCCTGGTTTTGTTCCGTCTCTGCTATGAAACGGAACAAAACCAGGCCACTTCAGCCATGCGCCATCCTTGAACGTGCTATAGGGGCCGCATCTTCGAGATGCGGCCATTTTTACATCCGCGTCGCGGCGATCACTGGCCTTGGGCCTTGTACCTGGCTTCGGTCGCGGCCTTGGCCGGCTCCCACCACGCACGATTCGCCGTATACCACGCGATCGTCCGCTCCAAACCCTTCTGGAAATCCGTATGCACCGGCCGCCAACCCAACTCGGTCCGCAACTTCGTCGCATCGATCGCATACCGACGGTCATGGCCCGGACGGTCCCTCACCCAATCGAAATCATCAGGATCCCTGCCCATCACGGTCAGGATGTCGCGCAGCACGGTCAGATTGTTCCGCTCGCCATCCGCGCCGATCAGATACGTCTCACCCAGACGCCCCTTCGTCAGAATCGTCCACACCGCCGAGGAATGATCCTCCGTATGGATCC
>NZ_JAFEJT020000061.1 GCF_018555435.2 Bifidobacterium amazonense
GCCAAACCGGCGGATCGAGTTCAACGCCAAACGGTCGTAATGCCCGTGCGCGCCGCCCAGCACGCCGGTCTTCACCGTCACCTGATACTGCTCGTCCAAATCGCGCCCAGAAGCCTGCGAGCGCAGCATCGTAATGCCCGCCACCGGTGCCTGGCATGATTCGCCGAACACCGTCAACGCGTCCGTATCCACCGGCGGCAGCTCGGCGACGCCAAAATAGACATCCCGTTGTTCCGGCGGCACGGTGTGCAGCAGCGGCAACAGCGAGGGTTCACGGTAGATGCGGTAGGCGAGATCGTAGCGCGGTTCGCTGCGCTCGTAGGCGGGGGCGCATTCCTCACCGGAATCGTTCATGCCGAAGATCACGCCGTCATGTCCGAAGAACGGGATCATGGATTCCACGAGCTGCCTGACGGAGCGCGTGTTGTGCGTGGTCTTGCCCCAGATTTCGGTGGTCAGCCCGTCGATGCGGTCGGATGCGGGCAGCATCGGGTCGTCGTAGGTGCCGAAGCGGCTGTAGCTGGCGGGCACCTGCGCGTCACGCAGGCCGAAGCCCCACTTGTCGACGATCGTGATGAGCTGCAGATAGATGCCCATGGCGAGGTAGTTGTAGCCGATCGACGCCTCGTACCACCAGCCGTCGTCGAGCACGCCGCGCGAGAGGTGGTCGAGGATGCCGCCGTCGCAGTGCATGAAGTAGTCGATCGCCTCGAGATCCTGCATTTCGGCGGCGCTGGTGATGCAGCCGGCCAGTTCGCGCAGCTGCCAGTTGGACAGCTTGCCCTTCATCATCTCGCAGCGGATGATCTCCATGAAGGTGCGGCAAGCTTCGTGCAGACGCGCCTCCTCGTCGGCCGTGAGCAGGTGCAGGTCTCGAATGTGGTCGTAGGCGAAGGACACGAATTTGAAGTATTCGCCTTCGTGCACGAGTTCCTGGCTGCCGGCCTTGAGCGTGCGCATGTAGCCGTCCGGCGAGACCATCTCCTTGAGGAGCAACGCCACCTTGTCTGCGAATCGCCTCTCGCCGCTGATCATGGCGACGAGCGACGCATTGTACGCCTCGTCGGAATTGAGTGTAACGAACAGGTGGTCGGCCTTGGGGTCGATCTGCGGCACGATCCAGCGTTCGGCCTGCTCGTAGCGTATCCGGTAGGCGGCCTTCGCCCAGTCCTGTGTGGCGATGGTATGACGGATCTCCTCGATGTCCTCGCGTTGCAGCCCGGTGCGGCAGTCGTCGCTTGAGTTGACGGTCACGAACCGCATGGCCTGTGATTCACCGCTCGCCGACGTGACGACGAGCAGTTGGTCCTCGTGACCGTACGGTGCGAGACGTTCGGACGAGTGTACGGTCAGGCGCACGACGCGACGCTCGTGCGGCGCGAGCGCGACGACGAGCACGCCGGATGTCGCGGACGCATCGGCCGCCGCGTCATCCGTTACGTCATCCATTACGTCATCGGTCACGTCGGCAAGTTCGGTGGCGAGCACCTCCTTGCCGTGACGTTTGACGATCACCGTCACGGTCTGCGCACGATCGAGCATGTTCATCAGCGTCACGTCGTACGAAACGGTCGCGTCCGGATCGTCGCAGTCGACGGCCTTGCCGCGCACGTTGCAGCCGAGCAGCAGTTCACGGGCGGCGACGAACCGCACGACGGTCAACGGCAATGCGACGGCACGGTCCGGGGCAACGTCGACGGCCGCCCCGCCGCCGGCAACGACCGTCACGGCGATCACACCCTTGGGAAGGATGCCCATGCCCCCGTCGAACGAGAACTGCGCGAACGGCACGAACGTGGGCGCGCCCGGCACCAACACCGCGGAGGCCGTGACCTCAGGCAACGCCTCTTCGCGCGGATTGCGGCACAACGAGCAGGTAAGCGTCACGGTCACCGGCGTCGGCGCGGATACGTCCGCCGCCAGCTCGAGCCCATACCAGTCGAGCACGTCGGCCGCATGGTCGTTTGTCTCGCGGAATCCGTGAACATCCCACAGATGCTTGTCCGCCGGATTCTCGTGCGTGAACCGCACGCCGCCGGAGATATCCGTCCGCGGCCACCTCGTCACGTCGATGACGGTCTGATCGGGTATGAATCGCATGATCACATTCCTTTGGTTGGTCGTTGTTACGATGCGGGAATTCTTGAGCACCGAACAGGAGGCCGGCCCTCCTCCATGAGGAGGACCGGCTTGGTCATTCCGCGTCGAAATAGTTCTGCGCGTACTTGGTCTCGAACTCGACCAGCTTGTCGTAGCCGAGGTTCTTGGCCTTGGCGATCATCTCCTTCTTGAGGCTTTCGAATTCGGAGTCGGAGTTCGCGTAGATCATCTTCCACGAGTACTGCTTGATGGCGTCTCCGACCTGGCTGACGATCACGGCGTCCGTGTCGCTCCATTCCTTGACCGGCACGTCCTTGACGGGGAAGCCGGTGACCTGCTTGTTGTTGACGAGCACTTCCTTGACGTTGATCGCGCCGTCGTGGTCGGCGGACCATTCCTTGTCGAGGTTGGAGGCGTGGTCGACCAGATAGGTGTCCCACACGTTGTAGGCGGATGGGGAGCCGTATTTCTCGTCGACGGCGTTCGGGTCCATGAAGGAGCCATTGACCCGTGCCTTGAACGTGTCCTGCACCTTGCCGCCGCCGAGGTCGTCGGGCACGGACGTGGACCAGTCGCTGTTGCCGAGGTCGGTGAATTCGGGCTTGCCGTCGGCGTTCATCTTCCAGATCACGCCTTCGGGGCCGTTCTCGTAGGTGAAGGAGCCTTCGTCGCCGTACATGTAGTTGAGGAACTTGGCGGCGGTCTCGTGGTTGCCGTTCTTGGTGATGGCCCAGAACCAGTTGGTGCCGATGGTGGAGGTCATCTGGTCGGCGATGCTCATGCTTTCGTTGGTGATGCGTTCGTAGCCTTTCTTCTGCTCGGTCAGGTCCTTGTTGACCGGGTTGAAGTTCAGGTTGCCGATGTATCCGTACACCCACATGGCGGACTGGCCCTTTTCGCCCTTCTTGAGGTAGTCGTCCCACGTCTGTGTGGCGGAATCCGGGTCGAGCATGCCGTCCTGATGGAAGGAGTTCGCCCATTTGAGTCCCTGCAGATAGGTGCCGCCGTCGGCGAGCAGGTCCTCGGTCCTCTTGTTGATCGGATCGATGTTGATGAAGTCGTAGCCGTTGACGCCGTCGGTGATGGCCCAGCCCATGGCGTTGGCGATGTTGCGGATCTGTCCGGCCGACTTGGAGTCCCAGCCGCCGAAGAGGCTCAGCGCGTAGAAGTTGTCGCCGTTCTCGGTCTTGGGATGGGCCTTGGCCATGGCCTCGGCCACATCCTTGTATCCCCAGTAGTCCTTGATGGTCGGGGATCCGAGCTCCTTGTAGTAGTCGTAGCGCAGCGACGGAACGTTGACCGGGTCACCTTTGGTCAGTTCCGCAGTCTGCGCCACGCCCGAGGGGATGGCGTACACCTTGCCGTCGTCCGTGTTCTCCATGCGCGCGATGGCGTCCGTGAACCGGAACGCGTTCGGCAGCTGGTCCTTGATCGTGTTCAGGTCGATTACCTGTCCGGCGTCGATGGCCTTCTTCAGCGAGTCTCGGCTGGTGAAGATGACCACGTCGCCGAGCTGCCCGGTGGTCAGTTTGGTTTGGAACCGGTCGGTGCCGCCGACCGTGGCCGGCACGACGCTGATGTTCGACAATCCCAGCTTGTCCTTGAACATCTTGCCGACGTAACCGTCGAGCTTGCCCTCGTATGTGGCGGCCTGGGTGAATATCTGCAACGAGGTCGAGTCCGACTTGGCGCTGTTGTTGCCGCCGCATGCCGCGAGAGGGACGAGCATCGACACGGCAGCCGCCGATGCCACGAGGCGCTTCCTGTTCTTCCTGTTCATTCTTGCTCCTTTGCTTGGGATGGAAACCATCGTTGGTATCCGTTGATTGATTGGTGGATGGTAATGGTCCGGCCGGCGCAGTCGCTGAGTCGGCCTGTGCGCGAGACGTCTGATACAGACTTCGTGTCACTCGTTTCGTGCGATGATCATGACTCTAGCATGTAACTAGTTACTTATCAAGTCCAATCATTCACGACACGCCGGTAAGCGCTTGCCGAAATAACTAAGGCATCAATGAATGCCTGCAAAACATGACTCTTGCCAGCATTCATCGCAGATGCCCGATCAATGCGTTAGCCCCTGGCAAGGCACGGTACACGATGACAACCGAACTGATTAAGAAACTATTTACGCTGCCTGCCGACGGACTTTCCAAGTCAGGTCCCCTGACGCCATACGGACCCGAACGGGGATCCCGGAGGCTCCCGCAGCGTCAGCTACGCCAGCTATCTCACCTCGATCAAGACCTCCATTACGACCGGCCGTCCCACAGTATCGATCGAGAACTCGGCACGGTGCGTCCCGACGGACCGCTCCCCCGGCGTCCATCGCAGAATTCGCCCGTCGAACATGGCACCCGCAGGCAAATCCCGGGCCTCCACATGCGGCACCGTATCCGGACGAGCCGGGTCCCGGGCCTCCACGATGCAAGCGAGCTCCTCACCGACAGTCACGATCCGCCGCGGCACCGGACGGAAGTACGGCCGATGCACCGTCAACGGCAGTCCACGGACCGAATCCGGCCTGATCGCATACCCATTGTCCGGACAGGCGATCGTCGGATAGGGATACAGCGAATCCGGCGGCGTGCCGGGCGCGGGGGCATCCACCACGACATCCTCGCGCACCAGCCCTTCGCAGCCCTCGAGCTCCACGCCGGTCGTGAGATACGGTTCCTCGGGCACGTATTCGAAACCCGTGCGCCGCTTGCGTGTATTGGTCACCGCCACCAGCTGCGGCATCCCGTCCACGCTTCGCACGTCGACATCGGACCAGTGCGCGTCCCGCACGTCATCCAGCACGATCGCGGGACGCGTGTCATCCACATCGAACCGCAGGCGCAGTCCCTCCACACGCACCCCATCGGCATGACGCATGTACAGACCGTAGGCGGGCAGTATGCCGAATTCATCCGGTTCGGGATAGTTCTCCACATCCTCCGGCACGTTGTAGGGGTCATCCTCCCAGCGCGAGTCGGCCTCGCTCCATCGCACGCGTGGCAGCCCCGCCTCCGCATGCGCGTCGCGATGGTCGGCGAGCCACGGAATGCGAACGTCGCCCGCCGCGCAGTCCGTCTCGCGGCACGTCCATCCGGTACGCACGCAACGCTGCTCCACGGCGTCGCTCATCGCGATGCCGCCACGGCAGGTCACGTCGATGTCGCGCATGGTCAGGTTGCGGATGCGCCCGTCCATCATGCCGGCGACGATGATCGGATAACGCGGGTCGACGTTGCGGGCGACGATGTCCGAGATCTCCAGATCCCTGCATGACGCCACCGTGGCCACGCCGATGGCGTTGCCGTAACGCAGCCGGTCGAGTTGGTTGATCGCAATGTCCATGTCCGGCACGTATCGGCCGGCGTTCTCGTCGTAGGCGATGGGATGCCACGCATCACCGACCCTCACGCTGTTCGCCGGGTTGAGCCGGAGCGGGTCGTGCGGATCGACCACATCGAGCATGCCGCCGTTGCCCGCATCCATCCGTATGCGGCGATATGCCGGGGCGAACCGTCGGGCCGGGTACCGGTCGTAGCCATCGCGGTCGGGCAGGATCCATCGCGGCATGTCCAATCGCACGTCCCCGTCCGGCGCGACGACGTCGTCCGACGTCAGCCCGGTGACCGGATACCGCGCCCGGTCACCGGTGCGGATGAAGATCGGGCATGCGGTGACGTCCTCCATCACGCAATGCTCGATCACGATGTTGCTCGCGTCCACGCCATCCGTCGCCTCGACGGCCACGCCCATGCACCGTTCGAACCGGATGCGGCGGATCGTCACCCGATCGTAGCCGCAGGTCGCCTCGGTGCCGAGTTTGACGCGTCCGATGGGAGGGCACCCCGGATCGGCTACCGGACAGTCGCGGGACGGGAGTCCGGCGAGCGCCGATCCCATGTCGCAGCCGCTGACGAGACAGTCCTCGATCAGAATGTTCTCGGCACGCTGGAACCGGCGCGCACCGTACGACGATTTGACGACGATCGCATCGTCGTGCGCGGCGTTGACGCGGCAGCCACGCACGGTGACGTCCGTCGACGCGTCGATGTCGATGCCGTCGCGGTTGGTGTCGATGGTCAGTCCGTCGATCAGCAGATCGTTCGAACCCGTGGCGATGATGGCGAAGTGGCCGCACATGAGCATCTCGAACCCGCATAGCGCCACGCGTTCGCAGTCGAGCAGCGCGATGCCCTTGTTACCGAACCAGACGCCCCGATGGCCGTGCGAGTCCCGACGTTCCGGCATCTCGGGATCGCCGCGCCGCAGCACCTCATGCCGCACTCCGGTTTTCGGGTCCACACGGCTGCCGTCGAACCGCCCCTCGCCGTGGATCATGACGTCATGCACATGATCGCCCCACACGAGGCAGTTGCGCAGGTAGGAGTGCGCGTGGTCCTGCAGTCCGACATACGGGTTGGTCTCCGGCTCCAGATAGTTGCCTCCCCCATCAGGGTCGGGCTCGGCGGCCGCCACCACGGCGCCGGCGTCCAACCGCACGTTCACCCGGCTGCGCAGGACGATCGTGTACACGGTGAACCGGCCGGCGGGCACGACGATCTCGCCGCCGCCCCGCTCCGCCATGTCGGCGATGGCCCGGTTGATCGCCGCGGTGTTGGCGACCGGATCGGCTTGCGGCGATGCTCCGTAATCGACGATGGAGACGGACCGTTCCCGTTCCAGTATGCCGGGAAGGATGGTGCAGCCCGTCGCGCGGGCGATCGGATGGATTGGCATGTCGTCAGACTCCTTTGTCTTTGTCTATGGCGTTCCATGGTGACAGGGTCGGAACGTTGCGCCGCATCTGCCGTGAGGGGTGCGTTCGACCGGTGCTCCCGCCCATGAGGGGAGCAGGAAAAACGATCGTCGAATCTTCCGGCCTTTAGCGACGGTCGGATGCGGGCATCGCGGATTCCCGGATCACGAGTTCGGACGGCATCATGATGTCGCCTCCACCATCGAGTCCGAGACGGACGGCGGCCACGCCCATTTCGGCGAATGATATATGCACGGTGGTCAGAGGGACGACCAGCTCGTCCGACAGGGGCATGTCGTCGAATCCGGCGACCGATATCTGCTGCGGCACGGAAACATCCAATGACCTGAGGGCATTGATGGCATCGAGCGCCAGCATATCCGTGGCGCCGACCACCGCGGTGAACGGCGATCCATCCCGGTACCGGGAGACGATGCGCGCGGTGTCGGAATAGCGCACCGGATCGTACACCAGATCCGATGCCTCGTCATGACGGATTCCCGCCTCGCGCAAGGCACGCAGGAATCCACGGTACCGGGCCGCGAAGATCTCGGAATGCGCGCGCTTGCCCACATACAGCATGTCACGGTGTCCCATGGACAGCAGGTATCGGGTCATCTTGTACATGCCGGGCTCGTTCTCGTAGTCGACCACGCGGATGCGTTCGGACAGGGCGCAGCGCGGCCGGGCCAACGCGACCAGCGTGGTGCCCATGGACTCGAAGCGGTCGGCATAGCCGTTGAGTTCGTCGTCGGTGATGGCGCCCGGATCGTCGTCGGCCATGACGATCGCCACGCGCGGCCGCTGGGCCAGCAGATCGGTAAGCACCGCATGGGCATCGACCTGGGCCGATCCGCCCGTCGCGATGAGCCGGCATGCCATGCCACGGCGAACCACCTCATGCGCAAGCTCGCCGACCATGTCGCCATAGGTGCCGCCCCTGATCGAGCGAAGCACCAACGTCACCGAATTGGGCGGAGTGGTCAGCGCCCGGGCATGCGCGTTGGGCACGTAGCCAAGTGCGTTGACGGCCTGTTCGACCTTGGCCTTGGTGGCGTCGGAGACCTTCACGTTGCCGCGCATCACGCGCGAGACGGTGGCGACGGAGACCCCGGCCGCCGCCGCGATGTCGCGGATGTTCGCACCGGCGGTTTTCGCCGGCCCCTTGCGGCCAGTCACCACATGCCGTGGATCCGCCGCCGGTTCGGATTGCATCTCACTCATCGTCGCTCCATATCCGTGGTCATAGTCGAATACCCGATATCTGTAACTAGTTTCAGCACAAGAATTACTTATAATATACGCTTATCGAATGATAATTTCAATTCAGAAATGAAACCGGTTACAGTGGAGAGGGCATCATCTGCCGCATCATGCTCCGATATCAGGAAAGGGTTGCGTCCGAATCCCCTCATCGTGGCTTGGACGCAACCCTTTCCACTCGGACGGGTTCCGTACCCCGCTCTTCCATGAAGAAGAGTCAGGGACGCCGTCCTACACGCTTACTCGCCCTGCGCCGCCTGCTGCTGCGCCTTGAGCTGCTCCTTGACCTTCTGCGCGTACTCGTCGACGTATTCCTGGCCGCTCATGGCCTGGATCTCACGCGTCACGCGATCGGTGAGCTCGCGCAGTTCGTCGTGCGTCACGTCGAGCTTCTTGGCGACGGGAATCGGCTTGCCGTAGATCACCTGCGTCCTGCCCTTGGCCGGGATCACCGTGCCGGGTTCCTGCAGCTCGCGCGAGCCGATGATCGCGGTCGGCACGATCGGGCAGCCGGTTTCGAACGCGAGACGGGCCGCGCCGGTGTGTCCCTTGTACAGCTTGCCGTCGGGGCTGCGCGTGCCTTCGATGTGGATGCCGAACAGGTGTCCGGCCTCGATGATCTCGCGGGCGTGCTCCAGCGCGCCGAGCGACTTGGAGCCGCCGGAACGGTCCACCGGGAACACGCCCACGGACGTGAACCACCACTTCTTGAACTTGCCCTTGATGCCTTTTCCCTCGAAGTATTCGGCCTTGCCCATGAAGTGCACCATGCGCGGGCAGGTGATCGGGATGAGCGCATCGTCGATGACGGCCAGGTGGTTCGCCGCGATGATCGCGCCGCCGTGACGTGGAATGTTCTCCCTGCCGGTCACGCTGGGCCCGAGACGATGGCGTGCGATGGGGCCGAACACCTTGACGAAGAACCAGTAGAGCATGACGGCGCTCCTTTCCAAAGCTTGGCTTTGCCGCTGATTACAGTAGTGGGTATGACTGACCTCAACAATAGCAACGGCGGCGACGAACGCCCAAACCCCACGCCGAATGGCGGCGACGATCTGGACGGGGCGTGGGCCGCGTTCGCCGAGGCGCACGCCGACGAGCTCAAGGACGTGGAGCACTCCCGCAGCGCGCGACGCTTCGAACGTCACGCGCAACGCAAGGAGAAGGAGAAGCTGGTCTCCGTCAACGATCTGGACAACGGCGTGTTCACCGATGACCTCAAGCCGCTGAATCAGCGGATACGGGGGCCTCGCGACAACACGAGCTCCAGCTGGCTGGACGCGGACGACGTGATGGACCGCTACGGCGACGACTTCACGCCGCCGAACCCCAGCATCGGCCCGGTCAAACCGGCGAAGCTGGTGTTCTGGATCCTGCTGGTGGCCGGCATCGCCGGAGTGATTGCCAGCGTGTTCATGCCGACGCTGGCCGCCCTGCTGGGCACGGTGTTCGGCGCGTGCGCCGTCATCGGCGGCGCGGGGCTCATCGTGCAGCACAAGGGGCATACGCAGACGCGCGACGGCTATACCGACGACGGCGCGCGCGTCTAGTATCCGATGCGCATGCATGAGCGCATCGGGCAGACAGACGACGTGGGGTCGACCGTATCGATACGGTCGACCCCACGTCAATCAACCCATGTGAAAAATCGGATCACGCCTTCTTGGCCTTCGCGGCGGCGATCCACTGATCCAGCAGCGCCTCGGCCTTGCCGGAATCCACGGTCTGCTCGGCCAGCGCATAGGCCTGCTTGAAGCGCTCCCCCAGCGTGCCGTCGCCGACCAGATGGCCGTCGGCCACGATCGCGGACGCGGCGTTGAGCAGCGCGGTGGTGCGGGCGGGAATGTCCTTGCCGGCCACGAAGTCGCGGAATGCCGCGGCGTTGACCTCCGGCTCGTCGCCCTTGAGATCGGCGACGTCGATCTTCGCCAGACCCAGCTCGACGGTCGGATCGAATTCGGTTTCGCTCACCTTGCCGTCGCGGATCTCCCAGACGGACACCGGGCCGGTCGGAGCCAGCTCGTCCATGCCCTCATGCGAGGTGTACACCATGCCGGACTGGCCGTTCGCCGCGTAGACGGCGGCCATGATCGGGCTCATGCGGCGGTTCGCACAGCCGATGGCGACGTGCGCGGGCTTGGCCGGATTGGTGAGCGGTCCGAGCACGTTGAACACGCACGGGATGCCAAGCGCGGCACGGATCGGGCCGACGAAGCGCATGGCCGGATGGAACGTGCGGGCGAACGCGAAGGTGATGCCCACCTCGTCGCCGACCTCGCCCACGGCCTCGGGCGCAAGGTCGAGCGGCAGGCCGAGCGCCTCGAGCACGTCGGCCGCGCCGCACTTCGACGACGCCGCGCGGTTGCCGTGCTTGACGATCTTCACACCGGCCGCGGCGGCGGCGACCGAACCCATCGTGGACAGGTTCACGGTGGCGAAGCCGTCGCCGCCGGTGCCGACGATGTCGGTGGTCTCGCCGGAAACGTGCAGCGGCACGGCATGCGCCACCATGGCCTTGGCCGCGCCCGACACCTCCTCGGCGGTCAGTCCCAGCTGCTGCTGCATGGCAAGCGCCGCGCCTACGGCGGCGGGGGCGGCATTGCCCTGCATCAGGTCATCGACGAACCACTCCGATTCCTCCGCGCTCAGATGGTCTCCCCCGACCAGCTTGGTGAGAATCGACTTCCATGTGATCTCTGCCATGATGCCTCCTTGGCGCCCTTGCGCCGGCTGTATATATGTATCGTCGCTTATTGTAATGGCCGCCCGTTTCGTCCAGTCCGATCTTCCATATAGCAAAACGACCGCGGAAACGACGAGAGGCTCTCCCGTTGGGAAGAGCCTCTCGTTCATCGTTCCGTCAGATCAGCGCCGACGGACGGGGCATGTCACTGCTCGTTCTGGCCGTGGCACATCTTGTACTTGCGGCCGGAACCGCACGGGCACTGCGCGTTCTTCGGCGTGCCTGGGAAGGTGCGGCCGTCGGCCCACGGCGTCTTGAGCTCCTCGCTCTTCGGACGCTTGTTGGCCGGCACCTTGCCTTCGGCGTGGCTGATCGGCGCGGGGCCGACCACCACCGGGGCGGACGCCTCGCCGGCCTCGGATTCCTTCGCGGCCTCGGCGATGGCGGCGGCCTGCTCCTCGTCGGCCTCGTCATTCTCGTCCTCGCTCGGCTCGGAGGTCACGGAGGACGCCTCGTCGGCGGCCTCGGCCTGGTCTTCGGCGCCGTCGATGCCGATGGCGGCCTCGGCCTGGTCGACCGCCTGGTCCTCATCGGACTCGGTGGTCACGTCCTCGGTACGGGCGACCTGCTCGACGTCCACGTGGAAGAGCAGCTGGACGCTCTCCTCCTTGATGGCCTCGATCATCGAGTTGTACATCTGGTAGCCTTCGCGCTGGTATTCGACCAGCGGGTCGCGCTGGCCCATGCCGCGCAGGCCGATGCCGTCCTTGAGGTAGTCCATCTCGTACAGGTGCTCGCGCCACTTGCGGTCGAGCACGGCGAGCACGACGCGGCGTTCGAGCTGGCGCAGGCCCTCGGAGCCGACCTTCTCCTCGAACTTGGCGTACTCGGTCTTGATGGTCTCGACGATCGCGTCGCGCACGGCCTCGACGGCCTTCTCGCCCTTGGCCTTGCCCGCGGCGTCCTTGGCGGCCTCGACGTCGAACTCGATCGGGAACACGGTGCGCAGGGCCTTGAACAGACCCTCCCAGTCCCAATCCTTCGGCTTCTCGGAGCCGTTGTTGGCGCCCTTGATGTAGCTTTCGACGGTGTCGGCGAAGAAGCGCTCGATGTCCTCGTGGATGTCCTCGCCCTGCAGCACGGCCTGGCGCTCGGAGTAGATGACGGTGCGCTGCTTGTTCATCACGTCGTCGTACTTGAGGACGTTCTTACGGATCTCGAAGTTGCGGGACTCCACGGCCTTCTGCGCGGTGCGCACGCCCTTGGAGACGCTCTTGGACTCGATCGGCTCGCCTTCCGGCATGCCCTTGGCCATGACGCGGGCGACGAGCTGCGTGTTGAACAGGCGCATCAGGTCGTCTTCCAGCGACAGGTAGAAGCGGGACTCGCCCGGGTCGCCCTGACGGCCGGAACGGCCGCGCAGCTGGTTGTCGATACGGCGGGACTCGTGGCGTTCGGTGCCGAGCACGTACAGACCGCCGAGCTCGACGACCTCCTCGTGCTCGTCCTTGACCTGCGCCTTGATCTCGGCGAGGGTGCCCGGCCAACGCTTCTCGTACTCGTCCGGCGTGTCCTCCGGCGAATAGCCTTCGGACTTGAGCTTGGCGTCGGCGAGGAACTCGACGTTGCCGCCGAGCATGATGTCGGTACCACGGCCGGCCATGTTGGTGGCGACGGTGACGGCGCCCTTGCGGCCGGCGACGGCCACGACGGCCGCTTCCTTGTCGTGCTGCTTCGCGTTGAGCACCTGATGCGGGATCTTCGCCACGTCGAGCAGCGTGGAGACGACCTCGGAGGATTCGACGGACGCGGTGCCCAGCAGCACCGGCTGGCCCTTGTGGTGACGCTTGGCGACGTCCTTGACGATGGCCGCCAGCTTCTCCTTCTTGGTGCGGAAGATCAGGTCGTCCTGATCCTTGCGGATCATCGGCTTGTTGGTCGGGATCGGCAGCACGCCGAGCTTGTAGGTGCCCATGAACTCGGCGGCCTCGGTCTCGGCGGTACCGGTCATGCCGGCGAGCTTGTCGTACATGCGGAAGTAGTTCTGCAGCGTGATGGTCGCGAAGGTCTGGTTCTCGGCCTTGACCTCGACGCCTTCCTTCGCCTCGATGGCCTGGTGCAGGCCCTCGTTGTAGCGGCGGCCCGGCAGGATGCGGCCGGTATGCTCGTCGACGATGAGCACCTCGCCGTTGGTCACGACGTAGTCGCGGTCGCGCAGGAACAGCTCCTTGGCCTTGATGGCGTTGTTCAGGTAGCCGATGAGCGCGGTGTTGTTCGGCTCGTACAGGTTGTCGATGCCGAGGAAGTCCTCGACCTTGGTGATGCCCGGGTCGAGAATGCCGACGACCTTCTTCTTCTCGTCGACCTCGTAGTCCTCGTCTCGGGTCAGCTTCGGCACGAGGCGCGCGAACTGGCGGTACCAGCGGGTCACGTCGCCCTCGGCCGGACCGGAGATGATCAGCGGCGTACGCGCCTCGTCGATGAGGATGGAGTCGACCTCGTCGACGATGGCGAAGTGGTGGCCACGCTGGACGAGCTCGCTCTTCTCCCACGCCATGTTGTCACGCAGGTAGTCGAAGCCGAACTCGTTGTTGGTGCCGTACGTGATGTCGGCGTTGTACTGCTTGCGGCGTTCCGGCGGCTTCTGCTCGGTGATGATGCAGCCGACCGACATGTTCAGGAACCGGTAGATGCGGCCCATGAGCTCGCTCTGGTAGCTGGCCAGGTAGTCGTTGACGGTCACGACGTGCACGCCCTTGCCCTCGAGCGCGTTGAGGTAGCTCGGCAGGGTGGCGACGAGGGTCTTGCCCTCGCCGGTCTTCATTTCGGCGATGTTGCCCCAGTGCAGGGCGGCGCCGCCCATGAGCTGCACGTCGAAGTGGCGCTGGCCGAGCGTGCGCTTGGAGACCTCGCGCACGGTGGCGAACGCCTCGGGCATGATGTCGTCGAGCTTCTTGCCGTTGTCCAGCTGCTGCTTGAACTTGGCCGTCTGGCCCTTGAGCTCCTCGTCGCTGAGGGCCGAAATCTCGTCCTCGAGGGCGTTCACCGCCTTCGCCACGCCTTCGAGCTTCTTGATCTGACGGCCTTCGCCCATGCGAAGGGCCTTGTCAACGATATCTACCACGTTTTGCTCCCTGTAGAGTTTGTTACCGTAAACGAGCATAGCCCAACCTCGTGCAAGTCGGGCACAAACTTCGTTCATAATACGCGGACACGCCGATTTTCGCCGGGATTGTCCGTTTTCGCGCACGAAAGGGCCCGCGTGGCGGACATTGCCTCCACACGGGCCCTTGCCTCGATCATTGCCGTGTCACGGCCCTATGCCGCGCGACGGCGGCGTGTCTCACTTCTGCACGTTCTCCGGAGTGTCGATCTCGAACACGCCGTAGCTCCAGCCATGGCGGTGGTAGACGACGGACGGGCGGCCGGTCTCCTTGTTGACGAACAGGAAGAAGTCATGGCCGATCAGCTCCATCTCGTACAGAGCCTCGTCGATGGTCATCGGTTCGGCGATGTGCAGCTTGCGACGGATGACGATCGGAGTGTCGCCGACCTGCACCTCCACCGACTCGCCCGGGCCGAGGTCGGATGCGACCGCGGCGGCGGGGCTGTTGTTCGGCTCCTCCTCGGGAGCCTCCTCCTCGGCCTCGGGCTCGACCACGCCCATGTCGACCGGAACCGGGTTCGTGTAGCCGCGGCGGTGATCCTTGCGACGGTCACGCGTGCGGCGCAGACGCAGCGTCAGCTTGTCCAGCGCCATGTCGAGCGCGCTGAACTCGTCGGTGCTCGAAGCCTCGGCACGCACCACGGTGCTGCCGGCGATGACGGTGATTTCCACGCGCTTGGCCGTATCGGCCTGACGCGGGTTGCCCTCGTGCGTCAGCACGATCTGCGCGCGCTGGGCGTCCGGAGCGATAGCGGTCACACGATTCATCTTGCTTTCGACGACATCACGGAACCTCTGCTTGACTTGCGTGTGGCGTCCGGTAACGACGATTTCCATGTGGACCTCCTATGACTCAAGCGGTGTTACCCGCTATTTGCGGTCCGGCGGCGACTTCGCCGTCGGTATGTTTTATTGTAGCCGAACAACAGGCAAACAACGGGGAACTCGCCCGAAGAAAAATGCGTGTTTCCCTCATGTTCCGGTAACGTCGCCGTGCTTGCATGGGTTTGTTCCGTGCGGCCGGGGCGTCGCGGACGGCGTCGGCGCGCCGTCGTGTATTATGGTGCGCTTGAGACCCCTTGACGGCCGCGGTCCGGTTCCGCCGGACTGAGGAACTTCCGGGCTCCGCAGAGCACGATGGCGGATAACGTCCGCCCAGGGTGACCTGAGAGATAGCGCAGCAGAGAACAGACCGCCAGCTTCGGCTGGTAAGGGTGAAACGGCGGTGTAAGAGACCACCGGGCCTCCGGCAACGGCAGGCCGCATGGCAAGCCTCATCGGGAGCAAGGCCAAGCAGAAGGCGCTTGAGGGCTGCTCGCCCAATGCCTTCGGGTAGGCTGCTGGAGCCTGACGGCGACGTCAGGTCGAGATGGATGGCCGTCCGCGCCGCATCCGCGGCGTGACAGAACCCGGGGTATAAGGGGTCTCATTTTTCTTTTTCCCGCGCCGGCATCGCGAAACGGCATCGCGTAACCGACATCGCAGGAGTTCGGACGTCGGGGAACGGTGTCAGAACAGCTCCTGCGCGACACGCCGCAGCACATCCGGGGCGTGTCCCTTGCGCCCGCCGGCCGCCCAGAAGCGGCGTCTACGGCGTTCGGGATCCATGCCCTCCGTCTTCGCGGCGTATCGGCGGCCCAGCTCCCATGCCGCCTCCTCGAACACGCCTTCCGATTCGGCCTGCGTCACGATCCGCTGCGCCATGCCACGATCCACGCCGCGGCGAGCGAGCTCCGCCGCCGCTCCCCTGCCGCCCATGAGACGCGCGGCACAGTAGCGCACGGCCGATCTGGCATACGCCTCGTCGTCGATCAGCCGCACCTGTGCCAACCGCAGGATGACGGCTTCCACCACGTCGGCGTCATATCCCCTGTCGGTCAGACGTTCCCGCAGCGTTCCCGAGGAACGGGGCGCGGCGTCCAACAGCCGCAGCGCCGCCTCGCGGCAGGCGTCCACGTCCATCGGATCGTCCACGCCACGCACGGACCACGACGAACGCGAACGCATCGGGAGACGGGCCCGGCCGCCGCCACGGCTTTCCGCCGGCGCGGCGGCGTCCGCCTCCGGCCCGACGGGATGGGCGCGCAGGAACTCCTCCGCACTGATCATCGCCGGACCGTCACGCCTTGGGATCGGCCTTGCCGGCCTTGTCCTGCGCGGCCGGTGCAGCCGTATCCTTGGCGGCGCCCTCGGCGTCGGCGCCGACCCCCTCGCCTTCGGCGAACTGGTCCTCGGCGGGGATCAGGCCGAATTCGACCTTGACCTTGTTCTCGATCTCATGGGTGACGTCCGGGTTGTCACGCAGGAACTTGCGCACGTTCTCGCGGCCCTGTCCGAGCTGGTCGCCGTTGTAGGTGAACCACGAGCCGGACTTCTTGACGACGTTGCACTGCAGCGCCATGTCGAGCACCGAACCCTCCGTCGAGATGCCCTCGCCGTACAGCACGTCGAATTCGGCCGACTTGAACGGCGGGGCCATCTTGTTCTTGACCACCTTGACCTTGGTGCGGTTGCCGATGGCGTCCTCGCCGTTCTTGATGGTCTGGATGCGGCGGATGTCGAGGCGCACCGACGCGTAGAACTTCAGCGCCTTGCCGCCGGTGGTGGTCTCCGGGCTGCCGAAGAACACGCCGATCTTCTCGCGCAGCTGGTTGATGAAGATGGCCGTGGTGCCGGCCTGCGCCAGCGCGCCGGTCATCTTGCGCAGCGCCTGGCTCATAAGCCGGGCCTGCAGGCCCACGTGGCTGTCGCCCATGTCGCCGTCGATCTCGGCCTTCGGCACCAGAGCCGCGACCGAGTCGATGACGATGACGTCCAGTGCGCCGGATCGGATGAGCATGTCGGCGATCTCGAGCGCCTGCTCGCCGTTGTCGGGCTGGGAGACGATGAGCGAATCGGTGTCGACGCCGAGCTTGCGCGCGTACACCGGGTCGAGCGCGTGCTCCGCATCGATGAAGGCGGCCACGCCGCCGGCCTTCTGCGCGTTCGCGACCACGTGCAGGGCCAGCGTGGTCTTGCCGGAGGATTCCGGACCGTAGATCTCGACGATGCGCCCCTTGGGCAGACCGCCGATGCCGAGCGCCATGTCGAGCGCCAGCGATCCGGTGGGAATGACCTCGACGTTCTGTTCGGGCCGGTCGCCCAGCCTCATCGCCGAGCCCTTGCCGAAGCTTTTCTCGACCTGGGCCAGCGCCGTGTCCAGCGCCGCCTGCCGCCGGGGATCGATGCCGGGCTTCGTGTCGGGCGTTTTCTTCGCCGCCGCGGCCGTCTGCTGTGCCATGTTCCGCTCCTTATTGTCGTGTGCGTCCGGTTCACCGTTCACGCTACGGGCCGGCCGACCGGCATGCAAGCCGGATCGACCCCTGTGGTCGAATACTCGGCTCCGGGCGCGTCGCACACCCCTTAATGCCTTGCAATGTCAGGGTTTGCGGCCGATCGCACCATCCGAGCCCCCGTATGCCGGTGGACCGTCACTGTGGATAACCATACCCCATACGACGAACATTTGTTCGAACCGCGTGTCTTGACGGACGCCGCGTCGAGATCAGTCCGCGCGTGTCTCACGCCCGCCGCCAAACCCGACCGGCAGGGGCGGCGCCGCATGATCGGCGCCCCATCGACGCGAATCCGGCACGTCCATCTGATCGCACAGCACGTTCCACACCACGCGCGGCTGCTCCCCGGCGGCGAGAGCCTCGGCCGCCGTCATGCCACCCAATCTGGGCAGATCCTGGTCGCGGGCCAGACTCCTGCCATATCCCCGTCCGAACACTTCCTCGATCAGCTGCCAGAATTCCCGTTCCTTCACGATGCCCCAGTCTACAGCCGTCCGGTCGCGATCGCGTCCGGCAGGACGCATACGCCCAGCCGATAACGACGGATGCGGCCCGCCGCCGGTCCTCCCGGCAACGGGCCGCATCCATATCCATATCCTCGATGCAGGCTCTGCGGCACGCCGATCGCGCTACGCGGCGTCCACCGAATCCAGATAGTCGGCCACCATGCGCAGCATCTGCGCGGTGCTCACTCCAAGCGACTCAGCGATCGAGCTGAGCAGTTCGGAGCTGGCCTCCTTCTGTCCGCGCTCGACCTCGGACAGGTATCCGAGCGACACGCCGGCCTTTTCGCTCACCTCGCGCAGGGTCTTGCGGTCGCGCGTGCGCAGTTCGCGCAGCACATGGCCGATGGCCTCGCGCAACGACACGTCCCGGGATTCCGCCGGCGTGTCGCGCATGGTGCGGGACGCGCTCCTGACATGCGGTTCCGAGTCCTCCTCCTGCCACATGCGGCTCAGGGCCGCCTTTCGCTCGTCATTGGCCTTCTTGGCGGCGCGGGCGGCCAGCACCTGCTGCTGGGCGAACATCACCGCCCTGCGCTGCGCCGGAGTGAGGTCGCGCATGCGCGCGCTTCCCGGACGGGCCGCCACCGGGCTGATCTCCTCGACATTGATCGTCTGTGCGCTGCGGGTCATCGTTTCCATCGCAACCCTCCTTAGGTGCTCCTCGACGTTTCGTGTGTCCACTATCTTCAACACACGCGCCGCGGCATTATTCCTGAGAACTTGCTGTAAATAGGCTCAGGTTTTCCAAAACGCGCAATACGGTGAGACGGCGCACCTGCTCGCGGGTGCCGTTCAGACGCAGCTCCTTCCAGACTTCGCGGCCGTGTCCGTCCTCGTCAAGGACGCCCGGCAGCGCAAGTCCGATGTAGACGAGCCCGGCCGGCTTGTCGCCGTCGGGTCCCGGCCCAGCCACGCCGGTGGTGGACAGTCCGATGACCCGGTCGCCGTATTCCGGCTGCGCGTACAGCCGCGCGGTCGCAGCGGCCATCTGCCGGGCGACCTCAGGGTGCACCGCCCCCTCGCGTTCCAGCAGCCCGCGATCCACGCCCAGCACCGACGCCTTGGCGCGGATGTCGTAGGTGACCGCGGAGCCGAGGAACACGTTGGACGCGCCGGGAATGCGCACGAACGCGTCGGCGAGCAGTCCGCCGGTCAGCGACTCCGCTGCGGCGATCCTCAGCCCGCGCTCCTCGCAGCGGCGCAGGATGTCCGCGGCGAGCCCGTCGCAGCGTCGCGTCACGTCATCATCATCGAACGTCATGGTCGGTCTCCTTCAATAAAAATCCCTCCCGCCGGGCGGGAGGGATTTTTATTGAAGGAGACCGACCATGACGTTCGATGATGATGACCCGGTCGCCGTATTCCGGCTGCGCGTACAGCCGCGCGGTCGCAGCGGCCATCTGCCGGGCGACCTCAGGGTGCACCGCCCCCTCGCGTTCCAGCAGCC
>NZ_JAFEJT020000062.1 GCF_018555435.2 Bifidobacterium amazonense
CGGACGGTACCAGGTCGACGTGCAGGCGCTCGGCGAGACCGGCCTATGGATCGAAAAGAACAGCGTCCGCCGTGGCGGCACCGACTCCTACGTCAACATCTGGCGCGCCGAACTCGTCCGGTCGTAATGGTCTGACGAGCGCCATGCGCCGGCCAGAAAGCTCTATGAATGTGCTGCGATAGAGGGGCGGGCGGCGCATGGCGGTGCGTTCGGGCGTGTACGCGATTGCCGTGACACGATGGAAAACGGGATGGACGAACATCGTCCGTCCCGTTTTTTGTGTGCGGATATGAGGTTGTGTGCTCCCGGAGGATTTGGCAAATCTGTCAAAAAAATGGAACGGGAACGGGGTTTCCGGCATAATGGGAACCAATCGATCGAGAAGAAGAAAACCCAATCAGGAAACGGCATTGACGATGATGCCGAACCGATGCAATCGCAACGTTGTTGATGTGCCGGTTCGACCAGTCGTATCCGATGAAGGAGAACAACCATGTCCAGAACAAGAGCATCCATGAAAATGGCTATCGCCGCGGCGTCGGCGGTCGCGATGCTGGCACCGCTTGCGGCCTGTGGATCCGATACCGCCGGTTCCGCAGACGATCCGGTGACGATCCTGATCAACGAGCGTTCCGATATGCAGAAGGTCACCAAGATGGACTGGCCGAAGGAGCTGGAGAAGGCGACCGGCGTCAAGATCAAGGTGCAGGCCCTCGAGGAGGGCACTTGGAACAACCAGAAGTCTCAGACTCTTGCGGCCGACGACATCGCTGACATCTCACTGTTCGCCTACAGCACCAGCGACACCGCGAAGTTCAACACGCAGTTCGAGGATCTGCTGCCGCACCTCGACCAGATGCCGAACGTCAAGAAGTTCTTCGACTCGAAGCCCGAGGCGAAGAAGTACGTCGAGACGTTGAACGGCAAGATGTACAACCTGCCGAATTACCGCGGCAAGCTGCTCGACTCCCCGGCCAACATCATGCTTATCAACAAAGCGTGGCTCGACAAGCTCGGCCTTGAAGTCCCCAAGACATGGGACGACCTGATGAACGTGCTGGTGGCGTTCAAGACCAAGGACCCGAACGGCAACGGCAAGGCCGACGAAGTGCCGTACCTCGCGCTTCCGCAGAGCACCGGCAACATCATGGGCTCCAACTCGCCGTTCCTGTTCCTCAACTCGTTTGGCATCGAGACCACGGCGATGAACGACGCGACCCGTTCCGGATACTACGTCAAGGACGGCAAGGTCGGCACCTACCTGACGACCGATGAGTTCCGCCAGGTGATTGATTTCCTCAGCGAGATGGTGAACAAGGGCGTACTCAACAAGAACGACCTGACCTCCGATTGGTCGAAGTACTCTGCCAAGCTCAAGGGCGACGGCAAGATCAACACGGTCGGCATGGAGTTCGGCTGGTCCAGCATGGATATGTCCGTGCCGGACGAGTACGTGTCCATTCCGGTTCCGGCCGCCCCGGGCGTGTCCTCTGATGAGGTGACGTGGGATTCCTCGCAGAACAACTACACGGCGAACGCGGTCGCGGTGAAGAAGGATTCCCCCCGCATGGACAAGATCCTCAAGGTGATCAATGCGATGTACTCCGAGGAGTTCTCGGTCAAGCAGTACTACGGCGATTCCAAGTATTGGAAGAAGGATGGCAGCACGTACACGATGAGCGACGAGTGGACGAAGCTCTACAACGACGCGCAGCTGCCCGGCATCAAGGAGCACTGCGGCTGCTGGATCCCCGACGATGTCGAGATCGCGAACGCCCCCGAGGAGGACACCCGCAAGGCCGAGGAGGGCAAGGTCTACGACGAGCAGCTCTCCCACGTCGACAAGACCAAGGATGTGATTCCCGGATACGTCACCCCGAACGACGAGGATCGCGTGACCCTGTCGAACAACGGCGCAACGATGATCAACTACGCGGTGCCGGTCATCGTCAAGTGGATCAATGACGGCAAGGGCGTTTCGGACGACCAGTGGAACGCGTACGTGAAGAACCTGAAGACGTACAACATCGACCAGAACGTCGAGATCTGGCAGAAGTGGTACGACCAGTACATGAAGTGATGCTTGCGTCATTGCTGGTTCATCGACGGCAACGGCGCATCCCCTGATGGGGACCGTTGCGGACGGTTGCGAATTTTTCTCCTCTCCTGGGAATTCGCGGCCGTCCGCTTCGGCGTATTCGGTATTCGGTATGTACGTGCATCGGTGGCTGGATGAACGGAACCATGAGGCAAAAGGAGGATGGTGGCATGGCTGTTGCGAATGCCGACGATTCGTCGGAACGTGCCGCTGTAGAGCGTATGTATTCGATCCGCGAAGTGTGCGCCATGTTCGGCATGGAGCCGTCGACATTGCGCTGGTACGAGGAGATCGGCCTGCTGTATGACGTCGGTCGCGCGCCGTCCGGACGACGGGTGTATCGGGAAGGGCATCTGCATCGTCTACGCACTATCTGCTGTTTCAAGCACGCCGGCATGTCGATAGGCGACCTGCAGCGGTTCTTCGGATACGAGGTCGACGAGGAGCACCATATCGGCGATATGGTGCAGCTGCTGCGTGACCATCGCGCCGAGCTGGAACGCAAGCAGCGTGAGCTGGCCGAAGCGCATGCTCATATTTTGCGCAAGCTGCATTTCTACGGCGATCTGGATGAGTATTACGAGCACGGTGGTAGCAAACCCGACTGGGGTGACTACCGCAACGCCGTGTTCGACGCGTGACGAGCCTTTCGAGAGGATTGTCCGACTGTGCCCAGCGGCTGTCGACGGGATGGACGAGCATGTCCATCCCGTTTTTTGATACGTATCGACACACCGAAAGCCCTTGTGCTCAAGATAACTTAAGCGGCTAGCATGAAGCCAAGTTCATGGCTTGCGGATCAGTGGAGACCGCACCGTGAGCGTCAGATCGAAGCGAGAGGGATCATGCGATGGGCATAATATACAACGGCGTGCCATGGTTTGACGATCGAGGGGAGCCTGTGAACGCCCATGCTCCGGGCGTCGTCAGGGAACATGGCACGTACTACATGTTCGGCGAGTACCGGAACGATGCAAGCAAGGAATTCGAAGGATTCGCCTGCTATTCGTCAAAGAACCTGACCGACTGGCATTTCGAACGCATCGTCCTGTCTTGCCAGCAAGCCGGCCGTCTAGGTCCGGGACGAGCAGGAGAGCGAGCCAAGGTCATGCGATGCCCGAAGACGGGTCTGTACGTGATGTTCATGCATTCGGACAACATCGCGCATACCGATCCCATGATCCTGATGGCGGTATCCGACAGCGTCGCGGGCGAATACCGTCTGGTGGGCCCGGTGCTGTGCGGCAACGAGCCGATCCGTATGTGGGATATGGGCGTGTTCCAAGACGACGATGGTGCCGGGTACCTGCTGCTGCACGGTGGTGCGATCTATCGACTCGCCGACGATTATCTGTCTGCGGAACTGATTCATCCGGAATCGCTAGAGCCCTACGGCGAGTCTCCGACGATGACCCGGGTGGGCGATATCTACTATCTGCTCATGTCCCATCTGACCGGTTGGGGCCGCAACGACAACTTCTACTTCACCGCATCCGATCCCGCCGGGCCGTGGACATATCGCGGCCTGATCGCGCCGGAGGGCACCGATACCTGGAACACGCAATGCTGCTTCGTGCTGCCCGTGGAAACTGCGCATGGCAGTGAACTGGTATACATCGGCGACCGTTGGTCGAGCCCGCACCAGCGATCCTGCGCGAGTCTGGTATGGCTGCCGTTGCGGATAGACGATGATGCCGCCGGAATCGGGGACGTCGAGCCGCCGAGGCTGTCATTGCCGCGATGCTGGCCGATGTGGGACATCGGCACCGGCGAATCCGTCATCGCGCAGGGCGAGCGCATCGCCATCGACCTGTACGCGGATCGGCCGGACGCCGGAACCTCGTTCGCGTTCGAGATCGTCGACGGACCGGGGCGGCTGCACCTGTATGGACATCGCGGGCCGGATTGCGGTTACGGCCGTCTCGCCGTCACTGGTGAGAACGGCGCGACGATCATGTCGCATCTGTTCGATACCTATGCGACGCATGCGTACGACGGGCCGCTGTTTGTGACCGAGCCGGTGCCGGCCGGTCGTTATACGGCCACGATCCGCGTCACCGGCGAAACGAACGTGTGGCGAAGCAAAAAAGGTCTGGCTGGAGGCCACGGCTCCTTCGTCAACGTCGCCTATGCCCAGACGTCCTGGGCGTGACGGGTCCGTGATCAGCGGGATGCGGCGAGCGCGCGGAAGGCGTGCTCCATCATGAGGTGGAACGCCTGCGCCTCCGGGGAGAATCCGGGGGCGTCGAATCCAGGTGCGCCGCAGGCGTCGTGCACGAAGCCGTATTCGTCCACCTTGTGCTCGGCGGCGGTGCGCATGCGGTCCGCCGCGTCCATCCAATCGTCGGACAGCCAGCCGTCGTGGATGCCTCGGTAGATCGTGTACGCCGTCATCTGCGAAAGATTCGTCTCCGTGAATGTCGACGGATCGTCGACGATGTCGTGGAACAGGCCGTCGGGGCGCATATGGCGCAGCAGGTCGGCCAATAGCGTGGTGGCCCGATCCGTGATGTCGGCGATGCCGGCTGCATAGCGGTCCCGGGTGAGCAGTCCGCCGAGCATGCGGGCGGCCGCCGCGAGCGCCCAGCCGTTGCCGGTGCCCCAATGGGCCTTACGGGAGAAGCATTGACGGCCGTCATCCCACATATGGCTGATCAATCCTGATTCGTTGTCGTAGAGCGCATCCCAATATCCGAGGAAGTTGAGCAGTGCTTCGTCGGGGTGTCCGGCCGCCGCGAGGAACGGCGGCAGCATGTACAGGGAGTCCGCCCAGAATTCGGTGCCGGATGCGAAGTGGTAGACGATGCCGGACCTGTTGCGGGGCGCGTTGTGGAGCGCCCAGACGAGTAGCCCGTCGGCGGCGTCGGCCAGATCGTGGTCGTGGGTCATGCGGGCGGCCTCGATCAGGGGCTCTCCGGCTGCGCATGGATCGGTGGCGGCGTCCTGCGCTCCGATCTGCGCCACCCGACCGTCATGGACCCGCCGGGATGCGGCCTCCTTTGCCATGGGAATGACCACGTCCATGCGGTTCATCTCCAGAAAAGCCTGCATCGCTGTTCCCTGTTCCCATGAATATCGTTGCATGGACAGCAGGGCCAATGCCACGCGGGACATCGTTGAAATAGATTCCGCCATTGGATTTCCTTTTCTTGCGAAAGTGCGTAAATATATTGATTAATATGTGATTTGACGTTGGTGTCATGAGGATCTCGTCGGATGTATTTTGTCACGCGGTATTGACGCGGCGGCTATGGCTTTGGGTGCGTTCTGGCGTGTGACCCGATATGCGATGTGATAGGTGATTCGATATGTCGTGCACGAAGGATCATTTTTTCTATGCGACACGCGGAAGATGCTTGCACTCAAGGTAACTTGAGCGATTAGTGTGATGTGTGTTCGCAGGGGATACGCAGTGAGGATATCCCGCGGGCGCAAGATTATTCAGCAGGGGAGTTTTAGATCATGGACAATGATTCATTGATGTCGCTATTGCCGTTGTTCACCGCGGAAAATGTTCCTGAACGGGGTCCGGAGGAGGCGGATCCCCCGGAACGGGATTGGTCGGTCGATTCGGATGCGCAGGGTCTTGCCCGGCCGGGCGGTGGCCTGTCCCGTTATTCGATGCTGTATATCGGCGAGGGATACAACACCATCATGCTGATCGATCGCGGAAAGATCATCTGGACGTATTCCACGGAACCGGGCTGGGAATACGACGATATCTGGATGCTGCGCAACGGCAACATCGTGTTCTCCCGTATGAGCTGGGTGGGCGAGGTGACGCCGGACAAGCGTCTGGTCTGGCGATACGACGCTGAACCGGGGACGGAGATCCATGCGGTGCAGCCGATCGACGACCGTCATCTGCTGATGATGGTGAACGGGAGGCCTCCGCGCGCGGTGATCATCGACCGCACCACCAGCGGGATCGTCAAGGAGATGGAGGTTCCCTGTGATCCCTCCGTATCGGTGCACGGACAATTCCGCCGGATCCGGTATACCGCGAACCATACGCTACTGGTCCCGCACATGACCGAGGAGAAGGTCGTCGAATACGATCTCGACATGCATCCGATCTGGCAGTATGACAATGTGGCAGGCCCGTGGGCCGCCATACGCCTGAAGAACGGCAACACCCTGATCAGTGCGGAACGGGAGAACCGCACGTTGGAGGTGACCCCTGCCGGCGAGACGGTGTGGCAGCTGCGTATGGATGACGTCGATCCCGCATACCGTATGGAGGCCAGCCAGACTTGCGTGAGGCTCGCCAACGGCAACACGGTGTTGTGTTCGCGCGGCAACAAGGGGGAGACTCCGCAGCTGTTGGAAGTGGACGCGAACGGGCATGTGGTCTGGAGTGTCTACGACTGGGAGCGGTTGGGGCCGGCGACTTCGGTGCAGATCCTCAGCGAGCCAGGGGTGTCGGAAATTCCGGGAAGCTGCGAACGCTGACCGGATACGTGCAGGATATGAATGCGCGACGATCGTACTAATTATTCGTTCATATTGAACATGGTAAAGGAATGAACAATGATGTCCATGACAACTAGAAAAACGATTGCTTTCGTTTCAATGATCGCGATGCTGGCGCCGTTGGCCGCCTGCGAGTCGAAAAGCGCAAGCGGAGCGAATGATCCGGTGACCATCATGATTAATGAGCGCACCGAAATGATGCGTGTCAACAACATGGATTGGCCGAAGGAACTCGAAAAGCAGACGGGTGTCGATCTTGATATCAAGGTGCTGGACGAAGGTACTTGGAATAATCAGAAAACCCAGGCCCTGGCGGCCGACGATGTCGCTGATATATCGCTGTACGCCTATAATCCCAGTGATACGGCGAAATTCAGCGGGCAATTCGAGGATCTTCTTCCGCACCTTAAGGAAATGCCGAATGTGGAGAAATTCTTCGATGCCAAACCTGAGGCTAAAAAATATGTGGAGACCTTGAACGGCAAGATGTATAATCTGCCGAATTATCGTGGGAAACTTCTGGATTCGCCGTCGAATATCATGCTGATCAATAAAACATGGCTGGATAAACTGGGACTCGCCGTCCCCCAGACGTGGGATGAGCTGATGGAGGTACTGAGCGCGTTCAAGACCCGGGATCCGAACGGCAACGGGCAGGCGGACGAGATCCCCATCATCCTCCGTCCGCTGAGCACCAGTAACGTCATCGAATCGTTCTCCCCGTTCCTGTTCCTCAACTCGTTCGGCATCGAAACCACCTCGTCCAACGACGCCACGAGAAGCGGCTACTATGTCAAGGACGGTAAGGTCGCCACGTACATGACGACGGATGAATTCCGGCAGGTCATCGACTATCTGAGTGACATGGTGCACAACGGTGTGCTCAGCAAATCCGATCTGACATCCGACTGGTCCAAGTACTACGCCAAGCTGCAGGGCGACAAGAAGATATCCACCATCGGCGTGGAGATCGGCTGGTCCAGCATGGACATGTCGATGTCCGAGGAATACGTGTCCATGCCGGTTCCCGCGGCACCGGGGGTCTCTCCCGAGAAGGTGACGTGGGATTCCTCGTCCGGTGTCTATGCGGCGAACGCGGTGGCGGTGAAGAAGGATTCCCCCCGCATGGACAAGATCCTCAAGGTGCTGAACGCGATGTACTCCGAGGAGTTCTCGATCAAGCAGTACTACGGCGACTCCAAGTACTGGACCAAGGACGGGAACACCTACACGATGAAGCCCGAATGGGAGAAGCAGAGCGCCGGATTGCAGGAGCATTTCGGCGGGTGGATCCCCGACAGCGTGGAGATCAAAAACGGTTCCAAGCAGGACATGCAGAAGTCCGAGGAGAGCAAGGTATACGAGGACCAACTATCCCATGTCGATCCTGCCAAGGATGTGATCCCGAATTATGTGAACCCCAGCGATGAGGATCGTGTGACCCTGTCGAACAACGGCGCAACGATGATCAACTATGCGGTGCCGGTGATCGCCAAGTGGATCAATGACGGCAAGGGCGTCCCGGATGACCAGTGGGCCACCTATGTGAAGAACCTCAAGACGTACAACATCGACCAGAACGTCGAGATCTGGCAGAAGTGGTACGACAAGTACATGAAGTGACGGCTCCTCGGTGAGATTCCCCAGTGAGATTCGGGCGGGGGCGCATCCGATGGACGGGTGCGCCCCCGCCCGTTCGTGGCGCGCCCCTTTCGGCCGTCCATCCCTTAGCAGATCTCCACCTCGTATCCCTTCGCGCGTGCGAACGCCGCGATCTGCGACTGCCAGTTGGCCATCTGCCCCATGATGTCGCCGCCGGGGACGAGCTGCGGCCTGACGGTGTCGGAGAACACGGCCTCCACCTGCGGCATGAACGGCAGATAGGCGAACTCGTGGCTCAGGTGCTCGGCCGCATCGAAGAACACGTCGTACAGCTTCTGGCCGAAGAACGGGTCGATCCTGCCGGTGAGCCTCGTATTGCGGTGGAAGTACGTCGTGGCCGACATGATCCGGTCCAGCTGCACGTCGACGGAGGCGGGATCGGTCTGCGCCCACAAGGCGAACTGTGCCGCCGCATTGCGGCGTTCCGGCGGCAGCCGATTGCTGATCGTCCACGCCGAACCGCCGATATGCGCGGTGACCAGCGACGCGGGATCGCCGAACGACGGGGGCAGCGCGACCTGCCACAGTCCCCGGTCGTCCGGCCAGTTGCGCACGATGCTCTCGCAGAACCAGTTGGCGCTGAACACGGTGGCGATGCGTGCGTCGCGGACCTGCGCGTCGAACGCCGGGTCGTTGAAGTTCATCGGCAGGATGTCGCCGGCGTCGATGCCGCGTTGCAGCAGCGCGACCGTACGCCGCACCGGCTCGGAATCCAGGGACAGACGGATTCCGCCCTTGCCGGAATCCACCGACCAGGGTCGCGCCGAGGCCATGTACAGCAGGGCGAGGAACGGTGCGGAATCAAGGGTGTTGAACGCCACGGCGTGCATGGACGGATCCTGCCGGCGCATCCGCTCGCCCATCGACAGCACCTCCTCCCAGGTGCGGGGCGTCTGCTCGCCGAACCGGTCGAGCACGTCGTTGCGGCGGAACAGCACCGTGGTGTCGTAGTCGCAGGGCACGCCGTATACGCCGTCCCCGTATCGCGCCGCGTTCCAGCAGTCGGCGACGAACTGCTGGCGGAACGTGGCCCGGATGGCCGGCGTGTTGAGATTCAGCAGCATGCGGTCCTCGGCCAGCTGCGGCAGCCAACGGTATTCGACGACTGCGATGTCGGGGATGTCGCGTCCGGCGCGCGTGCGTTGGTACAGCTTCGCCACGATCTCGGCCTGCGATCCGCCCTCGACCCGTCGGATGGAGACCTCCGGATGCAACTTGGCATAGACGTCGATGTGACGGTCCCAATCCTGGAACGAGCTGGCCATGATGGTCAGTTCGATGGGCCGGTCGACGGTCTGCGTATGTGACATCCGTCCTTCGGAGACCGGCTTTGCCGTGACGCCGCGGAGCCGGTGCGTGAGACCTGTACTGCCGCCGGCGACGAATCTCGCGTTGCGTACGGCATTGTCGGGGTGCTGCGATTTGACGAGGGAGATCAGCATCTCCGCGCAATCGGTGCCCAGATCCTCCATCGGACATGAGACATGGGCGAGCGACGGCAGGCCGAGTCCCTCCGTCAGATCATCGCCGAAGCCGATTACGGCGAGCTCATCCGGAACGCGGACGCCACGTCGGATCGCCGCCGCCATGAAATGCACGGCGATGGCATTGTCCGTCGCGAACACGGCATGGGTCGGGCGGCCCAGAAACCGTTCCAGCGTGCTGTCGGCGGAGACGGCGTCGCGGGGGCATCCCAGCAGCGTCTGCATACGCATGCCGCGGCGGGCCGCCTCGTCGGCGATCTGACGGCGGATCGTCTCCCGGATCGGACCCTCATCGGCTCCGGCAAGACAGGTGATGCTGGCGTAGCCCGCAGCCTGCAGCGCGTCGAGCATATGCGCTACGGCGCCCGCGGTGTCGATGCCGCCGCTGGCGATTCCCCTGACGTCACGGCCGAACAGCACCAGGGGCATCCGGGCGCCGAGCGACTTGATCTCCTGCTCGCGCAGCGACTGGTACTGCATGATCGTGCCGCATGCCGGCAGCTTGCGGAATTGCGAGGCCAGTCCGTCACGGGTGATGATGTCGTTCTCCTCGATGATGGCCGCATGGTATCCGCGGGCCGACAGTCGCCGACGCATGCCGTCCGTGGCCGCCATGACGAGGGGGTCGCCGATGTCCGACACGATGATGGGGACCAGGTTGGTTGATGCGTAGCTGATGAATCGGTCGTTCGCGGTGGGGTCGTCGAGATATCCGAGACGCCGCGCGACCTCGCGGATATGCGCCTCGGTGCGCGCGTTGAGCCGGCCGGGATGCCGCAGGGCGCGGGAGACGGCGGAAAGACTGACACCCGCCTCCTCGGCGATGTCGTTGAGCGTGGGCTTGCGTCGGATGGTGGTTGCCATGATCGCCATTATGTCACCGATCCGGTGCTGATCTGGCAAGAATTGTCAACAAGTTGGACAGTATGCGGTCGGGAGGAACGATGGGGACATGGCGAAATGCTGTGATGGCGTGCCGGTGTCTCCGTTCGGTTGACAGGAGGGAGGCGCCGCATATAAAATCGCAGCGTTGCGATTTTGAATTGAGCACTCATGTTGCGGACCGAAGGCGGCCCGCGAAAGGAGACAACCACCATGTACGCACTGGGCAAGAACGTGCCGGTCGTGCCGGCGTACGCCGACACGACATCCATGCGGTCCCAACTCGGCCATGTCGAGATCCGGTTCGACGGTGATCCGTCGAACATGAACTGGCTGCGGTCGGACCATCCGTATGCGGCCGTCGCCGCGCCGGACGGCATCGAGGCCACCGTGCACATGCTGCGCGACGGCGACACGATCGTCACCGACGTCATGCTCGGCAACGCGACCGGCAAGACCATCTGCACTGCCGTCGGCGACATCGGCATCACCCTGCCGCTCGAAGACCGCTACTACGACGAAACCGACGACTACTCGATCGAACGCCACTGCAACGTGCACCTGTTCTGCGGCGGCACCTGCAGCTGGGCGCTCGCCCTGCGCATGAGCGGCAAGGCGCCGCATCTCGGGCTTGTGCTCACCGAAGGTGCGCTCGCCGACTACAGCGTCAGCCGCGACTTCGTGCGCTACAGCAACGACCGAGGCTGCTTCGTGCTCCACCCCGAGGCCATGGAGTTCGCACCCGGCCAGACGCGCACGATCTCGTGGGTCATCTTTCCGTGCGATTCGCGCGAGGACTTCTTCATCAAGGCGGCTGAACGCAGCCGGTTCATCGACGCACGATGGGACCGTACGGTCGTCTTCCCCGGAGAATCGGCGACGTTGCGAATCCGCCCGTCGTTCGCCGTCAGTACTGCCGGCGACGTGACGGCATCGACCGTCACCGTCAACGGCAGGCCGGCCCGCCCGCTCGGCGACGGCACGTACGAGTTCGTCTATACGCCGTCCGACGCCGACGTGTTCACGCACGACGCCTACCGCGACCGCATCGGCGAGCATGTCTTCACCGTCGAGGCCGGCGGACGTACCGTGCATACGCGCGTATTCGTCTCCGCGCCGATCGACGAACTGCTCGCCGAACGCGTGCGTTTCATCGCACGCAAACAGCAGTACCGCGGCGACGATCCGCATCTCAAGGGCGCGTATCTGGCGTACGACAACGAGGACCGTCGGCAGTACTACTACGCCGGCGACGACAAGGGGCACGTCGTCAACGACTACAACGCCGGTCGCGAACGCGTGTGCATGGCCCTGCTCATCGCCGCGTATCTGCGCGCGCTTGATCACGGCGTGATCGTCGGCGAATCCGGCGACTTGATCGCCGATGTGGCGCACGCGCTGTTCGGCGACGGCGACGCGCTGCCGCTGCGCGACGAACTCGCGGCGAGCCTCGCTGACTATCGCGCGTTCGTCGAACGCGAACTGGTCGACACCGCCACCGGCGAGGTGTTCAACGACTCGCCGCGCGACAACTCGTACCGGCGCCTGTACAACGCGCCATGGTTCGCGGAACTGTATGTCGAATTCTGGAAGTCGGACGGCGACGTCGAGAACCTTCGCATCGCCGCGCGCATCCTTGCATGGTTCTACGCGAACGGCGGCAGCCGGTTCTATCCGCTCGAGCTGCCGGTGCTTGCGCTCGGTCGCGCGCTGCAGGAGGCGGGGGAGTGCGACCTGTACGCCAGGATGCGCGACCTGTTCCTCACGCACGCGCGCACGCTGGCCGGACTCGGACTGCGCTATCCGAAGCACGAGGTCAACTACGAGCAGTCGATCGTCGCTCCCGCGGCGAGCGTGATCCTGCAGACGGCCGCGTTGACCGGCGACCGCGAACTATTGCGCGCAGGCTTCGACCAGTTGCACGTGCTTGACCAGTTCAACGGATGCCAGCCGGACGCACACCTGAACGAGGTGGCGATCCGACACTGGGACGGCTTCTGGTTCGGCAAACGTAAGCAGTACGGCGACACGTTCCCGCACTATTGGAGCGGTCTGACGGCCGACGTGTTCGATCTGGCTGGTGAGCTGCTGGAGGGCGGCGAAAGTGATGCGCGCGACTGCGAGGGTGATGTTGCCGGTGATGACGTTGATGCTGCAGGCGACATCGCCGCGGCGCTGGAATCGGTGCATGGTGATCTGACAGCTTCGGACGTGCTGGTGACCGCCGTCGAGTCCGCTTCTCTCTACCATCGTCGCGCCGAGGCGTCGCGTCGTGCGCTGCTGCAGCTGTTCTTCCCGGACGGCACCGCGTCGTGCGCGTATGTGTTCCCGTTCTCGGTGAACGGCGAACGTGCGCATTTCGCCGACCCGATGGCCAACGATCAGGACTGGGCGTTGTACTTCATCGTGCGTCGGCTGCTGGAGACTGAGTGAGCGTGTTTCACGCCAGGTGTTTCACATGAAGCACGGCCAAGTTGTTTCATGGAGTGTTTCATGTGAAACATTTCAGCTGTTGGTATCGCACTGTCGTGCGATGCTGTGTTGTTGGCGGCCTTGCGGCCGCGGAGCTCCCCCAGTCGAGCTGTGCTCGACAGCCCCCTCAGTGAGGGGGCCGAGGCTCCGCCGGCACTACCGTCAGCATTGAGTCGCAGAGGATTGGTTTGACGATGGTAACGCTATCATTGGAGGCTGGCCATGTCGTCGATATGTGAAAGTGAGTCAACGATGTCCACCAACCAGGCCTCACAGGTTAAATCTGAGCCAGCTGAATCCGCGCAGGTCGTATCCGAACCGACTAAGCCCAAGCCGGCCGAACCGGTCGAATCCAGACAGATCGAGTCCAAACCGACTGACGAAACCGCCTATCCGCTGCGCATGCACGACTTCAGTCTGCACGACCCGTTCGTGCTCGCGGACCAGGCGAGCGGCTTGTACTACCTGTACAACGCGAACTACTACCAGTACCGCGACGCGGCGCACGGCTTCGGCAAATCCGTGGTGCTGTACGTGAGCCCCGATCTGAAGCGGTTCTCCGAGCCGGTCGACGTGTTCGACCTGAACGACGTGCCCGCCGGCGCATGGTACGACGACTGCGACTCGCCGTGGGCGCCCGAAGTGCACGAGTGGCACGGTCGCTACTGGATGTTCGTCACGCTGCACGCCGAGCGCACGGATGCGGCATACCCGTCCGGCGGTCCGCAATGGTATCGCAGCCATGAACTCCGTCATCGCCGTGGCGTGTTCGTCGCCGTGGCCGACTCGCCGCGCGGGCCGTTCACGATCGTCGACCCGACGCGCCCGGCAACCCCGCCCGACGCGATGGCGCTCGACGGCACGCTTGCGATCGACGTGGACGGTTCGCCGTGGATGATCTACGCGCACGAATGGGTGGATCTGTTCGACGGCACGATGGAGGCGATCCGGCTCGCCCCGGACGACCTTGCGCACGGCATCGGCGAACCGGTGCACCTGTGGTCCGCGAGCGAAGGCATATGGCATCCGGCCGACGGCGACGCCCCGGCCGGCGGATGGCGCGGCGACTTCGACTCCGACCTGTTCCGGTCGACGGTGGCCGAAGGCTCGGGCGGCTACGTGACCGACGGTCCGTACGTCGCACGCACGCCGAACGGTTCGCTGGTCAGTGTATGGACGTCGTACTCGCGCGGCGAATACATCCTCTCGCAGGCGATCTCGCGTTCCGGCCGCGTCGCCGGACCGTGGGAGCAGCTCGAACCGCTCGACTACAGCGACGCGGGGCACGCGATGGTCTTCCGCGCGCTCGACGGCACGCTCCTGCTCATCATGCACACCAACATGACTCGCAAGGACACCGACGGCAAGCCGCTCGTCGCGCACGGCATCGTCTACGAGGTCGCCGTGGCCGACGACGGTTTCCACCTCGGCCGCCACCGCGCCGACCTCGACGGCATCACCGATCCGAGCCGCGACGAGTAGACAGGGCGGACTCTCGCAAGGAAAAAGCCCGGCTGTTGGGGCCGGGCTTTCGAGAGAGGGAGAAGAAGAGAGGTGTGTTCAATTATGTGCGGCCTTTGCGGCCGTGACTCCATATAACCGCCGCTTTCATGGCGAACCATGCGGTTCCCCGCAATGTTCCGTTCGATTGCGCTGTGGATTCGCTGACAATGTGCGGTATCGCGCTGAGCGCGATGCTGTTTGTTCGGCGGCCTTTGGCCGCGGAGCTCCCCCAGTCGAGCTACGCTCGACAGCCCCCTCAGTGAGGGGGCCGAGGCTCCGCCAGCTCCGCCAGCACATAGCCCGGATCGCCGTGAAACAAACGGCAGAGCTGTTTGTGGACGATGTGCGAGCTGGCAGGCGATCCGGCGGAATGCGGGCGAAGCCCGTCCGTAATTGCAGGGCGCTGAGGCTCAGCCAGCGCCAAAGGGCGGCAAATGCCGCGGAACGCAAGATGTGTAACGATATAGTAAGTTGCGGAAAGGGGTTCCGTGATGCAACTGCTCTGCCAGCCGGGACAGGAAGGTCCCGTTGATGTGGCGTATCCCGCCGAGGGGATCGATCTGACGATATTCGATCGCGCGACGATGCCCGAGGCCGCGCGCTCTCTCGAGACGGCCGCCTGCCTGAGCGTGCGGGCGCAAAGCCTCGACGCGCATTCCGTCTGCCTCCAGCTCGCCTTCTACGAGGCGGGCCAGCGCGAACGCGGCGACGACCCGACGCTGCGTGCCGTGTTCGGCCTGCTGCCCGGCGTCGAAGTGCCCGTCCCGTTCGACCTCACATGGCTCGACGGTGAAACGCTGTTCGCCCCGCGCACGCTCGGACGCCTTAAGATGACCATCTTCGGCAAGCGCATCCGCCGCTCAGACATCGCCGAGATCGTGCTCTCCGCCACGCCGAGTCTGCCCGACCGCAGCGTGCGCCTGTGGCCGTGCGAACTGCTCGATGCCATGCCGAAGATCGACATTCCCGACCAACCGCTCGTCGACGAACTTGGCCAGTGGCTGCCCAAGCAGTGGCCCGGCAAAATCGCCGACCGTGCCGCCTGCACCGCCGTGCTGCGCGCGATGGCCGGCGTTGGACCGGCGGCGGGTAACAGCTCTGCTCCGGCGTCCGGGCCGGAGGGTAGCACCGTGGCACAGACCGCGACGCCGGTGACGACGACTGATCGATCGGATGCGAAGCATGGCCTGCCGGAGTCTGGCTACACGCTGGACGGTTGGGACCGCTTCGGCGGCTGGACCGGCAAACGGTTCGAGGCGACCGGCTGGTTCCGTGTCGAACGCGAATCCGCCGGCGCGAACGGCGAACCCGGCCGCTTCTGGCTCGTCGATCCAGACGGCAACGCGTTCGTCTCCACCGGCGTCGACTGCATCGGGCCGGGCGTCGGAACACGCGTCGATCCGGTACGTCCATGGCTGGACGCGCACGTCGCCGGACTGCTGAAGCATGCGATCGACGCGGCCGCGGCGTCGTCACGGACCACGGACGTACTTGATGCAAACGATACGTCCGCATCATCGACGTCATCCAACGACGACAAGCGCAATCCGGCCGCCGACGCCGGCCGCCGACGCAATGAACCGACCGTTGACCCGACCGACCTGTCGTTCAGCTGGCGTGCGGACGCGCGCGGCTGCAACGGCGTCACCGCGTTCTACGACTACGGCAAGGCCAACCTGCGCGCCGCGTTCGGTGAACGTGACTGGCGCGACGCGTGGGCGCGCATCACGCGCCGGCATCTGCTCGACTGGGGCGTGAACACGATCGGCAACTGGTCCGACCGCGGCTTCATCCGCGAGGCCGGCCTGCCGTACGTACTGCCGGTCGAGGAGCTCGCCGGCGTCGGCTTCCCGAGCACGCCGCGCATGGTCTTCCGCGACTTCCCCGACGTGTTCGACCCCGAATACGAGCGCGCGTCCGCCCGTTATGCGGCCGGTCTCGAAGCATGGAAGGACGACCGGAACATGATCGGCTACTTCATGCGCAACGAGCCGAACTGGGCGTTCGTCTACGATCTCAACATCGCCGAGGAGATGCTCGCCAACCCGGCCGACCTCGCATCGAAGCACCGGTTCGCCGACTGGCTGCGCGAACGGTACCACGGCGACGTGGCTGCGCTCAACGCGCGCTGGAAGTCGTCGTTCGGCTCGTTCGACGAGATCACGGCCGAACCGCGGTTCCGTGCGGCGGCCGCGTGGCCGGGCGCCGCCGACGATCTCAGGACGTTCTCGACGATGATGATCGACCGGTACGTGCGCGTGCCGGCCGAGGCGCTGCGCCGTGTCGACCCGCATCATCTCAACCTCGGCATGCGCTACGCGTACATCACCGACAAGAGCCTGCTGGCCGGCGCCGACTGCTACGACGTGTTCTCGATCAACAGCTACCAGCGCACCGCGTACGATCAGGTCGAGCAGGTCGGGCGCATGCTCGACATGCCGGTCATGGTCGGCGAGTTCCATCACGGCGCGCTCGACCGCGGCCTGACCGCGCACGGCATCCGCGGCGTGACCACGCAGGCCGAGCGCGGCGTCGCCTACCGCTACTACGTGGAGCAGGCCGCGCGCAGCCCGTATTTCGTGGGCGCGCACTACTTCCAGTACAACGACCAGAGCGCGATCGGCCGGTTCGACGGCGAGAACTACCAGATCGGACTCGTGGACGTGTGCATGCAGGAGTATCCGGAGATGGCCGCGGCGATGCGCGACTGCCACGAGGCCGTGTACCGCGTGGCGGCGGGGGAGCGGGCCGCGTTCGACCGCGTGCCGGACGAGGCCAATCCGATCCACTACTGACGGTCGCGCGGACGGCCGACGGCGTCGCGTCAGCGCGTGGATCCGCGCACGTCGAGCGTGAAGCCGACAGTGCGGGTTTCGATCGGCGCGTCGGGGTCGTCGATGCGCCGCAGCAGCAGCGAGGCGAGCGTTTCGGCGAGGCCGTCGATGTCGATCGCGGCCGTGGTGATGGCCGGATGGACGGCGCGCGCGTCGGCCGTGCCGTCGAAGCCGGCCACGGACACGTCGTCCGGCACGCTGACGCCGCGTTCCTGCAGCGCCTGCAGCGCGGAAACCGCCATCGTGTCGGATAGGCAGATCATCGCGTCGAAATCGCGGCCCTCGTCGAGCAGTCGCAGCGTCGCGTCGTGCGCGGCCGGACCGGTCCATGCGGCCGGGGCGGCCATGTTGTCCGGGCCGACCGCGACGTCGGCGTCACGGCAGGCGTCGAAGAAGCCGGCCAGTCGCGCGCTGCTGACGTCGGATAGCGGGGAGCAGACCTCATACGGCGTGTAGGCGACGCCCAGCAGCAACGGTTTGCGGCAGCCGGAGTCCAGCACGTGCCTGGTGACGGCGTATACGCCGGCGCGGCTGGGCGTGTACGCGCTGTCGTACAGGTCGGTCGGTTCGGACGGGTCGAGGATCACGAGCGGCTTGGATCCGGTGATCTTCTTCATCTGCTCGGGCTTGAGCTCGCCGGAGCAGAAGATCGTGCCGTCGCAGAACTGGTGGTTGAGCTCGCGCAGCACGTCCTCCTCGTTGCTGCCGGTGAACAGGGTCTGCTGGGCGAACGCCTGATAGCCGCGAGTGCGCAGCGCCACCGAGATCGAGTGGGCGAGCTGGGCGGAGAAGGGCAGTTCGAGATCGTGCACGGCCACGGCGATGACGTTGCTGCGGCCGAGGCGCAGGCTGCGGGCGGACGCGTTGCCCTGATAGTGGAGCCGGCGCGCGGCCTCG
>NZ_JAFEJT020000063.1 GCF_018555435.2 Bifidobacterium amazonense
CCGGCAACGCGTCGCTCGGCGTCCTCTCGATCGCGATCCTGCTGGTCGTGGCGCTGGTGTTCCTCACCCTGCAGAAGGATCCGACCCGCCAGTGACAGCGGCGGTTTGACGATCGAGAGGCTGATTCCGGCTCTTGCACGGGTCGGTTTGACGATCGAGAGGCTACCGCCCTCGATGCCTTATGCGGGAATCCTCCGGATATACCCCCGAAATCCTCAATTTATGATGGGACATCGAGACAATTAGCCTCTCGATCGTCAAACTGACCCGTGCACGGCGTTGAATCAGCCTCTCGATCGTCAAACTGCCTCCGACCACAGCACCGTGCACCCCAACCCAAAGAAAACCCCTACACTGGGAAGGGACAGGGACGTCTTTCATATCGGCGCCCCGTAACCCCAAGGAGGTTGCCATGATCGATCATGTCGGATTGTTCGTCAAGGATGCGAACGAGCGTGCGGGATTCTACGAGCAGCTGCTCAAGCCGCTCGGATACGTGAAGAAGCACGAGTTCCCGGGAGCGGTGTGCTTCGCGAACGAGCAGGACGGCGACAGCGTGTGGCTCGAGTCGCCGAAGGACGGCAACCCGGTCGCGCCGACGCATCTGGCGTTCCACGCGGCCGACGAGGAGGCCGTCAAGGCGTTCCATGCGGCGGGGCTTGCCGCGGGCGGCGTGGATAACGGCCAGCCCGGCCCGCGCCCGAACTACAGCCCGACGTATTACGCCGCGTTCATCCACGACCCGGACGGCAACAATATCGAAGCCTGTCTGCAGTAGGTACACTGAACGATACACGAGGAGCGGGCGTTCCCGACGGCTTTCACGACCGACCGGGAACGCCCGTTCCTCGTTCTCCGCCACGTTAGCGATCAAGCCGGTCGAGACGCTCCCCGCACAGCCAGATGACGAGCGCGGCGATGCCGCATAGCAGGGCCCCGACCGGCCACGGCACCCAGAACAGCGCGAACGCCGGCACCGTGCCGGCATCGGCGCCTGGCATAAGACACAACAGGCACAGGGCGATGATCGTGGCGATGAGCATGATCATGCCGCACACCACCACAGTGAGTCTGGCCGAAAACGGCCGTCCCCCGGCACGCCGCCCGTCGTTTCGGTCCTCTTCGGACCTCCGGTTGTAGGCGTCGATGTTCAGCAGACCGTATCGCATTCCGCAGTACACGAATCCGAACACGGCAAGCGCGCTGAGCACCAGCATGATCGCATTCGGCCAGCCGGCGGAGACGTTCAGCACGTCATCCGCATATACGACCACCACGATGCCGATGAGAACCGCCGCGATGCCCGTCACCATGCCGACCACCAGCAGCCGCATTTCGCGGTCGCGGTCGTCGTCGGCATAGAAGTCCTCGACGTACGGATGCCGCCGCATGAAGATGACATGCGACATGCCGCCCGGGACGAGCAGCGCCAGGCCGACGATCACGCCCACGCTGATGCACGCGAACATAAGCAGGTCGTTGAACGGCGACGTTCCGATGATCGAGTTCACGGGGTCGAACAGGAGGCCGATCCCAACCGACGCGACGATCGCGGCGATGCCGGCCGCGATCAGCAGCGCGAACCTGCGACGATGCCCGTCGTATCCGGTCGGATCCTGCGGCACGGCCCGCACATCACCCGACAGAGCACCCGACAGAGACAGACCGGCGTCACACCCACCCGTCAGACTCATCTCGTTCCGACCGGTGCCGTCATCCCCCGCCGTCGCACCGACCGCGTCATCGATCCCGGCTCGCGTCGCGTCGCCGGCTACACTGCCGACCGCGCCGCCAGCCGCTGGGCCGCTCGCATGATCGCTCACGTCACCAAGCACCAGATCGTCCAGTGTGCAGCCGAACAGATCGCAGATCGCCAGCAGCTTGTCCATCTCCGGATACGCCTTTTCTTCGGATTCCCATTTCGAGATCGCCTGCCGCGAGACGCCGAGCAGCATGGCGAGCTGCTCCTGCGTCATGTTGCGCCGCGCGCGCAGGGCTTGCAGATTGGTGCGGAATGTCATGGAAATCCCCTTCTTCCAGCGGTGTCATCGGTCTCGTCCGGACGATGACCCCACTATGGCAGATCGGGCCGCCGCTCGCCACCATCTTGCGGTTGCACACGCCGGCCGCGGGGCGCAGCCGCGCGCAACCAGCGGTTGCATCGGCGGAATGACGCCGTTTTCGGCTACCGTATCGCGATGTGCTCGCTGGCGATCATGGTGACGTTGTCGTCGATCATGATCCCGTCGACGGCGCGTTCGTCGAAGATCGCGTCGACCCATGCGCGATGCGCGGGATACGCCGGGTCGCTTGGCAGCGGGCTGTGCGAGTGCGAGTCCATGTATGTGCGCCACGTCTCGCGCGTGTACCGGATCGGGTTGGGGAACCGGCGGATGGTCGGATGGTCGAAGAATTCGGCGGCCGTTTCGCGGAAGTGCCGCGCGCTGACGCCGATGTCGGCCGCGTCGTCGGGATGGACTCCGGCGGGAACCGTCTGCCCGAGCGCCGATGGCGACGATGTTGTGGCCGACGCCGAAACCGCCGCATTCCCGTCGCCGTGTGCCGCCGACTCGCGCCGCATGGTCATGGCCGAGTCGAACGACGTGGCGTTGTAGATCGACACCAGCAGGAACCGTTCGCCGCGGCCGATGCGCCGGCATTCGGCGAGGAACGCGTCGTGGTCGAACCAGTGCAGCGCCTGCGCGCACACGATCGCGTCGACGCTGCGGTCGGGCAGGGTCGTGTGTTCGGCGGTGCCGGCCGCGACCGTGACGTTCGCATACGGCCGTGTCGCGTCGAGCAGTATGCCGCGCATGTCGGCGTCCGGTTCGACGGCGAGTACGGTGCAGCGATGATCGAGACCGTACCGTGCGATCGGCACGGTGCATTTGCCGGTACCCGCGCCGATGTCGGCGATGACGGAACCGTCGGGGATGAGCGAGCCGATGTATGCGATGGCCGCGTCCGGATAGCCGGGGCGCGCGTCGGCGTACACCTGCGCCTTGCCATGAAACAGCGTGTTCTGGGAAACCATACCTCTCAGCCTAGTCCCCGGAATCTTGGGGATGTGCCCGCCGATCACGGGGAACCGCACCAGTGAGGCAAGCACATGCAGACCCCGGCGGCTCGCATGCCCGTCAGGGGATCCCGATAGACAGTTCGCCCGGTTTTATCGCTTTACCGCGGTTTCCGCCGCTCCTACAATGTCGCATGGTCACGTGTACGTGCGGCCCGCGGGCCGCTCAGGAGAGGAATGGACGAATCATGAACAAGCGCATCATCACCGCCGCGATCGCCTCGTTGGCCCTGTGCGGCGCGGCGATCGCGATGCCGGCCACGGCGATGGCCGACGGCACGGATACGGACGGCGCCCGGCAGACGTCGGTGACCGGCACGATCGGCGACGCGATCAAGCATCTGCATGACACGAACGCACAGATCAAGAACGACGTCGATACGGCCAAGCAGCACGCCGAACAGCTGCACAGCCAGGCGCATCAGGACGCGGACGACATCCGCGCGAACCACGAGCAGGCCTGGCAGGATGCGCAGCAGGCGCACGACGACATCAAGAACGCGATCGACGACGCCTATGACAAGGCGCACGACACGCACGACACGCTGCATCAGGATCTTGAGGACGCCAAGCAGCACGCCGATCAGCTGCACAATGATCTCAAGGAGGACCACGACGCGATCAAGCAGGAGCATGATCAGTTCGTGGACACCCAGCAGAAGATCCATGACGGCATCAAGCAGGCCTTGGCCGACGCGAAGAAGAACGCGGGGTCGAGCAATGCGGGCAATGGCAACGGTACGACCGGTTCGAACGGTTCGGACAGCGGATCCGCGACCACCGGCGACACGGGTTCCACCACGAACGCCTCGACGAACGGCGGCGCATCCACCTCCGGATCATCCACGAACGGCAAGTCCACGAACGGCAAGTCCACGAACGGCAGCGCCTCCACAGCCAGCACCAAGAACGGCGCCGCCACGAACGCCGCGGTGAACACGGGTTCCAACGCGAACGGCATCCTCGCCTCGACCGGTGTGAGCGCCCCGATGATGGCCGCGGCCGCATGCCTCGGCATCCTGCTGCTGGCCCTGTTCACCTACAGCATCAAGTCCTATCTGCACGACCGCCAGTCCGGTTCCGCCGAATAACCAACCCTTCGCGTTCCGCCTGTATGGGTTGGTGCCGTTAGACCACGCGGTGAGACCACGCGGACACCGGCCCATACAGGCGGAAAAGAAAAGCGAAGGAAATAGGGGAAATAGGAACGACCAATACGGCCAATGCAAAAGAGGCTTCCAAGCGCGTGCTCGGAAGCCTCTTGTCTGTGGAGCTAAGGGGATTCGAACCCCTGACCCTCTCCATGCCATGGAGATGCGCTACCAGCTGCGCCATAGCCCCAAATTCTCACCCGCAGTGCGCGACCGCGAGATCGTGGGTGATGTAGGAATCGAACCTACGACCCCTTCCGTGTGAAGGAAGTGCGCTAGCCGCTGCGCCAATCACCCGAAACTCCCATAAAGGAATACCGGTTTCCTTCGCAGGAATCGTGGGCGATACAAGATTCGAACTTGTGACCCCTTCCGTGTCAGGGAAGTGCGCTACCTCTGCGCCAACCGCCCGGGTCTCATCTTTCGAGATGCCACCTAGGCAACACCACGAAAAACTAGAGCGGACAACGGGACTCGAACCCGCGGTCTCAACCTTGGCAAGGTTGCGCTTTACCAACTAAGCTATGTCCGCAATCTGCTGCCGTGAGGCAACAGATGGATAATCTACACGAACAGCACCCCGGCCGCAAGCCTACGGCGTGTCGCAAGGTTTTCCAATGCTTTTCCGGACCTCACAGCCCGTACACCTCGTGCGCGAACCGCTCAAGCACCGGGATCGACCGCTTCACCTTCTCGGTGTCGATGCAGTACGCCATGCGGAAGTACCCGGGCACGCCGAAGCTCTCCGACGGCACGAGGATCAGGTCGTAGTCCTTGGCCTTCATGCAGAACGCGGTCGCGTCCTCCTCGAGCGCCTTGGGGAAGATGTAGAACGTGCCGCCGGGGCGCACCACGTCGAAGCCGATGCCGGTCAGCGCGTCGTACAGCAGGTTCATGTTCGTCTCGTACACGCTCAGGTCCGACGTCTCGTCGAGCACCTTCGCCACCGCGAGCTGCGAGGTCGAGCTCGGGCAGTTGTGTCCGGTGCCGCGCGAGATCTGGCCGCACATCGGCACGATGAGCTCGGCGTCGGTGGCGCGCGGGTTGACGGCCACGTAGCCGATGCGCTCGCCCGGCAGGGAGAGCGACTTGGACCACGAGTAGCAGCTGAGCGTGTTGTCGTAGTACTTCGACGGATACGGCTGCTCGCCGCCGTCGAACACGATCTCGCGGTACGGTTCGTCGCTGATGAGGAAGATGTCGTGCCCGTATTCGGTCTGCCGCGCGCGCAGCACGGAGGCGAGACGCTCGAGCGTGGCCGCCGAGTACACCGCGCCGGACGGGTTGTTCGGCGTGTTGATGAGCACGGCCGCGGTCTGGGGCCCGAGCGCCGTCTCGAACGCGTCGAAGTTGATCTGGAAGTTCTCGGTGTCGGCCGGCACGACGGTCAGGTATGCGCCGGTGCCGTTCACGTACGGCTGGTATTCGGGGAAGTACGGCGCGAACGTGATCACCTCGTCGCCGGGCTTGGTCACCGCGCGCAGGGCGTGCGCGAGCGCGCCGGCCGCGCCGGTGGTCGGGAAGATGTAGTCGGCCGTGTAGTCCATGCCGAACCGGCGGTTGAGGCTGTCGGCGATGGCCGCGCGCACGCTCGGGATGCCGAGCGACGGGCTGTAGCCGTGCAGCGCGACCGGTTCTGCCGTCTCGTACATGTCGATGACGGTCCTGGTGTAGTCGGGCGGGCACGGCACGCTCGGGTTGCCGAGGCTGTAGTCGAATACGTTCTCATAGCCGATGGCCGCACCGCGCGCGGTCGCGTACTCGCTCAGCTCGCGGATCACCGACTTGCCGCCGAGCATCGCCTTGTAGTGTTCGTTGATCATCGCAACCTCCCCGTTGTCGTGCGCGGCCGCCGGCGCGTCCGCATATGGTTCCGTTTCTACCACCGCCCGGTCACAACCGGCCCGCAACACACCATTTTCGTTGCGCCCGCCGCGTTTGTTCGCCGGCGGCTTCACGCCGGTTCACTATGATTTGTCGTAGGACTGTCGATTCGGCGAACGTTGGAAGTGGAGGTGCGCGATGGCGAACATCACCGACTACGCGCGCACCGAGACGCGCGGTTTCGCGACGGTGCCGTTTCGCGCGGCGGACGCGCTCGTGCTGGCGATCCTGGTCTACGACGACGTGCCGGACGACGTGCCGTGCGTCGCGGACGTGCTCGACCGGTACGGCACACTGTCCGCGCGCATGCGATCGTTTTCGTTCCGCCGGCCGATCGTATCGCTGCGCAATCTCGCGCACGCCCCGTACGACGGCGTGACGATCGCCGCGGCCGACGCCGAGCTGCACGGCGGGATCGTCAACCGCGACCATGACGTCAACAGCATCGCGCTGGTCGACCCGCAGCTCACGCACGACTTCTACCGTGCGGTCGCGGCGAATCCGCGGTTTTCCGGCATCGAGATGAACGCGTACGCCGCGCAGTTCGACGCGAAGGCGCAGACGCAGTTCGCCGCGCTCACCTACCGGCTTCCGGACGGCACGCTCGCGGTCGCGTTCCGCGGCACCGACGATTCGCTGGTCGGCTGGAAGGAGGACTTCAACATGTCCTTCCAATATCCGGTGCCGGCGCAGGTGTCCGCGGCCGAATATCTGCGGCAGGTGGCCGGGCTGTGGGACGGGCCGATCGTGCTGACCGGCCATTCGAAGGGCGGCAATCTGGCCGTGTATGCGGCGATGAACGCGCCGGACGAGATCCGCGAACGCGTCACGCGCATCTATTCGCTGGACGGACCGGGCTTCCCGCCGGATGTGGTGAACGGCTACGAGTACGGCACCGTGAAGGACCGGATCGTCAAGATCGTGCCGGATTCGTCGATCATCGGCATGATCCTGGAGACGCCGGAGCGTTGCACGGTGGTCAAGTCGGACGTGGAGGGCGTGATGCAGCATTTCGCGTTCTCGTGGCAGATGTGCGGCGGCGAGTTCGTGCAGGTGGAGGATCTGGCGCACAGTTCGAAGCTGTTCAACGAGTCGCTGAACAAGTGGCTGGCTGGCCTGAGCCAGGAGCAGCGCGAGCATGCGGTGGATGCGCTGTTCGCGGTGATCGAGGCGAGCGGCGCGAACAACATCGGCGGCGTGATGGCCGCCGGAGCGAAGGCGATTCCGGAGATGCTGGGCGCGTACGTGGGACTGACCCCGGAGGATCGGCGCAACATCACGCAGGCGATGATGATCCTGCTGCCCGCCGCGCTCGCCCGCAACACCAAGGTCTCCCGCCGCTGACGCATTGACTCCCGCATCGTTCGGCTCCCCTTGCCGAATCCCTATTGCGACACGACGTCCAATATCGGAGTATCATCTCTAACTAGACATCGCGTCTAGACACTGCGTCTAGACATGCCGGCCGACACCGTTGCGCCATTGCGCCGATACGCCGATACGCCGATACGAAAGGAGGCCCCATGCCACGCCCACGCCGGGATTCCGAGATCCTACCCGCCAAGGACCGCATGGAGAACGCGTTCTGGGAGCTGCTCGCGAACCGCGAATACCACAAGATCACCGTCACCGACGTCGTGCGCGAGGCCGGCGTCAACCGCAACTCGTTCTACTACCACTACAGCGGCCTGCCGGAACTCGCCGACTCGGCCATCATGCACATCGTGCACAACGCCAGCCCGACCCTGCCCACGCCCGGTTCCGATCCGGACGCGACCTGGCGCGAGAACATGACCAACCTGCTGCAGTCCCCCGAACACCGCGAACGGCTCGACCGGCTCGCCCTGATCGCCGGCCCGCACAGCTCCCCCGAACTGGTCGACTCGCTGCGCGACTTCGGCCGGCTCACGATCATCAACAGCCTGCAGCTGCCGGACAAGCTCGACCTGCAGACCGACCTCATGCTCGACTTCACGATCGGCGGCATGATCACCGTGCTCAGCCGCTGGCCGCAGCTGCGCGATTCGGTCACGCTCGACGACCTGCTCGACGAGGACGTGGCCGTGCTCGCGATGAGCCTGTACCTGTCGCTGTCGCGCACGGACCTGATCGGATACTGGCACCGCATCTTCCGCAACAACCTGCTCGCCGCCGAGGCGGCGCAGTAGCCGACCGGCAGACGCTCGCCCCGGCCGGCCGCTCAGTCCCGTTTTTCGCCGGCCGCGTCCGGCACGTTCGGCTCTACCGGTTCGGCGACCGGCTCGGCCGGCGGCGCGGGAGGCGCGGGCGGCGCGACGATCGCGCGCAGCGCGCTTGACGGCAGCCCTTTGACGACGGCCGCGACCAGCGCGCGCGTGGACCGGTCCGTGTCCTTGGCCGCCAGCAGGATCTTCGGCAGCGCGTCCGTCCAGTTCGCGGCCAGGTCGGCGAAGTTCGCGTATCCGGCGGCCGCGACGATGTCATACACCTGATCGATGGTGATCTCGCGCTGCCGCTGGTCGACGCCGGCCAGCCACGTCGCAATCGTGCGGTTGACGAACTGCGCGCCCGCAGTGATCGAGTCGACGGTCTCGAACCGGCCGTCGGCGACCTGCCAGCTGCCGCCCATATGCTGCAGGATGCCGATCGCGTCCGCCTTGACGATCGTGCAGCCGACCGGCCCGTCGTCGAGCAGACGGCCGATGATCGACGATTCCGGCACGGTCTTGTCGATGCGTCCCGCGATCGCACGGTATGCCGGCGAGCCGGTGACGACCGGGTCGAAGCCGGGGCCGTCGTGCGAGTAGACGCGGATGATGCGCGGCTCGACGATCGGCAGGTTCGCGGCGTCGTGCGGCACGGCCGGCAGTTCGCGACCCTCCGCGGCGTCTTCGGCCGCGGTCGAGCAGACGTGCGCGGCCATCGTCATCGCCGACCAGATCGCGCATGCGCCGCCCTTCGAATGCCCGCCGACCATCAGGCTCGCCGCGGGCGCGCCGAGCACGCCGGCCGAGCGTGCGGCGACTGACGCGAGATAATCGGCGGCGGACCGCTGCGACGGCACCGGGCAGCGCACGGCCATGTTGAAGTCTTCCTTCCAGCCGATCAGCGTGCCGTCGGTGCCGCGGAACGCGACGTACAGCAGGCCGCCCGGATAGTCGAATCCGCGGCAGTCGCTCAGATCGAATGTCATCGCGCTGAACTGCTGCTGATCGTCCTCGTCCAGCCGTTCGGCGTATTCCCCCACGCGGATGCCGCGGTAGCGCGGTGACTCGCACACCGCGCGCAGCAGGCCAAGCCGGTAGTCGTTCACCGACTCGGAGCCGGTGGTGAACATGGCCGGATAGTCCTCGGCGCGCAGCGCGTGCGCGAGCGGCACGGTCGCCACCGTCTTCGTCGTGCCGAACCGCGGAACCGGGTCCGGCATGTGGATATAGGCCAGTTCGGACAGGACCAGCGAATCCACGGCACCGAACGGCAGTCGTGCGAAGTCGCGGAATTCCGTGCGCGCGTAGTCGAGAATGTTGCCCATGTCTTTCATCGTAGTCGCGCGCGGCCGTTACGGATACGTGCGGCCGACGATCGCCGGCGCGCGTTCGGCGTCGTCACAGGTTGTGCGAAAACGGCCGGGTAGGATGAAGGCGACGATACCGGACCGTACGGCCGACGATCGCCGGCGCGAACGAACGCGACGGCTTCGCGGCCACCGGTCCCGCACTGGTCTCACGATGACAGGAACGGACTGAATTGGATATGGACACGACCGCAGCCGCAGACTCGCTGACCCGCATGCTCACCTGGCTGGAGTCCAACTCCGGCAAGATCATCTTCTTCGTGGTGGTGTTCGTCGTCGCGTGGGTGGCAGTGAAGGGCATCAGCAAGCTGCTGCGCAAGGTGCTCGACCGCACGGACATGCCGAGCGCGTCGATCTTCATCAACATCGTGCGCGTGCTCGTGTGGGTGTTCGCCGCGTCGATCGTGCTCCAGCCGGTGTTCGGCATCAATCCGACCACGCTGATGACGGCCCTCGGCGTCGGCGGCATCGCCGTGTCGCTGGGTCTCAAGGACACGGTCGCGAACGTGATCTCCGGCTTCGGGCTCATGCTCGGCAAGGTGATCCAGCCGGGCGACCTGATCACCGTGGCCGGCACCACCGGCGTCGTCAAGGACATCACCTGGCGGCAGACGGTGGTGCGCGAACGCAACGGCAACGAGATGGTGATCCCGAACTCCGTGCTCAACACGGCGTCGCTGGAGAAGCTCACGCCCGGCAACGAGGCGCTGGTGACCGTGCCGTTCACGGCGAAGGCCGGCGGCGACGTCGCCACGATCGAACGCCGCATCGTGGACGCGGTGGCGGCCGGCACGGCGTCCGTGGCCGAAGAGGGCACCCGGCCGATCGTCAAGTTCACCGGATTCTCGCCGTACGGCATCGAGGGGCAGGTGCTGGTGTTCGCCAAGCCGGACCTGCTGCCGTCGACCGCGCGCGACGCCGCCGTGCGGGCCCTCGCCGGCGCCGATTTCATCGAGCAGCGCGCGGCCGTCGGCGAGTAGCCGTCACACCGCCAGCGCGGCGACCGGCCGCGGCGCGATGATCACGTCGGAGCCGACGGCCAGCCCGGCCGGCAACTCGTTGGCCGGCAGCTGCACGGTGACCTTGAGCTGTTCGCCGTTGTTCCAGCGCTGCCACTTGCCGCTGGAGATCACCGTGTCGACGCGCACCAGCGCGCCCAGGAAGTGGATCACCTCGACGCGCGCGTGCTCGCCGACCGCCGACCCGTCGGCGGCGTCACCGGCCGCGGCCAGCGTCAGGTTCTCCGGGCGCACCAGCACGGTCACGTCGCTCCCCTTCGCCGAGTTCGGCAGCACGGGCAGGCGCCGTCCGAACACCACGCCTTCGCGTCCGTCCGAGGAGCCCGGCAGCCGGTTCGTCAATCCGATGAACGTGGCCACGTATTCGGTGGCGGGCCGCTGGTACAGCGTCTGCGGAGCGTCGATCTGCTCGATGCGTCCGCCGTTCATCACGCCGATGCGATCGGCCACGGCGAGCGCCTCCTCCTGATCGTGCGTCACGAAGATCGTCGTGGTGCCGGTGTCGAGCTGGATGCGGCGGATTTCGTCGCGCAGCTGCACGCGGACCTTCGCGTCGAGCGCGGAGAGCGGCTCGTCAAGCAGCAGCACGCGCGGATCGACGGCGAGCGCGCGGGCGAGCGCCACGCGCTGCTGCTGTCCGCCGGACATCTGCTGCGTGTACTTGCCGGCCTGGTCGGCGAGCCCGACCAGTTCGAGCTTGCCCATCGCCACGCGGCGGCGCTCCTCCTTGCCGACTCCATGCACTTCGAGGCCGAATTCGACGTTCTGCAGCGCGGTCATGTGCGGGAACAGCGAGTACGCCTGGAACACCATGGCCATGTTGCGTTTGTTGACCGGGACGCCGGTCACGTCCTGTCCGCCCACGAGGATGCGGCCGGACTGGATGTCCTCGAGCCCGGCGAGCGACCGCAGCGCGGTGGACTTGCCGCAGCCGGAGCCGCCGAGCAGCACGACCATCTCGCCCGGCTTGACGTCGAGGTTGAAGTCGTTGAGCGCCTTTTTGGACGAACCCGGGTAGATTTTGTCGACGTTGCGCATCTGGATGCCGCCGCCGCGCACCTCGGATTCCTTGAGCACGGCGCTGGCGGCCGCGGTCACGGTGCCGTTCGCGGATGCCGTGCCGGTGGTGTCGGCCGCGGCCGCGACGGCCGCTTTCGTATCGGCGAGAGTCATGATCTACTTGTCCTTTCGGTTCCGGATCCGATCGGAGATCAGGTCGAGCGCCACGAGCAGGATCACGCCGAACAGCAGCGCGAGCAGGGACATGGCGGTGGAGATCTGCGAGTTGGATTGGCCGAGCTGGAACAGCGCGACCTGCAGGTTCATGCGTCCGAGCAGGGACGCGACGGTGTATTCGCCGAGCACGACGGCGATGGAGATGAACGATGCGGACAGGATCGCCTGCCACAGGTTCGGGATGATCACGCGGAAGAAGACGCGCGGCCATGAGGCGCCGAGTGACCGGGAGGCCTCGCACAGCGTCTTCACGTCGATGGAGTTGAGTCCCACCGCGAGCGCGCGGAACGAGAACGGCATGACCAGGATCACGTAGGCGAAGCACAGCCAGATCGGATTGGTGCTCAGCACGTCGGCCGACAGCCAGCGGTAGATCGGTCCCAGTCCGACGACGAGCACGATGGCCGGTATGGTCAGCGGCAGCGTCGCGACCCATTCGATCGCGCGTTCCAGTCTCTTCGAACGGATGTGGACGATCACCATGGTGGGCACCATGAGCAGCAGCATGATCACGACGGTCACGACGCACAGCGCCAGCGACGTGCCCAGTCCCTGCCACAGCACGGTCAGATCCGCGCCGAGCGATTCGCCGTTGCCGGTGAAGATCGCCTGCCATGCGGCGAGGCTCCATCGTCCGGACAGCGGGTGGCGCACGGTGAACAGCAGCATGGATGCGAGCGGGATGAACAGGAACAGCAGCGTCGCCACGAGCACCACGGTTTTGATGATGCTCTGCTGACGTACGCGCGCGGCGCGCAGCTGCGGCGGGCGGTCGAGTCCGGCCTGCAGCGGCGTGAGCTGTTCGCCCTGCTCGTTGGTCAGTCCCTGTTCGTCGATGTTCACTGCCATCGTCCGGCCCTCTTTTCCACGGCGTGGCTGAGGATCATGACGATCGCCACGACCACGATCATCGCGAACGCAAGCACCTGGGCGAAGCCCTGCTGGTTCGGGTCCATTTCGTTGCGCATCGCGCCCTGGATCATGAGCGGCACGAGGATGGAGCGCTGGGAGAACAGCGCGGCGGCCGTCGCGTACGCGCTGAACGCGTTGGCGAACAGCAGCAGCAGCGAGGAGATGAACCGCGGCGCGAGGATCGGCCCGGCGACGCGCGTCCAGTACTGCCAGGTGTCGCCGCCGAGGCTTTCGGTGGCCTCGCGCCATTCACGGCGGATCGAATCGACGGCCGGCAGGAAGATGATGATCATCAGGGGGATCTGGAAGTAGCAGTAGACGGTCACGAGACCGGACAGCGAGCTCAGCCAGTTCGGGTTGACCGTATATCCGGTGAGCTGTTTGATGAGCACCGTGCCGACGCCGTTGATGCCGATCGTCGCGATGAACGCGAACGCGAGCATGACGCCGCCGAACTGTGCGAGCACGGAGCAGATCGCGGCGATGATGCGACGCAGCAGACCGTTCGGCTTGGCGCCGATGACGAGCGCGTACGATGCGAGCGCGCCGACGACCGCGCCGATCACGGCCGAGATCAGCGACACGAGGATCGACGTGCCGATGCTGGCCAGCGAGTTCGGTTCGAACAGTTTGGAGAAGTTGGCGAGCGTGAAGCCGCCGGAGGATGAGGTGAACGCGCCGACGATCACGATGACGGTGGGCGCGAGCAGGAAGCAGGCCGTGTATGCGAAGAACGGAACGGTCACGGCGAACGTGCCGAGTTCCTTGCGGTGCGCGGCGAGCGGGGAGGAGGAAGCGGGCGCGCCCGCCGTCTTGCGAACGGCGGGTGCGGCTTGGGTGAGTGTTGCGGTCATGGCCGAATGTGCCTGATTGCGCCGGGGTTCGTCTCGGCTTCGATCAGTTGCCGATGGTCTTGTCCCAGTTGTTCTGCAGCCACTCGGTGATTCGCGTGGAATCGTCGTTGGTGTAGGTGACCGGGGTGCCTTCGACCACGGTCGCGCTCTTGAGCGCGTCCTGATCGATGGTGTTGTCCTTCTGCATCTGATCGAGCAGCACCGGGTTGGCGCCGCCGGCCAGCCACTGGTTCTGCGCGTCGGCGGTGTACAGGTATTCCTCCCACAGGCGGGCGGCGGCCGGATGCGGGGCGTCCTTGTTGACGGCCTGGTTGTAGTAGCTGACGACCTGGGCCTTCGGGAAGGTCTTGTACTCCCAGTTCACGCCCTTGCTCTTGAGGTCCTTCTGGTAGGAGGCCTGGTTGTAGGTCCAGTCGAACACGACGCCCGTCTGGCCGGAGTCGATGGTGCCGTTGGTCACGTCGACCTGGGTGAGGTTGCCGGCGTCCTTGAGCTTCTTGAAGAAGTCGAGGCCGGGCTGGGTGTCGCTGATGTCGCCGCCGGCGAGCTGGTTGACCATGAGGAAGCCGTTGAACGCGGCGCCGGCCTCGGCGGGCTTGCCGTTGAGGGCCACGGTGCCGGCGAACTTCGGGTCGAGCAGATCGTCGAGCTTGCTGATCTCGCCGTACTTGTCCTTGTTCCAGCCGATCGACATGATGCCGGTGTAGTCGGCGTAGTACAGGCCGTCCTTGTCCTTGACGGTGTCCGGGATGGAATCCCACGCCTGCACCTTGTAGGGGGCGAAGTTGTCCGTGCTGGTGGAGGCCACGGCAAGGCCGAGGTCGAACACGTCGGGGGCGGCATCGGTGCCCTTGTTGGTCTTGGCCGCGTCGATCTCCTCCTTGGAGGAGGCGTTCGGGTTGAGTTCGGTGACCTTGATCTCCGGGTACTTCTTCTTGAAGTTCTCGATGATGTTGCCGTAGTTGGCCCAATCGTGCGGCAGGGCGATGACGTTGAGTGCGCCTTCCTTCTTGGCGGCGGCCTCGAGATCGGCCATGGTGCCGAAGTCGGAGAGGGATGTGGCGGAGGCCGACTTCTCATCGACCTTGACGGCCTTGCCGGAGGCGCCGTCGGAGGCGCTGGTGGAGCCGTTGCCGGAGCCGCAGGCCGCCATGGAGAAGGCGAGCACGGCGGCGATGGTGCCGGCCGCGATCTTGCGCAGGGAGTTCATGGGAATGTTCCTTTCCTCTGTATCGGTAGGATGCGAAGACGCCGGGCCATACGGAGATCCGCCAGTATGGCGTCGGACCGATCGGCGGGGATGATGCCCGCCCTGCATTCCGAAACTTGAGGCTAGGACTGTCAGTTAACGGGACACGGGACCTGCGGTGAACGCTCCATGGCGGTTTCCTCCACATCGGAGAACCGCAGGAAAACATATCGTGAACGATCACGGGATCCGTGCGACGCCCGACCGGCGATGCACGCCCCGCACCGGCATGGCGTCGGATCCGTCGTTCATGCCCCGCCCGCTCCCCATCCGGCGCATGAACAACGACGGGCGGGCCGTCTCCGTGTTGGAGACGGCCCGCCCGTCGTGTGGTTCGTATTCGGTTCGTACGTCGTCGCACGGGATGGCCGGGCGACTGACCGGTCAGCGCAGCGCGCCCTCGATCAGCGCGGTGATGAGGTCGGTGTAGCTCACGCCGGTCGCCTCCCACGCCTTCGGGTACATCGAGATCGGCGTGAATCCGGGCATCGTGTTGATCTCGTTGACCATCACGTCGCCGTCGGCGGTCACGAACGTGTCCACGCGGCTCAGTCCGGTGCCGTCCACGGCCTTGAACGCCTTGACCGCGGTCTCGCGCACGCGTTCGAGCACGTCGTCGGGCAGGGCGGCCGGCACTTCGACGTGGCTGGCGCTCGAATCCATGTACTTGCTGTCGAAGTCGTAGAACTGGTCGTCGCCGTCGGCACGCTTGTCGAGCACGATCTCGCCCGGCCAGCTGGCGCGCGGCTCCTCGCCGGCCTTCGGGCAGAGCACCGCGCATTCGATTTCGCGCGCGTCGATGCCCTGTTCGATCAGGATGCGCCAGTCGTGCGGATACGCCGCGTATACCGCCGCAGCGAGTTCGGCCGCGTCGCCCGCATGTTCGACCTTGGTCACGCCGAAGCTGGAGCCGGCGCGGGACGGCTTGACGAACAACGGATATTCGAGTCCGGCAGCTTCGACCTGCGCGACGAGATCGTCGCCGTTCGCGGCGAACTTGGAGTCGAGGTCGAGCGTGCGCGCGTCGATGGTGATGCCGGGCGCGACCGGAATGCCGGCGGCCTTGAGCAGGACCTTCGTATAGTGCTTGTCCATGCAGGCGGCGGACGCAAGCACGCCGCAGCCGACGTACGGCACGTTCATCATCTCGAGCAGGCCCTGGATGGTGCCGTCCTCGCCGTACGGTCCGTGCAGCACGGGCAGGACCGCGTCGACGTGGCCGAGCGATTCCATCGTGCCGTCGGCGTTGCGCGCGAAGAAGCCGTCCTGTCCGAGGGCGACGTCGAGCACGACGTCGCGGGCGCCGGCGGTCTTCTCGACGACCGGCAGGCCTTCGGCCATGTTCCAGCCGCGCGGGTCCTCGCCGCCGACGATCCACTGGCCCTGCTTGGTGATGCCGACGGGGATCGGCTCGAAACGTTCCTCGTCGAACGCGCGCAGCACACCGGCCGCGGAAATGCAGGAAATCGAATGTTCGTCGGCTTTGCCGCCGTACATCACCACAATGCGTGTTTTGGCCATGATCTTCTTTCTATCCAGCCTGATCAATACTGCCCTATAGCCTACTAGCCCGCCGCGTCCCCCGTCCACCGCGTCGTGTGAGCGTCCTGTGTGCTTGTCCAGCCGCCGTCTGTCGTGCGTGGTGGTTTTGTCTCGTTGGGGATCGTTTAGCGGGTGTTTTCCGCCGTGCGGGTGCCGCGCGTCTCGTGCGTGGTGGTTTTGTTTTGCTGGCGGCGCGTCTCAATGGGTGTTTTTCGTCGTTTGGTTCGTCGTTGTGTTGTGTGGGTATGAGAAAGGACCCCGGGAGCCGTGTGGCTCGACCGGGGTCCTCATCAAGTGTGAATGCGGCGGTGTGCTACTCTCCCACACTCTATCGGGTGCAGTACCA
>NZ_JAFEJT020000064.1 GCF_018555435.2 Bifidobacterium amazonense
AGGCGTTCGTGACCCGCGGCGGGCGCATTCCGGCGCCGATCCACTCGTTCAAGAACTGATCGCGCTATGCAGTCTGTTATGTGACCGGTGCCGGTGACGGGCTGTTTGACGATCGAGAGGCTGATTTTGTGACGTGCGGAGGTCGGTTTGACGATCGAGAGGCTAATCTCGAGTCCGTCGTCACGCAGGCGTCGCGCAGGTGTCGCGCAGAACGGGCGATTGATGCCGATTAGCGTGTGTGATGGGAGCTAATGCCGCCTCTCGATCGTCGAACTGACCTCTGCAAGGGGTCAAATCAGCCTCTCGATCGTCGAACCGACTTGGTTCAGGGGCTGTCTTATGCTCGAAGGTCGGATTTGCGTTCGGCGCACGGAGCCGTGAACGGTACACGAGAGGTGACGAAACATGACGGAACAGGCGGAAAACCAGCAGAACCCCGAAGCCAAGGTCGAGAAGATGTTTGAATACGGGTATCGCAAGTCGAACTATGGCCCTGACGAACTGGTGACCGACGCTCACGGCAACCCGATCAGCGTGGTCGACGCGATGCTGTCCGCCGAGGACGCGGCCAAGGCCGAAACCGCCACCCCGCACCTGTGCTACTACAGCCCGCGCATCCCCGGCAACACCGGCTCGGCGATCCGCCTGTGCGCGGTGACCGGCACGATCCTGCACCTCGTGGAGCCGCTCGGCTTCAATCTGCGCGACACGAAGCTGCGCCGCGCCGGCCTCGACTATCACGACATGGCGCACGTCGTGCTGCACCCGAACTTCGACAACCTCGTCGAATCGATGCCGAACTCGCGCATCATCGCGTTCACCGCGCACGCCACGAAGCTGTACACCGAAGTCGAATACAAGCCGACCGACATCCTGCTGTTCGGCCCGGAACCGGGCGACATCCCCGATCCGATGGACATCATGGCCGGCCCGCACGTCGCCGAACAGGTGAGGCTCCCCATGCGCCCGAGCCTGCGCTCGCTCAACCTCACCAACTGCGCGTCCATCGCCATCTACGAGGCGTGGCGGCAGCTGAACTTCGCCGGCGGCCGCTGAACGGCTTGTGACTCGGATGAGCGTGAGCGAAACCGAACGCAACGAACGCATACGTCTCAAACTCGCCGCATGGTGGGAGACGAACGCGCGCGACCTGCCGTGGCGGTTCGGGCGGGCGACCCCGTGGGGCGTACTCGTCTCCGAGGTCATGAGCCAGCAGACGCAGATGAGCCGCGTCGTGCCGTATTGGGAGACGTGGATGCGGGCATGGCCGGATGCGGCGGCGCTCGCGGACGCGACCACGGCCGAAGTGATCACCGCATGGGGGCGGCTCGGCTATCCGCGGCGCGCGCTGCGATTGCAGGAATGCGCCCGCGTAGTGCGCGACCGGTACGCCGACGAGCTGCCGCGCACATATGAGGAGCTGACCGGTCTGCCCGGCATCGGCGACTATACGGCGTCGGCGGTGCTGAGCTTCGCGTTCGGCGAGCGGATCGCGGTGATCGACACGAACATCCGGCGCGTACTGGCGCGTGTGTTCCGCGGCGTCGAATCGTTGGGCGGCGCGGCGGCGCCGGCGGAACGGGAACTCGCGAATCGCGTATTGCCGGAGGATACCGCGCGATCGGTGACATGGAACCAGTCGGTGATGGAGCTCGGCGCGACGGTGTGCACGGCGAAGTCGCCGTTGTGCGACGACTGTCCGGTGCGCGAGGACTGCGCGTTTCTGGCGGCCGGACGGCCCGGATTGGGGGAGCGGCGCACGCGGCCGCGCCAGCGGTTCGCCGGCACCGACAGGCAGGTGCGAGGACTGGTGCTGAACGCGCTGCGCGGCCTGCCGACCGATAAGGACGCTTCGGCCGGGCCAGCCGGACCGGCCGGTCCTGCGGATGCGGTGACCGGCACGCCGGTGCTGCCGCGGGCGGACGTCGAGGCGTTGTGGACCGACCATATCCAACTTGACCGGTGCATCGCCTCGCTTGATGAGGACGGGCTGATCGAGATCCTGCCGGACGGGGGAGTGCGGCTGCCGCGCTGACCGACGTCGGCGCGCCGGCCTGCGTTGACTTCACCGGCATGCGCCACCATGTTCAAGCTGTGCCACGGTGACCGGTCCGCAGCGCCGCCATTGTCGCGCTGACCCGTACCGCTGGTAGGTTGGATTCAAGAGAGGCTTGGTGATACGCATGGCGGATGGGTTCACGTTCAACGACGATGTCAGTTCGGATTCGACCGGCAAATGGCGGGATCCCGGCGATCCGCTGCCGTCCGTCGACCCGCTCGCACCGGTGGACGTATCCGTGGACGATGAGGACGGAGACGCTGGTGCGGATGGTGCCGGCCGCAGTCTGCCTCAGGTCGACTGGAACGACCCCATCCAGGCGTGCTCGGAAACCGGCGAGTTCGCATTGGACGACATTCCCTCGATCAACGAGTTCATGGCCGATATGAGCGATCTCGGTGATCAGGCCGATCTTCCGATCGTCCGTCTGGCCGTGATGCAGGGCACGTATTTGGCGTCGGTGATGGCCACGCGCATCCGCGGCGGGTTCCTGCTGGCGTTGGGTCGCCGGCAATCGGACGCGCAGGCGCGGGCGCGGTTCGAACGCACCGCCCTCGCGCTGTTCAACGCGCGCAGCTGGAAGGACATGCAGGACCTGTTCCCCGACGTCGCCGCGTTCGATGCGCTCATCGACCGGCTGGAACGCACCGGCCAGCCGCAGACCGCCGCCATCGACCATGATTTTCCGTATCTGGTCCGGGTGTTCCGCGATCAGGCCGGGCGCATCGACATCGCGTTCGATGAACGGCCGTAGTCGACGGCAACCGTAATCGGCAGGAGCCGTAACGCGTCTTCGTTGAAGGACCCGTGCGCGTCCCCGTCTGCCGGGCATGCGTCGCGAAGCGTGGTATACACTGGGTGGCTATGGCACAGCGGGTACAGCGGAAGTCGGGGCGACCGGTCGGTGCGGGCGCGTCCAAGCGGCGTAAGCCCAGCAAAAAACAGCGGGCGATCTACCGTCGTCGCCGTATCGTCGTCGGACTGACGGTGATCGTGGTGCTGGCGCTCGTCTCATTCTGCGTGTACAGCCTCGGCCGCGGACTCGGCGCGGTCGGCGATGCCTTGGGATACGGCGAACGGGTCGCGCTCAGTCGTGATTCGGTGCCCGATCCGATCAAAACGAACGACATCACCGACTGTTCGTCCGCGAACGTCGAACTCACGCTTACTCCCGCCTCGCAGAGCGTCGCCGTGGGCGGATCGCTGGACTTCACCGCGACGATTACGTACACCGGCACCAGCAAGGCCGGCTGTCTGATCGACGGGTCCGACTCGAGCCGTGTGCTCACGATCACGTCCGGTAATCAGACGATCTGGCGGTCCGACGTGTGCGAGTCGGACTCGCGCATGCTGCTCATGGCCAAGGGCGACTCGGACAAGCAGACGATCACATGGAACGCCGACTCGACCGGCACGAAGTGCGTCGCCGATGCGGAACTGCCCCGCGTGAACGCGGGCACGTACACCGCGCAGCTCAGCCTCAAGGACTTTCCGAAAACGGTGAGCGACCCGGTGACGATCACCGTGCAGTGATGGCCGTGCGATATCCGGATGATGGTCATGGACGCCGAAACGGTTTCCCGTCTGTTCCCGCCGGTCGTGTTCGCCCGCGGCGAAGCGTATGCACGCGACGGACGCGTGCACCGCGTGACACGGATTGCGCCTGATCTGCTGCACGGCGAAGTCGAGGGAGGGACGTTGTACGACGTGTCGATCCGCATAGCCGATCGCGCGTCAGACGATGATGGGGGCATCCGTTCCATGTCGTGCAGTTGTCCGTTTGCCGCGAAGGGCAGGCGTTGCAAGCATGAGGCCGCGGTTCTGCTGGCCTTCGATGATGTCGGCAACGACGATGCGGCGTCCTCGTTATGGAACCGCGGAATACGCAAGGTCGCGGAGGCCATACAGGACGGGCCCGGACCCATGCTTACGGATGTCTATGACGAGATTCTCCCCAGACTTGCCTCGTGGTACGGTGCCCATGGACCGTTGCTGGTGTGGGACGAGGCCGTTGTCAGGGATTGCGCGGAACTACCGGGCGGAGATGACGGCACGCGGCGGACGCTGTTCCCCGTGCTGTCGGAACAACAGGCCGGACGTATGACCGAGTCGTTCGTACAGGCTTTTCTGGAGTCCCGCTACGGACTGTACGGCAGAAGACGCGATGATCCCGAGCATGATGCCGCCGCAGCGTTCATCGGCGCGGATAGCGTGCTGGACAATGCGTTGGCGGCTGCGGATTATGCCGCGGCGATGCGTAACGCGGCCGTTGCGTTGAGCGTCGTGCAGGATGCGCTGGACTATATCGAAGACTGCGGATCAGGATTCGAGGATCATTACGAACGGCTGGTCTGGAAGATGCGGATACTTGCGGAGAAGGCCGCAGGCGACGAACGCGCCGACTTGCCGACATACAGGTCGATGTCCGACGACATTGCGCGCTCGGTTCTTGACGATCGCTGCGGTTTCGCCCGGGTGCTCGGATCCGCATTGCTGTCTTTTTCGCGTCGTCCTCGTTGCAGATCGGTCGCCGATGCGGCGTTGACCGGACTGATGGGTGATCTGGACGAGAGCGTCGACGTTGGTCGCCGGCCGTATCTGCGCGCGTGCCTGCGCCGGCTCAGACACGATGATCTGTTGCTGGCCGGCGAATATGACCGGGCCAAAACATTCGCTTCGGACAATGTGGATGATACAGCCATGGCTGAAATCGCCGTAACGGGGCATCTTCTGAACGGGGATCATGACCGGGCTTGGGATGCGGCCCGCCGGTATGCCGCGCGACGGCGGGCTCGCGGTCCGAGACCCGACCGGAGTCGCGGCCGATTCCGTGGCCGTCCGTATCCACGGATCCGTCGTTTCCGTGCGGTTGGACCGATCTGATGGTCGCCATCGCGCAACGGCGCGGCGACCGGGACACGCTGGAACGGTTGTATATGCGGCTCGTCGCCCATGACGGCGACGATGTCATGCGATGGGCGCGTCGCCTGCATCGGCTGGTGGGCGAACGACGATGGCATGACCACACGGTATCGGCGGTCGTGCAACTGCGCCGAGCAGGCGTCGGGACGACGATGGCGTGAATGCGGATCCGGTTTTATGACGAAAGGAACAGACCATGACGGTCGACCATGACGAAGTGGCGTTATCCCGGCAGGCCCGTTCGTTATGGGGTAAGACGGATAGGCTCGATGGAGAGCGTTGGCTGCCGCTGTACGTGCATATGGCCGATTCGATCGGCATGGCCGAACGCATCTGGGACCATTGGATTCCGGACGGGACGAAAGACGTACTGATCCGCGATGCCGGGCGCGATGCGACTCTGGCACGACGAACGTATCTGCTGCTGGCCGGCGTCCACGATATCGGCAAGGCCACGCCGGTCTTCCAATCCAAGCCGATCCGTTTCGATCCGTCCGTCGAGGAAGCGTCGTCGTCGCTGGCATGGTTGCCGGAGCGTGCGGGACTGCCGGTCAGACGCGATTTCACCGACCCGAACCGGCCGTCGCATCCGATCGCCGGGCAGACCATTCTCGAACGGCATCTGACCGAGACCTACGGTTGGCCGGCGGACATCGCGCGATCGTACGCCAGTGTGGTCGGCGGACACCACGGCACGCCGCCGGATGATGAACGGCTGCGAGAGGCCATGTTCGGCGAACCGGTCCGCATGGGATGGAACGAACCGGCGAGCGCGGCATGGGAGCCGGTGCAACGTGAACTGCTTGAGTTCGCGATCCGCCGAGCGGGATTGAGCGTCGAAGACATGGGCAGGATGGGACGGCTACGGCTAAGCGCGCAGGCCGAATCGCTACTGACTGGTGCGGTCATCATGGCGGATTGGATGGCCAGCAATAGCGACGACGACATGTTCCGGCTGATCGCCGTGCCGGGAACGTTGAACGCGGTGGAAGAGACGCAGGACGACGACGTTCGGACCTGGAGCGGCCTGCGGCGGCGTGCCGAACGGGCGTGGCGCAACCTGCGTCTCTGCGAACCGTGGCGGCCCGTCGTCAACGACCTGCATATGGATGACGTTGCGCTGGACGACTGGTTCCGTTCACGATTCAACCTGCCGCAAGGCGCAACACCCCGACCCGTGCAACGTGAAGCCGCGACGATCGCCGCACAGGCCGACGATCCCGGGCTGATGATCATCGAAGCGCCTATGGGAGAAGGGAAAACCGAAGCCGCACTCGCCGCGGCGGAGCTGCTTGCGCAACGCACCGGTCGCGGCGGCGTGTGCATCGCCCTGCCCACGATGGCGACCGCCGACGCCATGTTCGGCAGGGCGCACGCCTGGCTCGACGCGTTGCCTGTATCACCCGGAGCGGACGGGAAAACGGTCTGGCTCGCCCATGGGAAAGCCCCGCTCAATGAGGAGTTTCGCGGCATTATCGCGGCATCGCGTCGTGCGATGGCATCATGGTCGTCTGTGGATATGGAGGTTTCCGATTCGACGCGGCGTAACGTACCGTCTCCGGAAACAATCGTGTCCGAATGGATGTGGGGTCGCAAAAAAGGCGTATTGGCGAATTTCCTGATCTGCACCGTCGACCAGGTGCTCATGGGCGCCTTGCAGATGAAACACGTCGTGCTACGGCAACTGGCGCTCGCCAACAAGGTGGTTGTCATCGACGAATGTCACGCGTACGACGCGTACATGCAGGAGTATCTGGAGCGCATCCTCGAATGGCTGGGCGGCTTCCATGCGCCGGTCCTCCTGTTATCCGCTACGTTGCCGGAGCGGCAGCGGGCGACGATGGCCGAGGCCTACCTGCGGGGGAGGGCTGCCGCGGATCGTACGCAGCTTCGGCCCTCGGATTCGTTATCGCGATCCGGACTGCCGGTTCGTCCTAGAAGAGGCCGGAAGCGTGCTCGTTCGGCCGATGTGCGGTCTGATATGCAGCCTGGCATGCTATCGGTGACCGATGAGATGCATCGGTCGGGGGATGCTGTTGCGTCGGCGGCCGCCGGCTCATCAGTCACGGATCCGTCGGCGATCGCGGCATCCAACCAGTCGTCAATCGCCGAGGCATACCCGCTGATCACGTATTCCTCCGGTGCTGAGCTGCACATGAAACCCGTCGAGCCGTCGGGGCGCTCGCTGGTGGTGACGTGCGGTCTCATGCCGGATGACGATGATTCGTTAACCGCGTTACTGGACGATCTGCTACGGGAAGGTGGCTGCATCGGTGTCATCTGTGATACGGTGCCGCGTGCACAGCATGTGGCGGCGCTGCTGGCTGAACGATACGGCGACGATCAGGTTCGTCTGACGCATGCCCGGTTCATGGATCTGGATCGGATGGACAATGAACGCGAGCTGCGTGAACTGCTCGGGCCACACAGCACGAGAGCGAACGGGCGGCGTCCCGAACGGCTGATCGTCGTCGGTACGCAGGTGCTCGAGCAGTCGTTGGACATCGACTTCGACGCATTGATCACCGATATCGCGCCAGTTGATCTGCTCATGCAGCGATTGGGACGTGTACATCGTCATGTTCGGGGTATCGGCCAGCAGGACCGGCCTGTACGGCTGCGCGCCGCGGCCTGTTATATCCGTGGCATCGTCGAATGGGACGACGGCGGTGCGCCGCGGTTCGATGGCGGGGTTCGGGCAGTGTACGAGGAAGCCTCGCTGATGGAGACTTTGGGTGTGCTCGGCCTGACTGGAGGATCCCGCGCATCGATCATGGCTGAGTTGCCCAAGGACATCGCAGCCACGGTCAGACGTGCGTACGGCGAGCATGCGGATGAGGCGATCCCCGAATCGTGGCGTGAGCGGTATGGCAATGCAGTTGAAGCGCGTACGAAAAAACAGGCCGAGAAGCGCGCTCGGGCGCACGGTTACCGCATCAAATCGTTGCGGGACATGGATCGGAACGATGAAACGTTGGTCGACTGGTTCAAAACCGCGGCGATCGACGATGCTGACGACGATAAAGGACAGCGCGCCGTACGCGACACGCAGGAAACGGTCGAGGTCATGCTGCTGCGCCGATGCGACGACGGAGTTCGCCTGCTGCCGTGGGTGGGGGATGCCCGGCACGGCATCGAGCCTGGTGACGTGGTGCCGACGGACACGGTTCCCGACGATCGGCTGGCATTGCTGGTTTCCCAGTGTTCCGTGCGCTTGCCGGCATCGATGTGCGGCTACGGCGGCAAGGATCTTGACTCGCTGATCGCTGCATTGGAACAGGGGTGCGGCAATGAAACCATGATGTGGAACGACTCGCCGTGGCTGGCAGGGCATCTCGCCGTGTTTCTGGAAGATGACGGAGATGGCGGTTTGGCGACTGCAGTGAGTGGGTTCTGGGTGCGCTATGATCGGCGCGCCGGATTATGCGTGGAAAGGGAACGACACGGGTAGGTCTGTGCTGCCAAGGATGATGGGGTCATCCTTCCGGTTGGAAGGATGACCCAATGAGTGGGTGAGTTTATGTAGTGTTCCTCACCTGTGTGAGGCGGGTTGAAAACAAAAACTCACCCACTCATGTTTACATATCTGTGGGTGCGCGCTATTCTGGATCCCATCAAGCAAACCGCAGCCGTCGCTGATGACGGTGGGAAAGGCTGGTGAAGGGGAATGCCCGATCAACCTCCGATCAGAACATTCAATCTTCTCGACGAACCGTGGATGCCATGTATATTCGCTGATGGCAACGTCAAGGAGCTCTCTATATGCGATGTTTTCCGTGAGGCACCGCATATCCGTGCTCTTTCCGGTGACATGCTGCAGCAGACAGTGCCGCTGACCCGTCTGCTATTAGCGATCCTGTATCGTGCATATTGCGATGCGGATGCGAATCGCGACGATATGCGGAAGCTGTTCCAGCATATCTGGGACGCCGACGCATTCGATATGGCCGTTATCGAGGACTATTTCGTGGATTTTCATGACTGGTTTTATCTGATCGATCCGGAACGCCCGTTCTATCAGGTTCCCGGACTGACGTACGTAGGCAAGAAGGAATATGATCCGATCGGTGAGATGATCGCAGATGTGCCGAAACCGGAGAAATTCTTGTTCTCCATGCGATCCGCCCGATTTCTGGAGTCCATCGATCTCGCGCAGGCGGCCCGCTGGTTGGTGTTCCTGCAGTCGTACGATACCGCCGGCATCAAAACCCCGGTGGTCGGTAACACGCATGTCAACAAGGGCAAGGTATACGCTCCCAAGGGTATGGCTGGTACCGGCTGGCTAGGCGCAGTGGGGCCGATGACGGTTGAGAGTAACTGCTTGCTTCGCACGCTTCTGCTGAACTGGTGCCTGTACGACGTCAAGAACAATGAGGTCAAGCTGTTCGGGAATGAAGATGACGTACCGCCATGGGAACTTGACACCCCATCCGGCCCCGACATTACGGTGCGCACATCCTTCACAGGGCCGGTGGATGCGTTCACGTTCCAAACAAGACGACTCCGATTGGTATTCAATGAGGATCGTGATCGCGTCATCGGTATCGTGAATTGCTATGGCGATGTGATCGCCCCATACAATACCGACGAATGCGAGAAGATGACGGCATGGCGTCTGAGTGTTCCCCAGCAGAAGAAGCTTGGATTGCCTGTCACACCACTCATGCCGATCACCCATGACGCGGGTCGGGCGCTCTGGCGCGGCCTGGCGCCGATGATCGAAGCCGGGAAATCCGATCAGCGGCCTGGCGTGATTCGTTGGGTCGAGGAGCTGCAACGCATCGGCTGCCTAGCTGCTGGTGAACATCTGCTGTCGAAATTCTCCATCCATGCGCAGGGCATGACGTACGGTACCCAAAGCAGCGTGTACGAAACCGGCATTGACGATGTGCTGCAGCTGCCGTTGGCTTTCGCCCGCAAGGATTATCCGGCGATCAGTGCCGTGGTGGCCATTGTGGACAAGACGCGCGAAGCCGTGGACGTCTCGCTGACGAATTACGTGCGTAACCTGCGAACTTCGGCGGGAGACCGCACTGCTGGCGGCCGGGCCCAAGCGGTTTCGGATCGTGTGCGAGAGGATGCCTACGCTCGTCTTGACGAGCTCTTCCGTGACCGTATCGCCGGCTTCACCCCGGACAAGGATTACGAATCCTACCGCAACGAATGGCTGGACGACGTGCATCGCATGCTGCTCGCCATCGGCGATCAATACCTATCCGATAGCGACGTGCCAGCATTCGCCGAACATGACACCGGTCGGATGGGCATGATGACCGCAGCCCGTGCACGGCTGCTGTTCTTGAACAGTCTGAACAAGATCTTGGGCCGGCTGGTGATCAGCAACGCGGCCGACACAGACGTCGACACAGTTGCCGACGCCGACAAGTCGTCTGACAAGAAAGGAGCGTGACGATGCGACGGTTTTATTCCCGTGATGTGTCGAAGGAACTCGGATACTTCGTCAACGGCAGGATCTTCAGAATCCAGAACGAATACACCAGAAGAGACGGTGGCACGCATGAATCACGGGCTGCACTCGCCCGGTTACGCCGCGATCTCGACGGTGGCGCCCCGGCGTGGATGATGATCGGTTCGGATCTGTTCGAAGACTGGTCGCAGACCCTACCATCTGGCGAGGAGGATCCCGCGGCGCTCCGTGCGGCACGGGCCTCGTTGGCGCTGTATGCGATCCATCAGCAATCCAGACGGAACGGGGTCGCGCAGGACGCGCAGAGCGCCGGCAAACGCCGCATGACCTTCGGCAGAGCATGCCGGCTCATAGAACCTGACACGGATCATGCGAACGGGGTGAAACGCCGTCTGGCCGCCGCCGAAGCAGCCCCGGATTTCGACGGTGTGGTCCGCATCATGCGCGCGCTGATCATGTTGATGCGCTCGGCCGGCGATGGCGTGATCACACTCGATTACCGATCCCTGACCCAGGATCTCTACCAGATCCAGTTTCCGGAATCGAGGCACGAGGTGTTCCAACGCTGGAGCATGGACTACTACTCGAATCCCAACGCAAAATCACAGAACAACTGAACCCAATAGCCATAATCTTGCGGACAACGATCCGCACCATATGAAAGAAGGACACCATGTTCATCGACCTGTACGACCTGCAGAACGTGCCGCCGAGCAACATCAACCGCGACGATACCGGCAGCCCGAAGACGGCGCACTACGGTGGCACGCTGCGCTCGCGTGTCTCCTCGCAGGCGTGGAAGCGTGCCATGCGCGAGATGTTCCCCACGCTGCTGGACTCCGGCAGGCTCGGCGTGCGCACCAAAAACGCCGTGTCGCTGATCCGCGATGCGATCGTTGCCAAGCGTCCCGATCTTACCGACGAAGCGGAGCAGCTGGCAAAATGCGCGCTGTCCGCCACCGGCGTCGATGTCAGGGAATCGGACCGTGCTGGCAAGGACAAGGGCACGCTGGCCACGGGATACCTGATCTTCATCGCACATCGCGAGATCGGACAGCTCGCCGACGTGGCGATCGGCTGGCATGACGCCGGCGTCGATGTGTCGGCCAAACCAAACGCCGCGATGAAAAAGGAAATCGATGCGGTATTCCACGGCACTCAGGCTGTTGATATCGCCCTGTTCGGTCGTATGCTCGCCGATGCGCCCGATCTCAACACCGACGCCTCGACGCAGGTCGCCCACGCGATCTCCGTGGACACGATCACCCCCGAATACGATTACTTCACCGCAACTGACGACTGCGCGTCGGACGACAACGCCGGTGCCGCCATGATCGACACCGTCGGGTTCAATTCGTCCACGCTGTACAGGTATGCAACGCTCAACGTCGGCTCGCTGTACGAACAGCTACAGGACGTGGCCGCCACGGTGGAAGGCGCCGCGGCGTTCGTGGAGGCGTTCATCCGTTCGATGCCCACCGGCAAACAGAATTCCTTCGCCAACCGCACTCTGCCGGGAACCTGCGTGGTGATGCTGCGTGACTCCCAGCCGATCAACATCGTCGACGCGTTCGAAGATCCCGTGCGGGCCGAGGAAGGCAGGTCGATCTCCCGTCAGGCTGCCGTGCGACTCGGCCGTAAGCTCAAGTTCGTGCAGGACGCCTACGGCGAACAGCCGGTGCAGGCATGGAACATCACCACGGATGAACCCATCGCCGAACTTGATGAAGTCAGTGCGCACGTAACGTTCCCGCAGCTTCGATCCGAACTGAAAGAAGCCCTGACTCAGACATTGTCCGGTCGGGAGTGATCATGAGCGTATTGTTGCTGCAACTCGCGGGACCATTGCAGTCCTGGGGCGACTCGTCGCGATTCGTGCGCAGGGAGACCCGCACCGAACCGACGAAAAGCGGCGTGATCGGACTGTTGGCCTGCGCGCAGGGACGTGTCCGTGAGGATCCGATCGAGGATCTGCTGGACCTGTCGTTCGGCGTGCGCGTCGAGCAACGCGGGCGGATCATCGCCGATTTCCAAACGGAAAAATCGCTGACCCGCAAACGCAACTCCCGCGAATATGAGAAGACCATGCCGCTGACCTACCGCTACTATCTGGCTGATGCGCGGTTCCTGGTCGCGTTGGGGGCGGATCGGTCCGTGCTGGAAGCGCTCGACCAAGCGTTACGCTTGCCGCGTTGGCCGCTGTATCTTGGACGCCGGTCATGCCCTCCCGCATTCCCCGTGACATTGGGCGTGCACGACGAATACGACAATGTGCGTCAGGCGTTGGAACGGGAGCCATGGCATGCATCGACATGGTATCGACGCCGGTACCCGGCCCAACAGCTGGAGATCGTGTGTGACGCGGCTGAAGACGAGCCGTTCGCGACGCAGACGGACATGCCACTGACTTTCAGCCAGAAGGATCGCCGGTACGCGGGGCGTGCGGTACGTCGATACCGGATCGACAACCCCGACGTGCAACCCGGCACCAGTGGCGGACATGCTCCAGACACCGGAACTCCGCCGGATTTCGGCGCCACCGGCGACGACGATCCCATGAACTTTGCGTAGGAGAAATATCATGTTCATTTCACGAGTACCGTTGAACACGGCCAGGGAAGGCGCGCGGCAGCTGATCGCATCGCCGTACCGCACCCATGCCGCGGTGGAAAGCGCGTTCCCGCCGGGCAGCGTCCGCGACAGCGAGGAAGGACGTATCCTGTGGCGGATGGATACGCTGGCACAGAACCACAGTGTCTGGCTGTACGTCGTCAGCCCGGAAGCCCCCGATCTCACGCACGTCGTCGAACAGGCCGGCTGGCCTACGCAGGTGCAGTGGGAGAGCAAGGACTATGCGCCGCTGCTGTCGCGCATTGCCGTCGGACAGCACTGGCAGTTCCGACTGCGGGCCAATCCAGTGCGCAAGGTCCGCGCTGACAAGGCTCGTCATCCCAAAGCAAACGGCGACGACATCATCGGCACGATCCAAGGTCACGTCACAGCCGAGCAGCAACGCGACTGGCTGATAGCACGCGCCGAATCGCATGGTTTCACACTGGTCCCCGACGATAACGGCGATCCTTCAGTGACGATCAGCCAACGGCATCGCGAACGGTTCAACCGAGACGGCCAGACCGTCACGCTTGTCACGGCGGTATTCGACGGCCGGCTGACGGTGACTGACGCGGACCTGTTCCGGCACACGCTATGCCACGGCATCGGCCGGGCGAAAGGATTCGGTTGCGGTCTGATGACCGTCGCCCCGATACGGGAACTCAGGCCATGAACGCCGGGCGTGCGGTTCCCGGCACGCCGCCTCCCGAACTCGGCGAACTCGTACGTGCTGAGGACCGTCTGTCGTTCGCCTACTTCGAACACTGCGTGATCAATCGTGCGGATAATGCCATCACCGTCATCGACGAGACGGGCACTCATCATGTCCCTGCCGCCACGTTGAGCGTACTGATGCTCGGTCCGGGCACATCGGTCACGCATCAGGCGATGACGGTGATTGGAGAAAACGGGGCGACCGTGATCTGGGTGGGGGAACGAGGCGTGCGCATGTACGCTTTCGGCAAGCCGCTGACGCATTCGTCCGCGCTGTTGCAGCGGCAGGCGAAGCTGGTATCGAACACGCGGACGCGGTTGGCGGTGGCTCGGACGATGTATCAGATGCGCTTCCCGGGCGAGGACGTCGGTCAACTGACCATGCAGCAGCTACGTGGCCGAGAAGGTGCTCGTGTGCGGAGGGTGTACCGGGAATGTTCGGCTCGGACCGGCGTGGATTGGGACAAACGGACCTACGACCATGCCGATTTCGAAGCGGGCAACGACATCAACAAGGCGCTATCCGCCGCACACACATGCCTGTACGGATTGACGCATGCCGTGATCGTTGCGCTCGGATGCTCGCCTGGACTTGGCTTCGTGCATGTCGGACATGAACGGTCGTTTGTTTACGATATTGCCGACCTATACAAGGCAGAGCTGTCGATTCCCGTCGCATTCGAGACGGTTGCGCTGCAGCCGGACGACATCGGTGCCGCCACGCGACGGCGCATGCGGGACGCCGTGTACGATCTGTCGATCATGAAACGCATGGTTCGGGACGTTCGGAATCTGCTTGGTGCGGAGGAATGTTCCGATGTCGATGATGATGAGCGGACATCCAAAGTAGACGCTGACCATGTGGGATTGTGGGACGGCAAGGATGGTGAGGTCGCCGCCGGAGTCTCTTACGGCATCGACGATCCCGAGTTGGACGACGGATTCGCAGGCGACGAGTGGTGACGGTCGATGACGGGCATGGTCCATAGAAAGACCGGCGGTGTCGTGGAAAGAATATGATGATGGTCGTGATCGTGCTGACCGCGTGTCCTGCGGGACTGCGCGGGGACTTGACCCGATGGCTGTTGGGAATATCGGCAGGCGTATTTGTGGGCCATGTGAGCGCGAGGGTACGTGACCGGTTATGGGAGCGCATTGTTGCCCTGATTCGCGATGGACGCGCGATCATGGTGTACTCCGCCCGTAACGAGCAGCATTTCGCCTTCCGTGTGCACCGTGCCGACTGGATACCTGAGGACTGCGACGGCTTGGAACTTATCCGACGGCCCAAGACTCAGACCTCTTCCGAGTCTGACGCTCGGCGGCGTCTTGGTTGGAGCAACGCCAGCAAATGGCGAGCTGCACGTAAGTATCAGTAGTCGAGTGCTGTCAGTCCAAGTACTGGCAGCGGGGAGATAGTAGGACGTTATGATATATATGGGTTCTCGGTTGCCCCTTAGCCGATGAATCGCATCCGGTCTGTGCAGCCGCATTCGCTGAGTAATCTCATCTTCCGTATAAAGTGAATGGATAACCGGGATCGAAGGATCGCAATGCCTTGGAATCGTTATGATTCCGAAGTGTGTTCCCCGCGCATGCGGGGATGATCCCCGTGACGGCGGGTGAACAGGGGAATGGTTTGCGGTGTTCCCCGCGCATGCGGGGATGATCCCCACGTCCAGGGCGACAATCGCGTTCTGGTCGAGGTGTTCCCCGCGCATGCGGGGATGATCCCGGAACCCTGATCGACCCAAAAGCGGCGATCGAGTGTTCCCCGCGCATGTGGGGATGATCCCTCGCCCAGAAGCTCGCCGCCCAGTATGACGTCGTGTTCCCCGCGCATGCGGGGATGATCCGCCTGAACGCCGGATGGCGCAACGTGCAGGACGGTTCGCTCCGCATACGCGGGGATGATCCGGAACGCCAGTACGCGATGCGCATCGCCGTCACGTTCGCTCCGCATACGCGGGGATGATCCGCGGTCCTCGACCTGGCCGACCTGAGCACTCCGGTCCGCTCCGCATACGCGGGGATGATCCTGACGGCGTGGCGGTCGCGGATCTCATGCCCACGTTCGCTCCGCATACGCGGGGATGATCCCCCCTCCTCCTCCTACGCGAACAACGCCCCCTCGGCTGGGTGTTCCCCGCGCATGGAACGACGTGTCCCGGTGCCCGGCGGCGTGGTTGCGGGCCGTGGTCGCAAGGTAATCGTTCAGCCGGTGCCGATCGGGGCGGTCGGACGCGTCCAGGTCGTGCGGTGCGCGCAGCCGATGTGCCAGTATCGTGACGAGGCGTTCCGGCTGCCGCATGTACCGTTCCGCTGTGCAGTCCTGTCCTGGTATGCGCGCGGTCACTGGCCGGTCGTGGCCCGGTTCGTCGGTTTCGTGATGCGGCATCGGTGCCGCAGGCCGCTTGCCGTGAAGGTGGTCGGTGAGCCGGGCTTCGTGACGTGGCGCGCCGTCCGCAGCGGTTTTGATGAAGTGGCCGTTGGGGTACCGGACCTTGGCTTCCGTCGATGGGCTGCTGTCGGACGGTTCGTCGCCGACGTATGGGCTGATGGATGCGGGGAGCGATATGGCGTGTGGATCGACGGGGGTTCGTTGCATGGTCGCCTTTGCGTTGCGTGGTCTGACGCCGGTTGTGGTGCCGGGTACTGTGCGCCACGGTACCTGGTGATGCGTTTGTGTGGTGGTTGTGGGTTGTGCGACACGCTGGTGGTTGGTGTTTTTTGGGTTTTTTGGGTGGTGTTGGTGGGTGGTGTGGTTGGTGTGTGGTGTGTTTTGGTTGTTTTCGACACGCCGATGGATGTCTTGTTTTTCAAGGGTTTTGGTTGTTTTTTGTGGTGTTGGTTTGCGTTGGTGGCTGGGTTGGTGTAAGTTAATCACTCGCTGTCGCTGAGCGGTCCGGTTCCTTCCGGTTGGTTGGTTTTGGTCCTGCTTCGTGTGTGGTGGTGGTTTGAGAACTCAAGAGCGTGTTTGTACTACTTTTTAGAGTCGTTTTTTGATTGCCAGTTCATTCCTTTCCTGGTCTTCTTTGTGGGGGTTGGGTTCCATGAGAGTGGGTAATTGG
>NZ_JAFEJT020000065.1 GCF_018555435.2 Bifidobacterium amazonense
AAATCAGCCTCTCGATCGTCAAACAGCCCGTCACCGGCACCGGTCACATAACAGACTGCATAGCGCGATCAGTTCTTGAACGAGTGGATCGGCGCCGGAATGCGCCCGCCGCGGGTCACGAACGCCTCGCACGAGGTGTTGTTGACCGGCATGATCGGCGCGTAGCCCATGAGTCCGCCGAAGTTGGCCATCTCACCCACGCCCTTGCCGTAGACGGGGATGACGCGCACGGCGGTGGTCTTCTGGTTGACCATGCCGATGGCGGCCTCGTCGGCGATCAGGCCGGAGATGGTGGCGGCCGAGGTGTCGCCGGGGATGGCGATCATGTCGAGACCGACCGAGCACACGCAGGTCATGGCCTCGAGCTTTTCGATCGTCAGGCACCCGGAGGCGGCCGCGTCGATCATGTTCTTGTCTTCGGAGACCGGGATGAACGCGCCGGACAGGCCGCCGACGTAGGACGACGCCATGATGCCGCCCTTCTTGACCTGGTCGTTGAGCATGGCGAGCGCCGCCGTGGTGCCGGGTGCGCCGACCTGTTCGAGGCCGATCTTCTCGAGCACTTCACCGACCGAATCGCCCACGGCCGGGGTGGGCGCGAGCGACAGATCGATGATGCCGAACGGCACGCCGAGGCGGCGGCTCGCCTCCTGCGCGACCAATTGCCCCACGCGCGTGATCTTGAACGCGGTGCGTTTGATCGTCTCGCACAGGAACTCGAAATCGCGTCCCTTCGCGGCATCCAAAGCCCGCGAGACGACGCCCGGTCCGGACACGCCCACGTTGATGACAGCGTCGCCTTCGGTCACGCCGTGGAAGCCGCCGGCCATGAACGGGTTGTCGTCGGGCACGTTGCAGAACGCGACGAATTTGACGCATCCGTACGAGTCGTTGTCGCGCGTGTTGTAGGCGATGTCCTTGATGACGCGGCCGAGCAGTTCGACGGCGTTCATGTCGATGCCGGTTTTGGTGGAGCCGACGTTGACCGACGAGCAGACGATGTCGGTTTCCGTGAGCGCCTGCGGCAGCGATTCGATGAGCAGCCGCTCGGCGGGGGTCATGGCCTTGGAGACGAGCGCCGAGTAGCCGCCGATGAGGTCGACGCCGACCTCCTTGGCCGCGCGGTCGAGCGCGTGCGCGATCTTGACGAAGTCCTCGCTGGTCTTGCAGGAGCTCGCGCCGACGAGCGAGATCGGGGTGACGGTGATGCGCTTGTTGACGATCGGGATGCCGTAGTCCTGTTCGATGGCCTGGCCGGTGGCGACGAGATCCTTGGCGTACGTGGTGATCTTGCGGTAGATGTTGTCGCAGGTCTCGTCGACGGTGTCGGCCGCGCAGTCGAGCAGCGAGATGCCCATGGTGATGGTGCGCACGTCGAGTTTTTCCTGCTCGATCATCTGGTTGGTCTCGTGGACCTCCATGATATTCAGCATGGTTGCGTTCCTTTCGATCGGTCCGGCGAGACTATATACGGTGCATCTTGGTGAAGATCTCCTCGCGCTGGCAGCGGATGCGCACGCCGATGTCGTCGCCGAGGTCCTCGAGGTTGCCGACCATGGCGCTGAATTCCTTGTCGGAATTGGAATAGTCAACGATCATCATCATGTTGAAGAAGCCGTCGATGATGGTTTGGGAGATGTCGAGCACGTTGACGTTGTGCTGGGACAGGTAGGTGCAGACGCGTGCGATGATGCCGACTGTGTCCTTGCCGACGACGGTGATGATTGCCTTGTTCATGGAGCTCCCTGCTCGAGACGAAAAACGGGTGTCTTCCAGTATATGGAAGACACCCGCCTCTTATGGTTTCCGTCTCACGCTCGGTGGGAACGGACAGGCCGCGAATGTCCGACGACGCATCTGCGGATCGGACGGATGCAGCCCGACGGCCCGCTCAAACGGCCAAGTCAGACGGCCAGCGCCTTGGTGTCCACGTGCACCGGCACGAGCTTCGGCTCCTCATGATGCTCCTTGAGCAGGAACGAGCATGCCAGCACGACCACCACCAGCACCATGCCGAACAGGTAGCCGTAGCGCGAGCCGTCCACGAAGCCCTGGGCGGGGTTCGTGCCGCCGGCGGCCGTGTAGTTCGCCTGGCCGAGTCCGAGCAGGCAGGTGGCCACGGCGGTGGCGATCGCGCCACACACCTGCTGCATGGTGTTCATGATCGTGCTGCCGTCCGCCGCCATGCGACCGGGCAGCGACTTGAGCGCCGCCGACTGCGCGGACTGCTGGATGAACGGGATGCCGACCATCACGATGATGTGCGCGGCGAGGAACAGCGCGACCGGCGTGGATACGCCGATGGCGCAGAACAGCGCGCCACCGATGATGGTCAGCGCCGAGCCGATCCAGACGAGCCGCTTCGCGCCGTGACGGTCGAACATGCGGCCGGCGGCGAGCGTGCACAGCGCGTTGATCACGCCGCCGGGCAGCATGAGCAGGCCGGCGACGGTGGAGCTCAGACCCATGCCACGCTGCAGTTCCTGCGGCACGAGGTACATGAACGCGAGCGTGCAGGAGAACGAGCAGCTGATCATGATGGCCGGCGTGCGGAACGCGGCGATGCCGAGCGCGCGCAGGTCGAGCAACGGGTCGGCGATGTGCAGCTGCCGGTATGCGTAGAACGCGAGCACGGCCACGCCGATGACAAGCAGCGCGATGACGGCGGCGGAGAAGCCCATGTCGCTGATGAGGCTCACGCCGGCGACGAGGCAGCCGAAGCCGATCGCCGAGGCGAGGATGGAGATCACGTCGACGTTCGGACGGGTGCGTTCGATCGGCGTGACGAAGAACAGCGCCGTGCACGCGATCGCGACGACCGCGACGACCGCGAACAGCGCGAAGATCGCGCGCCACGAGAACGCGCCGATAAGCGCGCCGGCGATGGTCGGGCCGATGACGGGCGCGAACATGATGACGAGTCCTGCGACGCCGTTGGCCGCGCCGATCTTGTGCGGCGGGAACACACGCATGATCGCCGCGTACATGGTGGGCAGCGCGATGCCGGTGCTGACTCCCTGCATGATGCGGCCGGCCAGCAGGATCGGGAACGAGGGCGCGACGGTGCATACGATCGCGCCGAGCAGGAAGCAGACCAGCGCGAACAGCACGAGCGTCTTGGCCTTGACCCACTTGAGCAGGAAGCCCACGCACGGCAGCACCACGCCGATGGCGAGCATGTAGCCGACGACCATCCACTGCGCGGTGCCGGACGAGATGCCGAAGTCGGTCATCAGGTCGGGCAGGGTGATGTTCATGGACGTTTCCGACAGCATGCCCAGGAACACGCTGATGTACAGGCCGAGCATGACCTTGTGCGGATGATCGAAATGCCTGGGCGCGTCCGGCACGAACGCGTCGTCGGACAGTTGGTTCTTGCGAATGGTTGTCTGGTTGGCGGACAACGGAATCCTCTTCTTCAAATCGATGTCGTTGCCGTCGCGCGGCACCCGCCCGGGCATGAGGCCGCGACCGCGGAATGCGGCATGCGACTTCATTGGCGAGCGCCGACAACCCCTAACGTCCGGGTCACGATCGGCAACAAAAAATCGCATGCCATGCGGCGGAAAATACGCCGGATGGCATGCGATTATTCAGACGAGACGCGATCGTAATACGCTTTTCGATTTTTCGTAAGTACGCCCGGGCGTGTCGCGCTACGCCTCGCGCGACGCCGAGGCCGCGGCGACCGCCGCAAGGGCCCTCGGCGCGTGGAAGCCACGCTTGGCGAACTCGTCGGCGATGAGCTGGGCGACCTCGTGGCCGCGGCCCTTGTCGACGAGCGCGATGATGGAGCCGCCGAAGCCGCCGCCGGTCATGCGCGCGCCGTACGCGCCGTTGGCGCGGGCGACGTCCACGGCCACGTCGAGTTCGGGCACGGTCACTTCGTAGTCGTCGCGCAGCGAATCGTGCGACGCGTTGAACAGGTCGCCGGCGGTCTTGATGTCGCCCGCGGCGAACGCGGCGACGAACTGGTCGACGCGGCCGATTTCGGTGACGACGTGACGCACGCGCTTGACCATCGTCTCGTCGCCGAGTTCGGCGACCTTCGCCAGCACGTCGGCGAGCGCGGCGGCCGGATCGTCGGCGGCCTCCACCTGCTCGCTGATCACGCGCAGGTTGGCGACGCCGAGCAGTTCGGCGGCCTTCTCGCAGGTCGAGCGGCGCTGGGCGTACTGGCCGTCGTTGAGCTGGTGCGGGGCCTGAGTATCGACGACGAGCAGTTCGAGACCGTACTTGTCGAGGTCGAACTCCTGCTGGGAGACGCTTTCGAGCGGCGTCAGGCCCGGACGGCAGTCGAGGCGGATCGCGTGTCCGGCGGTGCAGCGCATGGACGCGTTCTGGTCGAGACCGCCGGTGGAGGCGCCGGCCATCTCGTTTTCGGACTTGATGGCGGCGTCGATGAGCGTGACGCGGCCGGCGTCGGTGGAGCCGTAGCCGAGGCCGTACACGTCGTCGAGCGCGAGCGCGGTCGAGCAGGTCATCGCGGCGGACGAGCTCAGGCCGGATCCGAGCGGCACGCAGGAGACGAACGCGGCGTCGAAGCCCTGCACCGAGGAGAAGCCGGCTTCGCGCAGCGCCCACGCCACGCCGGTCGGGTAGGCGGACCAGCCGTCCACGCCGCGGGCGGCGAGACCGTCCAGATCGGCTTCGGCGACCTTGTCGGGCGCCACGTCGGAGACGACGCGCACGCGGGTGTCCTCGCGCGGGGAGAGCGCGATGAACGTGCGGTGCGGCAGCGCGATCGGCAGGCACAGGCCGGCGTTGTAGTCGGTGTGCTCGCCGATCAGGTTGACGCGGCCGGGAGCGGCCCACACGCCTTCCGGTTCGGAGCCGTAGGTCTTCGCGAACAGCGCCTTGGCCCGGGCCACGCCGTCCTCGTGGGAGATCGGTTCGATGAATTCAACAGCAGTCATTGGTGTTACTTCCTTGGTTGTATCAGTCGGTCGGCGATCGGCGCTCAGTCGGCGATGTCCACGTCGCCCAGCTCGTGGAAGCGCTTGGCGATGAGTTCCGGCGTGGTGTCGGAGATCCAGGCGGCCATGCCGGATTCGGAGCCGGCGAGGTACTTGATCTTGTTGGCGGCGCGGCGGAACGAGAAGAACTGCAGGTTGAGGCGGTAGTTCTCGCGGCGCGGGTCGTGGATCGGGGCCTGGTGCCAGGCGGCGATGTACGGCAGGTCCATGCCCTTGCCGTCGCCCTTGTCGAAGAATGCGTTGCCGCGCTTGAGCAGGTGCGAGTACATCGAGGCGAGGTCCCAGCGCTCCTGGTCGTTGAGCTGGTCGATGGTGAGCACGTCGCGCACCGGGGCGACGTGCACCTCGAGGGGCCAGCGGGCGGCGGCCGGCACGTACGCGACCCAGCTGTGGTTGCGCATGACGATGCGCTCGCCGGCCTCGATCTCGGCGTTCATGATGTCCTTGAGCAGGTTGCCGCCGGTCTTCTCGTGGTAGGCCTCGGTGTGCTTGAGCTCCTGCTCCATCTTCGGCGCGATGAACGGGTAGCAGTAGACCTGGCCGTGCGGGTGGGCGAGCGAGACGCCGATCTCCTGGCCGTGGTTCTCGAACGGGAAGATCTGCTCGATGCCGTCCATCTTGGAGATCTCGGCGGTACGGAACGCCCACGCCTCGACGACGGTGCGCAGACGCGACACCGGCAGGTCGGCCGGCAGGCCATGCTCGTTCGGGTCGAAGCAGATGACCTCGCAGCGGCCGGCGGCCATCTTCTTCTCCCACAGCGGGTTGCCGTCCACGTAGGTCACGTCTTCGGAGCGGCCGGGCACGCGCACCATCGACGGGAAGCGGTTCTCGAACACGACGACGTTGTAGTCGGTGTCCGGCACTTCGCCGTCCTGGTACGGGTCGCCGGGCTTGCGCGCGGCGAGCGGGTTGCCCTTGGCGGTCGCTCCCGGGCCGGCGGTGATCGGGCGGTTCATGCGCGCGGTCGCCATCGGGATCCAGTCGCCGGTGAGCGGGTCGCGGCGCATTTCGGGGGCCGCGTACGGCACCTCCTCGCCGGCGGCGTTGAGCTGGTTGGCGAAACGGTAGGCCAGCGGGCGCGGGTCGTGCAGCTCGCGCGTCTTCCTGCCGGAGACGTATTCCGGATCGTCGTCGAGATAGAAGAAGTCGCGGCCGTCGGCCAGCGTGGTCGGCGTGATGCGGATGTGCTCCTTCGCGTATTCACCCGGCGTGTAGTTGGCGAATTCTGCCATGAGAATCACTCACTTTCCTCTGTATGCTCGCTCTGATGGGCCAGGACGAGCTCCTTCACCAATTCCTTGGTCTTGTTCGCCGAGTCGGGGTCGAGCCCGTCGTCGGTGATCACCGTATCCACCTGGTCGAAGCGTGCGAACAGCGACAGCGAGGTGCAGCTCCACTTGGTGTGATCGGTAAGAATGATGGTTTTGTCGGCGATGTCCATCATCGCCATGTCGGTCGCGGCCTCGAGCGAGTTGGGCATGAGGAAGCCGCGCGGCAGCGACACGGAATGCGTGCCGAGGAACACGGTGTTGACGCGCAGGGAGGCGACGACCTTGTCGGCGATCGGTCCGACGAGCGAGTTGGACCGTGTGATCACGCCGCCGGTGACGATGACTTCGACGTCCTTGGACTCGAGCGCCTGCACGAGTTCGGCGACGGGGATCGAGTTGGTGAGGATCGTGATGCCGCTGGACTGCTGCGATTCGAGCAGGTGCTGCGCGAAGACGTACGCCGTGGTGCCGCCGCCGATGGCGATCACGTCGCCGGGGGCCACGTATTTGACGGCCTCCTGCGCGATGGCGTCCTTGAGGCCGATGTCCATCTGCGACTTTACGGAGAACAGCGGCTCGCTCAGCAGGGTGCTGGTGGTGACCGCGCCGCCGTGGACGCGCTTCAACAGTCCCTTGTCGGACAGTTCGGCGATGTCGCGGCGGATGGTCATTGCGGAAACGCCGAGTTCCTTGCTCAGCGCGGTGATGCGCACCGCACCGCGGGTGCGCAGCCTGCTCAGTATCAGATGTTGACGTTGTGAGGAGATCATTCGAACATTATCGCACACATACGCGCACAAACCAAACCGAAATGAGCGTTTCGCGTCACGACACGCCGACAAACACACAAATCATCCCAGCAAACCGCACAAAATCTCACGCATGGCGCAGCATCGCTTCTCCCCCGCCGGTGCCACAATGGGACGCATGACCTACGTATCCGAAAGCTTCTGGCACGACGCCGTGAACAAAGCCACCACCGATCTCTTCACGTTCGGCTATAAGAACATCGTCAAGCCGTACTTCGTGTTCAACCACACGCCCGACGCGGCGCACAGCCAGATGATCGACTTCTGCCGCATCACCAAGAACATCCCGCCGCTCATGTGGCTGCTGCGCGAGATGCTCGACTACACCGACCCGATCCTCGAGACGAACGTGATGGGCGTGGACTTCGCCAACCCGTTCGGCCTGTCCGCCGGCCTTGACAAGGACTGCGACATGCCGGTGCTGCTCGACAACGTCGGCTTCGGCTTCGAGACGGTCGGCTCGACCACCGCGCGCCCGTGCAAGGGCAATCCGCGGCCGTGGTTCCACCGTCTGCCCGAATACGATTCGATGCTGGTGCACGTCGGACTTGCCAACGACGGCTCGGCCAAGGTGATCGAACGCGCGGAGAAGGCATGGACGAAGGCGAAGAGCATGCAGGTCTCCGTCTCGATCGCGCGCACGAACGACGAGCAGTGCGGCGATCTGGACGAGGGCATCGAGGACTACTGCACGTCGATGCGCCGCGCGGCCGGCCGCACCGCGATGGTCGAGGTGAACGTGTCCTGCCCGAACACGCACGCCGGCGAGCCGTTCACCCAGACCCCGGAGGCGCTCGACCGCCTGTTCACCTCGCTCGACAAGGTCGGCCGCCCGCAGCCGACGCTCGTCAAGATGCCGCTCAACAAGCCGTGGGCCGAGTTCCGCGAGCTGCTTGACGTGCTCGCCGAGCACAACGTGCAGGGCGTGAGCTTCGCGAACCTGCAGAAGGACCGCACCGGCCTGGAGATCCCGCGCGACTGGGAGGGCGGCCTTTCGGGCGGCCCGACGTACCGTGCGAGCAACGCGCTGGTGCGCCAGGTGTACCGCGAGTACGGCGACCGGTTCGCGATCGCCGGCATCGGCGGCGTGTTCACGCCCGAGCAGGCGTATGAGAAGATCCGCTGCGGCGCGAGCCTGGTGATGTTCATCTCCGCGCTCATGTACCGCGGCCCCCAGCAGATCACCGTGCTCAAGCGCGGCCTGGCCGAACTGCTGCGCCGCGACGGCTACGAACACATGTCCGAAGCCGTCGGCGCGGACGCCTGATTTATTGCTCGACTCCTCTATCAGACATATAGTGAAGCTGACGGAGTCTTGGCCCCCTCACTGAGGGGGCTCCCGACGAAGTCGGGTGGGGGAGCTCTGCGGCCGTAGGCCGCCAACAAACGGCATCGCGCGACAGCGCGATGCCGCTCCATCTGGAATCAGTATGCGCCGCGCACATACTGCGGCTGATACGGCGCGTCCGCCGTCGACAGTCCCAGCTTGTACGCCGCACGCAACGGCCAGTACGGGTCGCGCAACGCGGCGCGCCCGATCTCGACCGCGTCCGCCTCGCCCTTGGCGACGATCTTCGCGGCCTGCTTCGGCTTGGTGATCAAGCCCACGGCGGTCACCGGCACGTCCGCACGGTCGCGAACCTGCGTCGAGAACGGCACCTGATAGCCGGGCTTGACCGGAATCGTCACGTTCGGCACGATGCCGCCGGTCGACACGTCGACCAGATCCACGCCGTGCTCACGCACGACCTTTGCCACGTCCACGGTCTGGTCGAGATCCCAGCCGCCGGCCGCCCAGTCGGTCGCGGAGATGCGCACGAGCAGCGGCATGTCCTCGGGGATCACGGAACGCACCGCGTCGACGATCTCCACCAGGAAGCGCATGCGTCCGGCCAGGTCGCCGCCGTACTCGTCGGTGCGCTCGTTGCTCAGCGGGTCGAGGAACTGCGAGATCAGATAGCCGTGCGCGGCATGGATCTCGATCGCCTGGAATCCGGCGCGCACCGCGCGGCCCGCCGCATCACGGAACTCGCCGACGATCCGGTGGATGTCCTCCACGCTCAGCTCGCGAGGCATCGCGTAATGCCCATAGGCGATCGGGCTGGGCGCCACGGTCTGCCATCCGCCTTCCTCGAACGGCACGCTGCCGCCGGAGAATCCGACGCCGAAGCAGCCGGTCGATCCCTTGCGGCCGGCATGGTTGAGCTGCACGGCCGGCACCGCGCCGGCCTCCTTCATGCCTTCGACGATCCAGCGCCACGCCTCGACCTGATCCTCGTTCCACAGGCCGGTGTCGCACGGCGAGATGCGTCCCTCCGGGGCCACGGCGGTCGCCTCGCAGATGATCAGGCCGAATCCGCCCATCGCGCGCGACACGTAATGCTGGTAATGGAACGGCGTCGGCTTGCCATCCCGGGCCACGGCCGAGTACGTGTCCATCGGCGGCATCCAGATGCGGTTGCGCACGGTCACGCCGCGCAACGCCATCGGGGAGAACAGCGTGGCGCCGTTCTTGCCTTTCTTCGTCTTCTTGCCGTTCTTGCCGTCTTTGACATCCTTGACGTCGGTGTCGCTCATCGTGCGCTTCCTTTCCCGAGTGCGAACCCGAATGCGAATCCTGACGGATCCGCGTGCCTCCCCCAACGAGGGTGCGCTTCCGCCATTGTACGACGAACGGTCATACGGCATATACGACGAACGCCCGCCGTAACGGGCGGGCGTTCCTATGGTCGGGCAACGTAGCGCGGCGCGGGACGCGCGGCTACTGGCCGCTGCTGGTCGTGCCGGACTGCTGGCTGTTGGAGCTCTGCTGGCTGGTGTTTCCCTGCTGGCTCGATGTGCCGCCGTTCGACTGGGTCGACGACTGTCCGTTCGATTGCGACTGGTTCGACTGTCCGGACTGGTTCGACTGAGTCGAATTGCCGCTGGTCGAATTGCCGCTGGTCGAATTGGACGAGCTGTTGTTGCCGTTCGTGCCGTTGGAGTTCGTCGTGTCGTTGTTCGAATTGTTCGTGTTCGTATACGTGCCCAGCGTCTTGCCCTGGATCGTGGTGACCGAGTTGCTGGACGTCGTGTACTTGGATACCGGCGTGCCATAGTCGTTGCCGACGTCCTTGCCGAGTCCCTTCTTGTCGGCGTAGGCGTCCATGAACTCCTTCCACGCCGGGGCCGCGATCGTGCCGCCGTCCCAGTAGCCGCGGTAGGTGCCGTTGATCGAGATGTTGGCGACGGGGTTCTGGATCGGGGCCTGCGCGTCGCCGACGAGCACGAACGTGGCGATCTGCTTGGGGATGAAGCCGCCGGTGGCCATGTACATGGTCTCGTTCGTACCGGTCTTGGCGAACGTCTTGCGTCCGCTGTCCAGCTTCGCGTACTGGCCGGCGCCGTCGGAGCGGATGGTGCCCTGGTTGAGCGCGTACGCGACGGTCTGCACGATGTCCTTGTCGATGGCCTGATGGCAGTTGGCCTTCGGCACGCTGATCTCCTCGCCGTTCATGCGGGTGACCTTCTTCATGGCGATCGGCGTGCATTCGACGCCGTCGGCCGCGAGCGTGGCGTACATGTTGGCCATGGTCAGCGGGGAGACGTTCACCGAGCCGATCATCATGGCCGGGTTGTACGTGGCCGGCACCTGGTCGATGGTCTTGAGTGAGCTGGCGTCGTGGTAGCCGGCTTCCGTGTAGGCGTCGGCCACGCGGCACAGGCCGATGATCGCGCCCATCGACGCCTGCGTGGTGTTGTGCGAGCGCACGAGGCCGAGGAACGGGCTTTCGGGGTTGACCGTGCCGTTGGTGAGCGCGTTCGTGACCGGCCACAGTTCGGTGGTGCCTGAATAGTTCTGCATCTTGCCGTTGTAGTTCTCGCACGCGAATTCGCTGGTCGCGTAGCTGGTGGTGGTCTGCAGGTTCTCGTTGATCGAACGCCCGGCCTCCATCCATGCGACCATGTTGAACGGCTTGATGGTCGAGCCGACGGGGAAGCCCGCGCCGCCGCCGTCCGCCGCGTCGACCATGTAGTTCATCGACGTCTGCGTCTGGTCGCTGGCGTCGCCGCCGGTGTACGTGCGGTTGATGCCGAAGCCGAGCACCTCGCCGGTGCCGGGTTTGACCGAGGCCATCATGATCTCGAATCCGCTGGCGTCGGTCGGCGGGATCGTGTCGCGCGCCGCCTTCATGAGCAGCTTGTTGGCGTCCACGTCGAGCGTGGTGACGATGCTCAGGCCGCCCTCCTTGAGCAGCTGGAGGCGCGCCTCCTTGGTCTTGCCGAATTCGGAGGAGTTGAGGATGCGCTGGGTCACGTACGCGCAGAAGAACGCGTAGTCGCCTGCGGCCTGGCAGCCCGCGGTGGGCGCCTGCAGGTTGAGCGTGTCCTTGAGCGGCGTGTTCTTGGCCTCGGTGTATTCGGCCTTGGTGATGTAGCCCTGCTCATACATGAGCTGGAGCACGATGTTGCGCTGGTGCTGCGATTCGGCCTGGTTCGCCTCGACGGACGGATCGTACTTCTCCGGGTTCTTCGTGATGGCCGCGATGGTGGCGGACTGCACGATGTTCAGGTCCTTCGCGCTGACGTTGAAGTAGCGGCGGGCCGCGGTCTCGACGCCGTAGAGGCGGTCGCGGCCGAACTGCGCGATGTTGAGGTAGCCCTGCAGGATCTCCAGCTTGGAGTACTTGCGTTCCATCTGCACCGCGATGAGCATCTCGCGGATCTTGCGCGCGTACGTGTCCTCGGCGGCATGGTAGCGGGCGATCGGGTCGTTGTCGCTTTCCGCCTGCGTGATGAGCACGTTCTTGACGTACTGCTGGGTGAGCGACGAGCCGCCCTGTCCGGTGCCCTGCGTCATGTTCGTGACGAACGCGCGCAGCACGCCCTGCACGTCGACGCCGGCATGTTCGAAGAAGCGCTTGTCCTCGCGGGCCACGACGGCCCAGCGCATGTACTTGGACACGTTCTTGATGGGCACGACGATGCGGTTGTCCTCGTAGAATTCGCCCATTTTCGTGGTGCCGTCGGAGGCGTACATGATGGATTTCTGCGGCAGGCTCGTCACGTCGAAGTCGATGCCCTCCACCTGAAGGGAGGGGACCAGCGCCTGCGTGGCCTTGTTGGCGGCGAACACGGCCGGCATGAGCAGCACGCTGGCCGCGATGCCGCCCGCGACGCACAGCGTCACGTAGGCCATGATCAGCGAGAGCACGCGTGCGACGGTAGGGGATTTCTTCTTGGGCATGCAGCTCATTCTAAGGGGCCGGGTCTACCGCACGGCTTTTCCGTCCCGTACGGCGCGCATTTCGTCACAAAACCCGCAATAGCCTAATATTCGCTGAACATTGGCTTGAAACGGCGGTTTGCGGTGCGTCACCGCCGCGAACGCCGGATCAGCATGCCCGGCTGGTAGATGACGATGGAGCGTCCCTTGCGTGCGATCCAGCCCCGGTTGGAGAAGTCGGTGAGCGCCTTGTTGACGGTTTCTCGCGAGGAGCCGACCAGCTGGGCCATTTCCTCCTGGGTCAGGTCGTGCGGCACGAGCAGACCGTCCTCCATCGGCTCGCCGAAGCGGCTGCCGAGGTTGAGCAGCGTCTTGGCGAGGCGCGCGGGCACGTCCATGAACACGAGGTCGCTGATGTGCTCGTTGTTGGAGCGCATGCGCGCGGCCATGACCTGCAGCATGTTGATGGCGACGCGCGGATGCTTGTCGAGCCAGCCGAACAGGGCGTCGCGTTCGAGCCAGACGACGTGCGTGTCGTCGGTCATCGCCACGGCGGACGCGGTGCGCGGGCCGCCGGTCGGATCGAAGACGGGGATTTCGCCGAGCACTTCGCCACGTGCATGGATGGACAGCAGCTGCACGCGGTTGTCGCTCGACGTGCGTGTGAGTTTGACCTTGCCGGATTCGAGCACGTACAGACGGCAGTCGGTGTCGCCTTCGCGGAAGATGAAGTCGCCTTTGTCGAGCGTGGTTTCCATGAGGTACGGCAGCAGCTCCTCGGCCTGGTCGGGGGCGACCTGGGCGAACAGCGCGGTGTGCAGCAGCGTGTTGCTTTCCTCTGGCATTTCGTTCGGCTTGCTTACGCTCATCGCACCTTCCTTGCTGTCGTTGATCATCGTCCGACCTGTCCGATCAGTCCGGACGACCCGGTTCCACGCACGAATGACCATATTATTGCAATCGCGCCGCATCCGCCCGCGGCGTTCCGTCTTTTTCCACGAACCGTGCGCATGGCCCGGCCGTATCGGGCACGATCGTCCCGGCGTCAGACGGCGTTCGCGCCGAGGTCGCGCAGATGCGCGATGAGCCGTTCGACGATCGCCCCGCGTTCCAGCCCGGTCTGCGAGCGCAATGGGTCGACGCGTTTGCGTGCCGACCGGACGGCCTTGTCGGACAGTTTTTCGGTCGATGTGTTGAGTATACGCATCATCTTGTCGGCGTCGATGTCGTACGCCATGGTCACGTGATGCAGGACCGCGCCGGGACCGTCCGATCCGGCCGGCGCGGGAAACCGGCGCTGCGCCGCTCCCCCGATCTTGCCGTGCGAGGAGGCGATGTCGTTGAGCCCCGCGAACCGCGCGTCCACGCCGATGCCGCGCAGCGCGTCGAGCAGCCACTGGTCGCACAATCGGTACGATTCCTCGATGGAGATGCCGGAGACGAACGGCAGGGGCGCGTACAGCGAGTAGGTGATCGTGTTGCCAGGTTCGATGAACATGGCCCCGCCGCCCGTGCACCGGCGTACGATGGCGATGCCTTCGCGCGCAGCCTCGTCTTCGTGCACTTCGTCCGGGATCGACTGGAATCGGCCGACGACGACGGCCGGCCCGGCCCATTCCCAGAACCGTACGGTCGCCGGCCGCGCTCCGGCCGCGACTTCGCGGGCCCATCGTTCGTCGACCGTCATCTGTTCGGTCGGCCCGCGCGGCACGTCATGTACGACGATCGGCCGCAGTGCCGCCCATCGTGCCCGCCATCGTTCCGTCTCGTCCTGCATACCGTGACCGTCCTGCGTATCCTGATCGTCGCGGACGTCATGGCCGTCGACGCGGACGGCCACGGCAGGTCCGACGGCATCGGCACCGCCGACACGTCCGGCGTCGCCGATCGCCCACGCATACGCCGTTGCGATCGCAGCCGCATCGGTACCGACCAATCGCACGCCGTGATCGACCGCATACCGGTCGATCAGCGTACGCACCGCTTCAGCCGGCACCGGTTCGACCGACGCGCCGGACCCGCCGCCGATCAGCATGCGTTCGATGTCGGCGATCATCGCGTTCGCCGCCGCGTCGTCGCCTTCGACGAAGAAGTCCCCGTCCAGCCGACATGCGACCTTCCGGCCGCTTGCCGGATCGACCGTCACACTCACAGCGACCAGCTTGCCGCCCGGCGTCTTGCATTCGCCCCGCATTGTCGTCATGGTCATGCAGCAATGATAAGGCCCCGCCTGCGCGGATGCGCGCGGACGGGGCCTTGTTCCAGCGTTTCAGCCGATCGGCATCGACGGTCAGATGCGGGCGAGGATGTCCTCTCCGACCTGATCGGTGGTGCGTTCGGTGGAGCCGAGCTCCTCGATGTCCGCCTCGACGGCCGCGTGGATCTTCTTGGCGGCGTCGTCGAAGCCGAGGTGCTCGAGCAGCATCGCGGCGGACAGGATCGCGGCGGTCGGGTTCGCGATGCCCTTGCCGGCGATGTCCGGCGCGGAGCCGTGGATCGGCTCGAACATGGACGGGTAGTCGTTGGACGCGTTGATGCAGCCGGACGCCGAATAGCCGACGCCGCCGACGACCGCGCCGGCCTCGTCGGTGAGGATGTCGCCGAAGAGGTTGTCGGTGAGGATCACGTCGAACTTGCTCGGGTTGGAGACGAGGAAGATGGTCGCCGCGTCGATGTGCGAGTAGTCGTGCGTGACTTCGGGGTACTCCTTGCCGACCTTGTCGACGATGCGCTGCCACATGTCGCCCGCGTTGACGAGCACGTTCTTCTTGTGCACGAGCGTGATGTGCTTGCGGCGCTTCATGGCCAGCTCGAACGCGTAGCGCACCACGCGCTCCACGCCGTACGCGGTGTTGATGGACACCTCGGTGGCGACCTCCTGCGGGGTGCCGCGACGGACCGCGCCGCCCGCGCCGCAGTAGAGGCCTTCGGTGCCCTCGCGCACGACGACGAAGTCGATGTCGCCCGGGTTCGCCAGCGGCGAGGTGACGCCCTTGTACAGCTTGGACGGGCGCAGGTTCACGTACTGGTCGAGCGCGAAGCGCAGCTTCAGCAGCAGGCCGCGCTCGAGGATGCCGGCCTTGATGCGCGGGTCGCCGACCGCGCCGAGAAGGATCGCGTCGGTCTTCTTGATGCGCTCGAGCTCCTCGTCGGGCAGGATCGCTCCGTCGCGCAGGTAGCGTTCCGCGCCGAGGTCGAAGGGTTCGTAGGTGAAGTCGGCCACGCCTTCGGCGGCCTTTTCGAGGGCCTTCTGCGCCCACGGGGTGACTTCCTTGCCGATGCCGTCGCCGGGGATCACGGCGATTGTGTATGTCTTGCTCATAGCACGCGAGACTACACGCGTGCCCACAGGCCGGCCGCAAGCCTCTCAGCCTGTGGACACGCGATCCGCGCCGCTCAGTGCAGGATGTTCATCATGCTCAGGCACCACGCGTTCTCGTAGGAGACCTCCTCCCACTGCTTGTAGCGCCCCGACGTGCCGCCGTGCCCGGCCTCGACCTCGATCTTGACGACCGCGTCCACGCCGGCGGCCTGCAGACGGGCCACCCATTTGAGCGGTTCGACGTACAGCACGCGCGTGTCGTTCATCGACGTGGTCACGAACAGTTTCGGGAACACGCGCACGCGCGGGTCGTCGGGGTCGGACGGCGCGTTCTCGTACGGCGTGTACGACTTCATGTACCGGTACACGTCCGCGTCGTGCAGCGGATCGCCCCATTCGTCCCATTCGGTCACGGTCAGCGGCAGCGACGGGTCGAGGATCGAGGTGAGCGCGTCCACGAACGGCACGTCCGCCTCGATGCCGGCGAAACGCGAGGGCGCCATGTTCGCCACCGCGCCCATAAGCAGGCCGCCCGCCGACCCGCCGTTGGCCACGGTGCGCCGCGGGTCCGCGAGCCCGGCGTCCTGCAGGGCGGCCGTCGCGTCCACGAAGTCCTCGAACGAGTGCATCTTGTGCAGCCTGCGCCCCTGCTCGTACCAGGCGCGGCCCATCTCGCCGCCGCCGCGGATGTGCGGCACGGCGTACAGCACGCCGCGGTCGAGCATGCTCAGACGCGCCACCGAGAAACCCGGATCGGAGCTGATCTCGTACGCGCCGTATCCGGTGATGAACATGGCCGAGGAGGACACCGGGATGTCGCGCCGCCACGCGAGCGAGACGGGGATCTGCTCGCCGTCGCGCGCGGTGATCCACACGCGGCGCTCCATGTAGTCGCGCGGATCGAAGTCGCCGAGCACGGTGGATCGTTTGAGCAGCCGGTCCTCGCCGGTCGCC
>NZ_JAFEJT020000066.1 GCF_018555435.2 Bifidobacterium amazonense
ATCGTCAAACTGCCGTCCATAACGCATGGCAAAGGAGCACTGGGGCGTCTTCGGTCTCGGCCTCGGCCATATCGACGAGGCCGAGACCAAAGCCATTGAGGTTATTGCGCGGCCTCGGCCTCGTCAAGATCGGCGAAGCCGCCGAGACGCACTGTCGCAAGGATCGTGTCCTCGGTCAGATTCCTTCCGGAGGCTGCCCTGTCCGTCACCATCCGTTCATACAGGCCGAGCGTCCGGTCGGAATACGTGCCGAGTTCGCCGCGCAGATACGTTTCGAACGATGTTGCCTCGGGAGTGTCCTCGGCGGTGGTGAGCACACGCATCGCCATGCCCAGCTTCGGGTAGCGGGCGCGGAAATCCGCCGCCCACGCCACCTGCGTGGCGATGATCCGCTCCTGACGGGCGACGCGCTCCCCGGACAGGTGCGGGATGTACGGCTCGATGTTCGCCGCGTAGTCGGCCGGCGCGGTGGAGGCCATCATGCGGCCGTATTTCTCGGTGACGAGGTTACGGCCCACATGGTCCGCCTCGGTCAGATCATCCAGATAGCTGTCCAGCAGCGGTTCGGGCCAGGTGAGGAACTGGCTGGTGCGCATCTGGTTGAACACAGGCCAGTTGCCCTGGCAGGCGGCGCGCCCGCCCTCATTGTTGGTGCGCTGGAACTGGTCCCATTCGCGTCGGACGATCCGTTCGATCAGCGTGTCGGTCATGTCATGCCTTCTTCATGTGATGGGTGGTGTGTGATGGATGGTGAGGAGCGGTATCGGTCAGGGGTGTCTCGGATTTTCGGCCTGTTGTGAAGCGTATCTTGCAGTTCTAGGTCATCCGGCCGAGTACGGGCCGGATGACCGTTGAAGCGATCGTTGAAATTCCGCCGATTCCGGATGTCGCTAGGAGCGGCTTGGCGGCGATGTACCCGGTCTGGTCACCTAGAACTGCAAGATGCGCCTCGGAACAAGCCAAAATGCTTGTTACAGCGAGCGCAGGCAGGCCGCATCGCTGCGGATATGCTCCTCGACGTACGGGCGCTGCCATTCGAGGAACGTGTCGTCGCTGCGGGTCAGTCCCTCGCGCTTCAGCTTGGCGACGACCTCGCCGCACACCCGCTCGATGATCGCGTTGACCTGAGCGATCGCCGGCGCCGCGCCGCGCCCGCCCTCGCCGAATCCGGCCCCGCCGTAGCAGGCCGCCGAGCTCAGGCGCAGCAACGATTCCAACTGTTCGCACACATCGGCAAGCCGTGTCGCGACCCGGCCGGACAGACGCCGCAACGCGGCGAACCGCCACTTGTAATACGGCAGGTAGCCGACCGTCACCGGTTCGTTGACCAGATACACCAGCGATGCGGCCGCATCCACGAACTCGCCGATCGCCAGCCATGCGGCCGCGCCGTCGCCGCGTTCCAGCATGCGCGGCACATTGTATTGGCCGGCCTGCGCCATCATGCCGAGCCGACGTGAGATCAGGGACAGCCGCACGTCGTCGGGCATGAACGTGAACGCCTGCCGTGCGGCGGAGAACGCGCCCAGCGGATCGGCGAACACCGCGCCGTTCGTGGCCGCGGCCAGCGTGGGTTCGTCCAGCATCAGCCATTCGTGCGGGCGGTCGGCGGCCGGGGCCTTGCGGTACCCGGTGATCGACTCGAAGAAATCGCCGATCGCGAACACGCCGTCGCGCCGGCCCGCACCCTGCGCGCGCGGGGTCGCCGCCCCGTTCGAGGCATCGGCGCGCACGTACCCCATGAACTCGCGCGGCAGCGCTTCGTAGTCAGCCTGCAGGCGTTCGCCGATCGCCGCATAATCCTCGTCGGTGAGCCACAGGCAGAAGCGCGGACCGAAATCGTGATCCTGCGAGATCTCGTCGTCGAAACCATAGCATTCCGACCCGTGGCCGACGAGACCCGCGGCGATGCGACCCTGATATTCCGGGTATTTCGCCGCGATCATCGGCTTGCCGACCTCGTTCCAATACGCGCGCGCCAGCTGGAGCCCGGACATGCGCGGGCGCGCTGTGGCGGGGGCTGTGGCCTGTGCCGAAGGGGAGGCCGGAGTGGTGGTCGGAGCGGTGGATGATGCAGTGGCCGGCGGCGCGTAAGACGGAGCGGGATCCGATGCGATAGCCGACGCGGGGGAGGCGGCGGCGTTTTCATCATCCGCCCCGACGTGGGATGTGGCTTGCGATGCATTGGACACGGTATGCGCGGTATGAGTGGTATGTGATGCATCGATGTCGGCTCCCGCGCCATCGGAACGGTTGTCCGCATCGACCGTGACGCCCGCCTTGCGCGCCGCCTCTTCGGCCTGTTCGAGGTTCGCTTTGGTGATGCGGTAATAGTCGGTGTCCGTGCCGTAGCATTCCTCGATCACGGCCAGCGACTGCCGGTACAGGTCGACCGCGCGTGCGAAATCACCCGCCGCATAGCGCACCTGCGCGTAGCCGGCCAGTGCGGACGCATAGTGCGCGCTGTGCTCGAGATGCCCGTTGCGATAGATCTCCAACGCGCGGGCGGCATGCCGGTCCGCCTCGTCGAGTTTCTTTTCACCGAGCAGCGTGAGCGCGAGATTCGTGTTCGTGGATGCGACGTCGATGTCCGCGCTCGCGTCCGGGCTGGACGATTCGAGGATGCGCAGCGCCTCGCGCAGTTCCGATTCGGCCTGAGCCAGACGATCGGTTTCGCTGTAGAGCATGGACAGGTTGTTGTGCAGCGCGGCGAGACGGCGGTCGGTGGGGGAGAGCGTGCGCTTGGCCGAGTCGAGCGCCATGTGGTAGAGCTCCTCGGCCTGATCGTAGTTGTGGGCCGCGCGCTGGCCGGTGGCCGCGTTGATGAGCGTGGTCGTCCACGCCTCGGTGCCTTCGAGGCCCATCTTCGCGGCGAGTTCGAGCGCCCTCTGGATGATCCACTGGTTGTCCTTGTGGCGCCCTTGCGAACGGTAGAAGCCCATCGTCTCGTTGAGCACGGTGAGTAGGCCGGCCTGGTCGCCGGCGTTCTCCGCGTCCACGGCCGCCTGTTCGAGGTACGGGCCGGCCTTGGTGGCCGCCTCGTGCGCGTCGAAGATCGCGTCGAGTCCGGCAAGGAACTCGTTCACGTCGAAATGGGCCGGACGGTCGTCGGGATCGTCGTTCGGTGCGTCATCGGTCGCGTCGATCTCACCGTCCGCATCACCGAATCCGCCGAACGCTTCCAATCGTCGCAACAGTTCGTCGTTGTTCTCGTCGTTCATAACAACAGCCTCCTTGCCGGATCACACTGTGTTCCAGTGTACGGGCAAGGAGGCTGTTGCCGGGATGAGTCCGGTGTGATATTGCTGACGGCTCAGATCAGGCGGCCCGCCTCACACCTCGACCGGACGCAGACGATCGATCGCGTCGGTGTGCGTCTCGTAGCGCAGCGAATAGAAGGTGAGCAGCGCGACGGCGAGGATGCCGAGCGGCAGGCCGCCAAGGCCCGTGAACCGGTAGTTCATCGCGAACGTGGTGAGCATCGCGCCGCCGACGACCGAGCCGACCGCATTGCCGAAGTTGAACGCGACCTGCACTGCGGCGCCCGCGATCAGCTCGCCGCCGCCCTGACCGGCCTCGGTCATCAGCAGCTGCTGCGGCGCGGAGATGAAGAACAGGCCGAACGCGATCCAGAACGTGAGCAGCGCGCTGGTGAACTGGTTGCCGGGCAGGGTGAGCACCATGAGCAGGCCGAGGCAGGAGATCGCCTGGCCGAGCGCGGCGGTGCCGGCGTGACGCCACCGGTCGGTGATCTGGCCGCCGATCAGGCCGCCGACGACCATGCCGAAACCGGCGAGCATCATCATCATGGGCACGAGTGCGCTCGGCCATCCGCCGGTCTTCTGCAGCCACGGGGAGACGTAGCTCCACCAGCAGAACACGCCCGCGTTGCCGGTGAACACGGCCGCGAGGATGATCCACGGTCCGGGCTTGGTGAGGAAGCGGAACTGGCCGCGAATGCCCGCGTCCTTGATCGGCGCGACGAACGGGATCCACGCGATCGTGAGCACGATCGTCATCGCGGCCCACGCGGCGAGGATGCCGAACGCGAGACGCCACGAGAGGAATTCGGCCATGAGCGTGCCGGCGGGCACGCCGAGCATGTTGGCGACGGTCTGGCCGGTCACCATCATCGAGACGGCCTGCGCCTCCTTGCCCTTGTCCGCCAGCGTCTTGGCGATGAGCGTGGCCGTGCCGAAGAACGCGCCGTGCGGCAGGCCTGAGATGAAGCGCGCGACGATGAGCATGGTCGCGTTCACGGACAGCGCGGACATCGCGTTGCCGACGAGCGCGATCGCCATGAACAGGATGATGAGGTTCTTCGGCGGCACCTTGCGTCCGAAGACGAGGATGAGCGTGCCGATGCACACGCCGATCGCGTACGCGGAGATATAGTGTCCGGCGGTGGGGATGCTGACGTGGGTGGCGGCCGCGGCCTGCGGCAGGATGCCCATCATCACGAATTCCGCGGCGCCGAGGATGAACGCGCCGGCGGCCAGCGCGAGCAGACTCTTCTTCATGGTTTCCTCGTTGTTCTCGAATGATCCCGGTCGTGCCGTTCCGGGCGGCGACCGGTTTACGGGTCCCTCTCGGCCGGCGCGTAATGATACGCCGAATGATACGGAACCGTTGCCTGTCCGACGATATGAAAAAGGCCAGACCGTTGATTGTTCAACAGTCTGGCCTCAGTTGTCGGGCTGGCGGGATTTGAACCCGCGGCCTCTTCGTCCCGAACGAAGCGCGCTACCAAGCTGCGCTACAGCCCGTTTGGCAACGTCCGCTATATTACATGCTCCCGGTTGAGAGTCAAACTTCGGCGTGTCGCGCTGAAAACCGCTGATTTTCAGCCGTGTATCGCCCGCTCGCTACACTGAGGGTTTATGTGTGAAACCCAAGAATCCCAGGCAAATGAGGAAGAAAACGCCGCGCCCGCGATGACCACGGTCGAGCGCGCGGAGATGCTGCTCAAGCAGGATGAGACGATCCGCGAAAAGATCAAGTCCGGTGCCACGCTGGACGAGGCGGTCGATCCGTCCAACAAGGAGTTCGGCCCGCTCGCGCACCCCGAGCAGGTGCAGATGCGCGTCGCCAAGCGTGCGATGATGCTCGAGGCGGGCATCGCCCCGTACCCGGTGCATCTCGACGTGGACCACACGATCGAGGAGGTGCGCGCCCAGTACGACGGCAAGCTCGAGCCCGGTCAGGAGACCGAGGACATGGTCGGCATCGCCGGCCGCGTGCTGTTCCTGCGCAACGCAGGCGGCCTGTGCTTCGTGCAGCTGTCCGCCGGCGACGGCACCAAGATCCAGGGCATGATCTCGAAGAAGGAGATCGGCGCGGATTCGATCAAGCAGTTCAAGCAGCTCGTCGACCTCGGCGACCACCTGTACCTGCGCGGCCGCGTGATCGCCTCGAAGACCGGCGAGCTGTCCGTCTTCGCGACCGAATGGGCGATCGCCTCCAAGGCGCTGCAGCCGCTGCCGGCCCTGCACAAGGACCTCAACGAGGACACCCGCACCCGCAAGCCGTACATCGGCATGATCGCGGACGAGAAGATCCGCAACATGGTGCGCAACCGTTCCAAGGCCGTCGCCTCGCTGCGCCGCACCTTCGACGACCACGACTTCATCGAGGTCGAGACCCCGATGCTGCAGACCGTGCACGGCGGCGCCGCGGCCCGCCCGTTCACCACGCACATGAACGCGTTCGACCTTGACCTGTATCTGCGCATCGCGCCGGAACTGTTCCTCAAGCGCTGCCTGGTCGGCGGCATCGACCGCGTGTTCGAGATCAACCGCGACTTCCGCAACGAGGGCGTCGACGCGACGCACGCGCCGGAGTTCACGATGGTCGAGGCGTACCAGGCGTACGGCACGTACGACACGATCGGCGCGCTCGTCAAGGAGCTGGTGCAGAAGACCGCGATGGACGTGTACGGCTCGCACAAGGTGACGCTGCTCGACGGCACGGAGTACGACTTCGGCGGCGAGTGGAAGCAGATCAGCATGTACGATTCGCTGTCCGAGGCTCTTGGCGAGGAGATCGTGCCGAACGGCGGTCCGGACGCGCCGGGAACGTCGGTGGAGCACCTTGGCGAGATCGCCGATAAGCTCGGCGTGGAGCGCGACGACGTGGAGAACCACGGCAAGCTCGTCGAGCACCTGTGGGAGCACTTCTACGAGGACAAGCTCTACGAGCCGACCTTCGTGCGCGACTTCCCGGTCGAGACCAGCCCGCTGGTCAAGGGCCACCGTTCCAAGCCGGGCGTGGTCGAGAAGTGGGATCTGTACGTGCGCGGCTTCGAGCTGGCCACCGGCTACTCCGAGCTCAACGATCCGGTCGTGCAGCGCGAGCGTTTCGTCGCGCAGGCGAAGGATGCGATGGCGGGCGACGAGGAGGCCTGCGACATCGATGAGGACTTCCTCGAGGCGCTCGGCGTCGGCATGCCGCCGGCGGGCGGCATGGGCATGGGCATCGACCGACTGCTCATCGCCCTGACCGGCGCGACGATCCGCGAGACGATCACGTTCCCGCTGGTCAAGCCGCTTGCGCTGAACTGATAGGCGCCGATCGTCGGATCCGGCTGCGGATCCGATGGCATGACTCCGGCCCCCTCACGCCCTTCGCGTGAGGGGGCCTTTGCATTGTCCTGTGCGTTATCCGGCGTGTCGCGGCTTGCTCGTCGGGCAGGCCGAACATTACCATCGTTAATCAATTAAGGGCGTTACTCATTGGCTTGTGGCCTGCCGCAATCGCGCGGCTCACGGCGGAGGCGTTACCGGGCGGAACGAAGAACCGTTCCGCACCACGGCAATACGAGCAAGCAGAGAAAGAACCAACGCCATGACCTCCAAGTCCACCGCGCCCGCAACGGCGCCCCAGAACGGCGCCCAGCCCGACAAGCTCGGCAGCGCGCCCTTCGCAGTCCTCGTTCCCGTCATGATGTCCTTCTTCGTGATGGGCTTCGTCGACCTCGTCGGCACCGCCTCCAACTACGTGCAGTCCGACTTCGGCCTGTCCGATTCGGTGAGCAACATCTTCACCACCATGACCTTCTTCTGGTTCCTGGTGCTCTCCGTGCCCGCCGGCATGCTCATGAACCGCATCGGCCGCCGCATGACCGTGCTCGTCGCCATCGCGATCACCGCGCTTGGCTGCCTGCTGCCGGTCATCGGCTACCTCATCCCGGCCGCGACCGTGCAGCTCGTGTTCGTCGTCGCATCCTTCTGCCTGCTCGGCATCGGCAACACGTTCATGCAGGTCTCGCTCAACCCGCTCGTCGGCAACCTCGCGCACGACGAAAAGCTCGCCGGCATGCTCACCTTCGGCCAGTTCGTCAAGGCCATCGCCTCGTTCATCGCGCCGCTCATCGCCGGCTGGGCCGCCACCACGTTCGGCAAGTGGTGGCTGCTGTACCCGATCTACCTCGTGTGCGCGATCCTCGCGTTCGTGATGCTCTCCCTCGACGACATCAAGGAGAACGCGCCCGACGCCGGCCGCACCAGCGTGCTCGGCTGCTTCGCGCTGCTCAAGAACCCGGTGATCCTGCTGTGCTTCCTCGGCATCGTGTGCCACGTGGGCGTGGACGTCGGCATCAACGCCACCGCGCCGAAGATCCTCATGGAACACTCGAACATGGGCATCGAGGTCGCCGGCGGCGCCACCAGCGTCTACTTCGCGTTCCGCACCCTGAGCTGCCTGTCCGGCTCCGTGCTGCTCCAGAAGTTCACCCGCAAGCAGATCCTGCGCGGCTGCGGCGCGCTCATGGCGCTCTCCTCGCTGTGCTTCATCCTGTTCGCGGGCTTCGACGGCATGCCCGTGTGGCTGGCCTACGCCGGCCTCGCCTTCGTGGGCATGGGCAACGCGAACGTGTTCTCGATCATGCTCACCACCGGCCTGCTGCACCTGCCGGAACGCCAGAACGAGGTCTCCGGCCTGATGATGATCGGCCTGATCGGCGGCGCGATCTTCCCGCCGCTCATGGGCGTCGCCTCCGACGCGATGGGCATGCAGCTCGGCGCGATCCTCGTGATGACCGTCGGCGTGGCCTACGTGGCGCTGCTCAGCATCTTCTTCAAGTCCTACGGTTCCACCCGCTGACGCCGATACCGACGCTGACGTCGCCGTCGACGCGGCGACTGACGCCGACGGCTCGCGCACGCGTCGCGGCGCCAACGCCCGCATGAGGCGCGCTGCGACAACCAGGCACAAGACAGGGCCCCTCCCATGGTTCCGCCATGGAAGGGGCCCTGTCCGCATTCCCGCCCTATGCTGTCGGATATGAGCAAACAATCGGCCAACTGGAAACTGTGGATCGCAGGCGCGCGCCCGCGCACGCTGCCGGCGAGCGTCGCGCCCGTCATCGTCGGCGCGGCCGCCGCATGGCAGTATCTCGCCATGCTCGGCGTATGTACGGAACAGTATCCCGAACCGGCGGCCTGTACTGCGAACCGTGCGGCTCAGGCCGTACTGCTGGGCCGGTTCTGGCCGGTCGCCGTACTGTGCCTGATCGTCGCGCTCGCCCTGCAGATCGCCGTCAACTACGCCAACGACTACTCCGACGGCATCCGCGGCACCGACAACGGCCGCGACATCCCCGAACCGGACGATAATCCGTACGATGAGCCGTTCGACGAGCCGCACCCGCGCAAACCGCAGCGATTGGTCGCCTCCGGCGTGCCTGCGCGGCAGGTCCTGCGTGCGGCCGGCGTCGCGGCCGGCATCGCGTGCGTCGCCGGGCTGGCCGCCGTGATCGTCGCGCACGCATGGCTGCTGCTTGCGGTCGGCGCGCTCAGCCTGCTCGCCGGCTGGACATACACCGGCGGCAGACATCCGTACGGATATGCCGGATTCGGCGAGCTCGGCGTGTTCCTGTTCTTCGGACTCGCCGCCGTGCTCGGCACGCAGTACGCGCTCACCGGCACGATCGACCTGACCGGGATCCTCTCGTCCATCTGCTGCGGACTGAACGCGATGATGCTGCTCATGGTCAACAACCTGCGCGACATCGACGAGGACCAGCGGCACGGCAAACGTACGCTGGCCGTGCGGCTGGGGGAGGGGAACGCCCGCACCGCGCTCGCCGCCTGCGTCGGTGCGGAACTGCTGGTCTCGATCGTGATCGTCAGCGCATTGTGGCCCGGCTGGGGCGTGCTGCTGATGATCTCCGGCATCGCCGTGCCGTTGCGGATGATGCGCGGCGTCGCGCGGCACGAATTCCGCGGCGCGCTGATGGACGCCGGCTACCAGACGCTGTTCTTCGCGGCGCTGATCGTGCTGTGCGTGGCCGTCGGTGGCCTGTGATGGACGGCCGGCTGAATCCGTTTCCTTCTCTCCATGCACCAACGCTGGCGGGTTGATGGGCGTTGGTGTGTGGTGAGAGGAGATGCGGTCTCTCCGTTCGCCAACGCTGGCGGGCCGATGAGCGTTGGTCAATGGAGAGAAGCGGCGTGATGGATCGGCATCGACGGATCGGCATCGACGGAACGGGAGACAAAAGTAAGACGGATGCTCGTGTCTGGGCATGTGCGGCGGTAGACTGGGCCGTATGACTTACAAACTAGTACTGCTCCGTCATGGACAGAGCGCATGGAACAAAACCAATCAGTTCACCGGCTGGGTCGACGTCCCGCTGACCGAGCAGGGTGAGGCCGAGGCCAAGCGCGGCGGCGAGCTGCTCAAGGAGAAGAACGTCCTCCCGGACATCGTCTTCACCTCGCTGCTGCGTCGCGCCATCAACACCGCCAACATCGCGCTGGACGCCGCGGATCGTCTGTGGATCCCGGTCGAGCGCAACTGGCGTCTCAACGAGCGTCACTACGGCGCCCTGCAGGGCAAGAACAAGACCGAGATCCGCGAGGAGTACGGCGACGAGAAGTTCATGCTGTGGCGCCGCTCCTACGCGACCCCGCCGCCCGAGATCGATCCGAACGACCAGTACGCGCAGAACAACGACCCGCGCTACACCGGCGATCCGGTTCCGGAGGCCGAGTGCCTGGCCGACGTGGTCAAGCGCGTCGAGCCGTACTTCAAGTCCGACATCGAGCCGCAGCTCAAGGCCGGCAAGACCGTCCTGATCGCCGCCCACGGCAACTCGCTGCGCGCCATCGTCAAGATGCTCGACAACCTGTCCGAGGAAGAGATCGCCAAGGTCAACATCCCGACCGCCATCCCGCTGCTGTACGAGCTTGACGAGAACTTCAAGCCGATCAAGCCGCGTGGCGAGTACCTCGACCCGGAGGCCGCCGCCGCCGGTGCCGCCGCCGTCGCCGCCCAGGGCCAGAAGTGAGCCTGAGCCGATAGGTTCCTATGACGAAAAGCCTCCCGCAGGGGAGGCTTTTCTCGTTTCTGGACGGCATCGCTGTTCGTTGTTGCCCCTGCCGTTCTCTGCACCGAGATCAAACTTCACAAAGTTCGCGTGATTACGAAGCCCGCGCGAACTTTGCGAAGATTCGACCGTCCAAAACTTCACAAAGTTCGCGCGGTGGTCGAGATCGCGCGAACTTTGCGAAGTTCCGGACCGCAAAAGGTTCCGGGCAACAAAAAGGGGCCTCCTGCAATCAGGAGACCCCTCAAAGACCTAAGGACCAAGGCCTAAGAATGGACGAAACCGCCCGGCCGGTGCTCAGACGGCGGTCACTCGACGGCGCCGTCCTCGTCGCGGCTGGGCTCCTTGCTCGGATCGAAGCCGGAGGTGATGAACACCACGCGGCGGGCGGCGGACACGGCGTGGTCGCCGATGCGCTCCATGAAGCGGCCGAGCAGCACCACGTCGATGAGCTGCTGGTTGTTGCCGTTCCAGTTCTCGCCGAGGGCCAGCTCGAAGGTCTTGTGATGAAGATTATCCAGCTTGTCGTCGTTGCGGATCACACGGTCGGCGATCTTCGCGTCGCGGTCGGCCAGCATGGCCACCACGTTGTCGGCCGTCTCGTCGAGGAACTCCTGCATCTGCGCGAACAGTTCCTTCGCGTTGTCCGGCAGCGGGGACTCCGGGTAGGAGCGGCGGGCGGTCTCCGCGATATGGCGGGCCAGATCACCCATACGCTCGAACGTGGAGGCCAGGCGCAGCGTGGACACGACGATGCGCAGATCGGTCGCGACCGGGGTCTGCTTGGCCAGCAGCTTGACGCACTGATCGATGACGCTCGACTCGAGGGCATCGATCTCGACGTCGCCGTCGATCACGGCCTGGGCCGCCTCGACGTCCGTCTTCAGCAGGGCCTCGCCGGCCTCGTTGATCGCCTTGCGCACGTCCTGCGCCATGCGGTCGAGATCGTCGGCGACGGCCTTCATCTCCTCGTTAAAGATAACGCGCATTTCTCTGTACCTTCCTGTTCAAGGCTTTCTGCAACCTCTACAAGTGTATTCTGCAGGCCCGGCGTTTCTCAACAACGTAGCCAAAAGCCACCGGTCGTTCAGGCAAAGTTCACGGTTCCGTTTACCGCCCATTTACCTGCGGTTCCACGGGTATTGGCCGAACGTCGCCGACCCCGCCCGACAACGTTGCCGTCCGCTCCGGCGTTGCGCGGGCGCCATGGCAAACCATTGCAAAGCCGCGACGGACCCCCTTGGTGTGAGACAATGAACCGTATGCCCCAACAGCTCCAGACCATCATCGTGATCATTCCGTTCCTCATCATGGGAGGCGCGCTGGCGACGGCGGTGCTGTTCTGGATCTACGACCGCATCCGCCCGTTCATCGACAACTACGAGGCGTGGCGCGCCGCACGCAACGGCGACGGCCAGGACCGCGCCGGCCGTGCGTCACGCGACCGCGACGACGATGACGACGGGCCCCGCGATCGCTCGCTGCCCGGTCTCGCACGCTCCGTACGCGACTGGTTTCGCTCCCGTTTCGGTTCGCGCGACGAGGAAAATGACGAGGAGAACGAGGATCTCGACGACGCGACCACCGCACTGCTCGCGATGCTGCCGAACGCCACCGTGGTCGTCAACCAGCGCGACGAGGTGGTGCGCGCGAATCCGGCCGCGTACATGCTCGGCGTGGTGTCCGACGAGGCGATCGCCGACGACGGCGTGCGAGAGGCCGTGCGTCTGGTGCGCCAGTCGGGAGGCCGCCGGCAGTTCGATCTGACCACGCACACCGAATACTCCGCCGATCAGGCCGCGGCCGACGAGGCGATCGGCGACGAGCGGCAGACGGACGATCCGGTGCGGCTGCAGGGCGTGACGCGACCGAACTGGCTCAAGATCACCGTCGGCAAGGTCGGCGATTTCGTCGTCGTGCTCATCGACGACGTCAGCGACGCGATCCGTTTCTCCCAGGTGCGCGACTCGTTCATCACGAACGTGTCCGAGCAGCTGCTCAAACCGTCGCGCGCGCTCGAACGGCTCGCCGATTCGCTGGAAGGCGACATGCTGGAACCCGAACAGGTCGTCTGGAACGCGCATCAGGTGCGATCGTCGTGCCACCGGCTCAACCGCATGGTCGATGATCTGCTGCTGCTCATCAAATCGCAGGAACCGGTCGTGCCGTCGTCGGCGAACCGGCTGAACGTCAAGGATGTGCTGCGTTCGGCGCGCGACCGGCTGCGCGGACTCGCCGAACGCGGCAACGTGAACGTGCTCATCGAATGCGACAACCTGCTCACCGTCAACGGCGACGAGGACCAGGTGACCGCCGCGATCGTCAAGCTGGTGGAGAACGCGATCGTCTACTCGCCGTCCGGCTCGTCGGTGAGCGTGTCGGCTGGGCTCGCCGACGACGGCCACCATGCGCTGATCCGCGTGATCGACCAGGGAGTCGGCATCGCCAAGGACGAGCAGGCGCGCATCTTCGAACGGTTCTACCGCGGCGGCAACCAGACCGACCGCTCGCGCGACGGCATCGGACTGGGCCTGGCGATCGTCAAGCACGTCGCGCTCGCCCACCACGGCAATGTGGCGGTGTGGAGCCAGCCGGGCAACGGCAGCACGTTCACGCTGTCGCTGCCCGTGGCGCAGTAGGGCGCAATAAGGGCCCAATAAGGCGCGGCGAAGCGGGCCGGCCCCAAGGTCCGAACGCGGCGTCCGCGCGGCAAGATGGCCGCGGCGCGGCGCGGCGGGGCCGGCGGTCAGTCCGCGCCGAGCCGGCGGTAGTCCCAGCGGTCGAAATGCTCCCAGATGAGCATCATCACGCCGATCACCGTGCCGGCCGCGCACACGATGAGCACGCGCAGCGCCGGCACCCCGGCGAACAGCAGGATGGCGCTGACGACCAGCGCCGCGGCCCACAGGGCCGTGCCGAACAGGAACACCTTGCGCAGGTCGACGCGCACCGGCTTGGGGGCCGGCCGGCATTCCTCCGGGTTGATGATCGGGGAGAACTTCAGCTTCATGCCATCACCTGACGTTCCGCGCTCAGTCGGCCAGACGCTCGACGACGTAGTCGACGCACGCGGTCAGCGCCGCGACGTCGGCCGGCTCGACCGATGGGAACACGCCGATGCGCAGCTGGTTGCGGCCGAGCTTGCGATAGCCGAACGTGTCGACGATGCCGTTGTCGCGCAGCGCCGCGACGACCTGGTTCGCGCTGATCGCATCGTCGAGATCGACGGTGACGACCGAATGCGAACGCGCGTTCTCATCGGTGACGAACGGACGGGCGTAGTCGGACTTCTCCGCCCACGAATACAGCAGCGACGCCGACTTCGCGCAACGGGCCGTCGCCCAGTCCATGCCGCCGTTGTCGTTGAGCCAGCGGATCTGGTTCTCCAGCATGATGATCGTCGCCACGGCCGGCGTGTTCACCGTCTGGTCCTTGCGCGAGTTCTCCAGCGCGCTCGTCAGCGACAGGAACGGCGGCACCCAGCGGCGGGCGCCGTCCAGCGTGGCGCTGTGCTCGACGTTCGCGGCGCGTTCGATCGCCTCCGGCGACAGCAGCGCGATCCACAGGCCGCCGTCCGAGCCGAACGCCTTCTGCGGGGAGAAGTAGTAGGCGTCGGTCTGCGTTACGTCCACGGGCAGCGCGCCCGAGGCGCTCGTGCCGTCCACCAGCACCAACGCGCCCTGCCCGCGGCTGCCGTCGATGCGGCGCACCGGTGCGGCGACGCCCGTGGAGGTCTCGTTATGCGCCCAGCAGTAGGCGTCGACGCCGTCGGTGAGCTCCGGCAGGCGATACGTGCCCATCTCGCCCTGATAGATCACCGGATCCTCGAGGAACGGGGCGGAGGCGGCCGACTTGGCGAACTTCGCGCTGAACGAGCCGTACGTGCCGAATGCGGCGCGGCGGGAGATCAGCGAGGCGCAGGCCATGTCCCAGAACGCGCTCGCGCCGCCGTTGCCGAGCGCCACCTCGTAGCCTTCGGGCAGATGGAAGAACGACGCCAGCCCCTCGCGGATCGACGCGACCAGCTGCCTGACCGGCGCCTGCCGGTGCGAGGTGCCCAGCGGGGATCGCGCGGCCTCGACCAGCGCGCTCACCTGTTCGGGGCGGATCTTGCTTGGGCCGGAACCGAACCGACCGTCTTCGGGCAGCATGGATTGCGGAATGGAAATCGTGTTCGACATGGCTCCCAGCCTAACGACAAGTGGGGATTGCCGCGGTGTTTCGTCCGAAACGGCGGGGGAGCGCGGGGCGGACGGCCGCCGTTCGGGGGTATGGCGGGAGCCTCGTCATTGTCGATGACATACGCTCGGTGTACACTGCGTACGTTAGTGACGGTATAGTGACGTGGCCCGGCGACGTCCAGTCAATGTCGTGTCAGTCCATCCGGCAAGGAGAGTATAGGTATGAGGCATGGAGCCCACAAGGCGGCCAAGGAAAACCCCTGCATCCAGGTGGCCCAGCTGCTGTTTTCGCCGACCCGTGGCTCCCATAGCACCCGTGCCGTGCGCGCCGTGCAGTTCGCCGCCAACGACGGCGCGATCCTCGGCATCGACCAGGCCCTTGCGGACAAGCTCAACGAGATAGCGCCGCAGACGCGTCGCGCCATGCGCGAAGCGGCCCGTGCGGCCGAACGTCGCTCCAACATCATCGTCTCCACCTCGCTGGCGGCCCTCGTCGGCACCGCGGCGACCTCGCTCGCGCTGGCCAATCCCGAGTCGCCGATCTCGCTGGCGGCCGATCCGGCCACCACGACCACGCAGCTCAAGCGCGTCACCCCGACGTCGTCGGTCTCCCGTTCCACCGACCGCACGCCGCTGAGCAGCGTGACCGACAACGCGGCCTCGGCCGCCGAATCGTCCGACGCTTCGGACGGCACGACGACGTCCGCGAACGGACGGTCGCAGCAAACCAGCAACGAGGGCGACTGGCAGATCTCCGACGACGGCGCCTCCCTTGACGTGAGCAACATGTCGCGCTCGACCGCGTCCAACCCGCAGGTCGCCTCGCGCATGGACTCCGACTACGACCTGCTGCCGGACGGCTTCAACCCGAACCACGCCACCGGCGAGAACGGCGGCAACGCCTACCCGTGGGGCCAGTGCACGTGGTATGCGTTCGAACGTCGCGTCGAACTCGGCCTGCCGGTCGGCTCGTACTTCGGCAACGGCGCGGACTGGGCCGATTCGGCCACCACGTTCGGCTACTGGGTGGACTCCACCGCGCGCCATCAGGGCGACGTGGTCGTCTTCCAACCGGGCCAGCTGGACGCCGACGCCTACTACGGGCATGTCGCGATCGTCGAGAAGATCCACAAGGACGGTTCGATCGAGGTCTCCGAATCGAACGTCAAGGGACTCGGCGTGATCTCGCACCGCACGATCTCCGCGAGCGACGCCGCGAAGCTGCAGTACATCCACTACTGATCATCCACTGCTGATCTCCGAATTCATCCTCTGGGATGATGGCATGGTAAGCTGTCGTCTCGATGAATATTATGCGCAAAGTCTCCGTTATCGCCGTCACGGCCGTAGCCAGCTGCATGCTTGCGGTTGCGGTCGTCCCGGGTGCCGAGGCGGCCGAATCGGGCGCCGTCACGTCATCCCGCTCCTTCCCGAAGGTTCAGGTCGTTCGCAAGGACCTGCTCTCCGAATCCGCATCCACGTCCGTCGACAACGACACCAACTGGGGTGGCGTCGAAAGCCTCAAGGTGCCGGTGACCAAGTCCAAGGCCGAGCAGGAGGCCGAAGCCGCCAAGAAGAAGGCCGAGGAGGAGGCCAAGGCCGCCGCCGAGGCGCAGGCCGAAGCCGAATCGCAGGCCGCCAGCCG
>NZ_JAFEJT020000067.1 GCF_018555435.2 Bifidobacterium amazonense
CGGCCGCTGACGCTCCCTCAGTCACGGCTGCGCCGTGACAGCTCCCTCAGCCGAGGGAGCCGAGGCTCCGCCAGCTTCATACCCACCATAGAGAGGTCACACGCGGCGACGCAGGCCGCCGCCGACAACACGGCATCGCGCGACAGCGCGATACCGAGGCCACGCGGACACCCACAACAAACCACACGCCAAAATACGAAGAGCTCATTGGTTTTGATTGCCGTCGCGTGATCCGAATACATAAAAACGGGATGGAATATCGATGTGATATTCCATCCCGTGAGTTGCATCGCGGCAAAGACCACCCAGGAGGCGGGAGCCGAACGCCGTCAGGCTTCGGCAAGCGCCTCGACGGGCGGCGTGCTGACGGCGCGGTGGGCGGGTGCGATGCTGGCGATGAGCGCGGCGAGCGCGGCGACGCCAAGCATGATGCCGTTGGCCGTCCAGTCGAACGGGAACACGACGTCGCCATAGAGACTGAACACCATGTAGGAGCCGAACCAGCCGAACGCCGTGCCGAGCAGCACGCCGGCCACGCCGGAGACGAGTGAGAGCAGCAGCGCCTCGACGGCGAGCGAGCGGCGCAGCTGGCCGCGCGTCATGCCGATGGCCCGCAGGGTGGCCGATTCGCGGGTGCGTTCGATGACCGACAGCGACAAGGTGTTGGCCACGCCGACGAGCGCGATGAGCACGGCGACCGCGATCAGGCCGACGAGCAGCGCCATCAGGCCGTTGATCATCGTCTCCCAGATGGAGCGTTCGGCGATCGGTCCGGTCACCTGCACGCCGGGGCTGGCGGTGAACGCCTGCTGTACGTCGCCGAGTACGTCGTTCAGCGCGACGCCGGCCGTATCCGCATCGATCTTCATGAGCAGCATGTGGCCGGTGGCCTTGAGGTCGCCATTGGTGAAGTGCGTGGCGCTGACGAACGCGACCGCATTGTAGTTTTCGGAGACGCGTCGGTAGTCGACGAGCGTCGGTTTGAGCGTGAGCTGCTTGTCGGGAGCGGCGGTCGTGTCCGACGAAGCCGTGCCGTCGGATGCGGCCGCGCCGTCGTCCCCGACCGGGTTTGCGGAGAACGTCACCGTGCCGTCGCCGAACGCGAGCGCCTTGCCGGTGAACACGTCGTATTTCGGCATGAGCACCGTGCCATCGCCGATCGAGACGCCCTTGAGATCGGCCTTCATCACCGAGCGCAGCGCATTGGCATCATCCACGCCGACGAGCAGCACGGACATGCCGTTGCCGTCCTCGTCCTGCGTGTACATCATCGCGGTCGGCGCGTACACGGACGCCGCGACGCCCTTGACCTTGGCCGCGTCGGCGGCCTGCGTGTCGGTCATATCGGTGCCGTCGGCGATCATGTCGACGCTGAACCGCTTGTCGAGCGCCTCCCCCATCGTCTGCTTGGCGCTGGTCGCACCGGTCGCGATGGTCGCCACGAGCGTGACGCCGATCAGCAACGCGGCACCGGTGGCGGCCACGCGTCGCGGATTCTTCTGGATGTTCGCGTGCGCGATCTTGGCCGACGGTCCGGCGAGCGCCACGAGCGCGCCCACGCCGCGCATGAGCACGGGCAGCCAGAACACGGCGGACAGCACGAGCCCCAGGAAGATCAGCGCACAGCCGAAAATCGCCATAAGCAGCACGGTCGCATAGGCATCGCTGACCATCGAATCGCCACCGCCGGCGATCGACTCATGCATCTGCCATGCGGCGAAGACGGCGAACGCGAGACCGACGAGCACAAGCAGCACAGCAATGACGCCACGCACGAGTCCCGCGCGGCGCGTGTCGGTCAGTTCGATCGGACGCAGCGCCTCGAGCGGCGTGACGGATGTCGCGGAGCGTGCGGAGCCGAGCGAGGCGAGCACGGTCATGACGATGCCGAACGCGACCGGCACGACGAACGCCTGCCAGCTGGCGACGAACCGCGCGTCCATGCCGGTCGAGGCCATGAGCCCCGACGCGCACAATCCGCCGATGAGCGCACAGCCGAGCACCACGCCGAGTGCGGAGGCGACGAGTCCGAGCACGCCGGCCTCGAACAGGACGGAGCCGTACAGCTGGCCCTTCTTCGCGCCGATCGTGCGCAGCAGGGCGAGCGTGCGCCGGCGTTGGGCGACGAGCACCTGGAACGTGTTGGCGATGACGAGCGCGGCGACGAACATGGCGAGCACGCCGAAGCTCAGCAGGAACGTGGTGGTGATGTCGGTGCCGCCGTCCACGCTGAGCGCCTTGATGGCCTCCTGGTTGGCGGCCTCGCGCGAGAGGATGCGGTAGTGCCTGGGCAGGAGCTTGGCGACAGCGTCGGCCGTGGCCTGCGCCCGCGCGGGATCGGAGGCGCTGCCGTTTGTGCCGTCACCGCCGCCCGCGAGATCGAGGAACAACTGGCTCGCACACACCTGGGAGAAGTCGTCGACGGCCTGCAATGCGGCCAGCACGTTGTCGGAGACCACCGACGCGCCGCCGTACGAGCCGTATACGCCGTTCGTGTCATCGGTCAGGCCGGTCACCCGCACGCGGATCCGGTCGTCGCCATCGGACTGCGTCGTGCCGTCGGCGGTTCCCGCCGTCTCCTGCATGCTGAGCGAGGTGACGTCCACCGTGTCGCCCACGTGCACGCCGAGCTGCTTGGCGACGGATTCGGGCAGCGCGATCTCGCCGTTGTCGGCCGGCAGGTCGCCGTCCGCGACGCCGACCGGCAGCAGCCGCTGGTCCTTGGCGGTGCCGAGGGCGATGCCGCTGACGTTCTTGCCGCCGTTGACGACGGTGATGTCGGTCACCGTTCCGGCACGTACGCCGTCGACACCGTCGGTCGCGGCCACCTGATCGAGGTGGAAGTCGCCGACCGTGGTCGACCATGCGGCGCTTTTCTCCTCATCGGTTGCGGATTTGAGCGTATCGGAGTCGAGCGTGACGACGTAGTTCGCGCCGCCGTAGCTGCCGGTCTGCTGACGGCCGAGCGCATCGGTCATCGTGTTGGAGAACAGGAACGTGGCGCAGATGAACGCGGTGCCGATGAGGATCGCGATGCCTGCGGGGATGAGCATGCGCGCGCTTTTGCGCATGAGTTTCAACGTGATGGAGAACATGGGTTTGGCTCCTTGGATTCGATCCGGACAGCTCAGGCGATGGACGGCGCGACGGCGGCGCGCGTGGCGCGTTCGCGTTCGGCCATGAGCAGTTCGTTCATCTGTTCGGCGTTCGGATGCGGCACGTCGGCGACGATGCGGCCGTCGGCGAACACGATCGCGCGGTCGGCGTAGGAGGCGGCCACCGCGTCGTGCGTGACCATGATGATCGTCTGGCCGAGTTCCTTGACCGACTGCTTGAGGAAGCTCAGCACCTCGGCGCTGGAGACGGAGTCGAGGTTGCCGGTCGGCTCGTCGGCGAACACAAGCGACGGTTTGGTGATGAGCGCACGCGCGATGGCGACGCGCTGCTGCTGGCCGCCGGACAGCTCGTTCGGACGATGGTCGAGACGCTCTTTGAGTCCGAGCGTGCGTACCAGCTGGTCGAACCAGCGGCGGTCAGGCTTCTCGCCCGCGAGCGTCAGCGGCATGAGGATGTTCTGTTCGGCGCTGAACATGGGCAGCAGGTTGAAGCTTTGGAAGATGAAGCCGATCCTGTGCCGGCGCAGCAGGGTGAGCTGGTTGTCGTTCATTGTGGTGATGTCCGCGCCGTCGAAGATGATGCGGCCGGATGTGGCCGAGTCGAGTCCGGCGAGTGTGTGCATGAGCGTGGACTTGCCGGAGCCGGACGGGCCCATGATGGCCGTGAACCGGCCCTGTTCGAAGCGCACGTTGACGCCGCGCAGCGCATGCACGGCCGTGTCGCCCTCGCCGTAGTCCTTGACCAGGTCGATCGCCTCGATGGCGGTCGGATTGACCATATCGTCCATGATTCCTCGTTTCCTTCCCGTATTGCCGGGCGCGCAGGCCGGTGTGAAGTCCGTCCGCACGCGCCCGATTGGTCCGATGGTTCCATGGTCGTGCGGATCGGCCGCCGGCGGCATCGTGCGGCGGGCGGAAACCCGCACAAGTCCCTCATCCCCGAGGATGAACCGGACCGTCCTCCGCAACGGCGGGACACACGTCAGCGCGCACATCAGCACGCTCGGCAACACGCACGACGGCGCACGCGACACGCACGACGACACGCGGAAGCCGTCATGTTACGGCCACATGTCCGTCTGCTCCGGCGCGGCGACACGCAACGCCGCTATACTCGTCAACTCGTGACAGAACAGCAACATCATTCCCTGATCTCCCGCATCGGATCGCGTCTGCACGACGCGGCCGCCGAACGCAAGACCGACGGTCCGGCCAATCCAACCGATCCGGCATCGCAGCGCAACCGCCGGCGCAACGTTGCCGACCTGATGGTCCAGTGCCTCGTCCAGGAGGGCGTCGAGGTGATCTTCGGCATCCCCGGCGAGGAGAACATCCCGTTCATCGAGGCGCTCGAACGCGACGGGCGCATCCGCTTCGTCGTCACGCGCCACGAGCAGGGCGCCGGCTTCATGGCGCTCACCTACGCGCATCTGACCGGCAAGCCGGGAGTGTGCCTGGCCACGCTGGGACCGGGCGCGCTGAACCTCACGCTGCCGGTGGCGTGCGCGAACGCGAGCAACACGCCGCTGGTCGCCCTGTGCGCGCAGGGCAGCGTGCGTCGACTGCACAAGGAGTCGCATCAGATCATCGATCTAGTCTCCGTGTTCCGTCCGATCACGCGCTGGACGAACATGATCCTGAGCCCGGAGGCCGTGACCGAGACGATGCGCAAGGGCTTCGCACTCGCCCAGCGCAAGCGTCCGGCCGCGACGTGCATCATCCTTCCCGAGGACATCGCCGAACAGCCGGCGCCGGCCGACGCCGAGCCGCTCAGCCGCGCGCTGCAGGTGCACACCGTGCCGACGCCGGCCGACATCGACGCGGCGGCCGACATCATCGCCAAGGCGAAGCATCCGATCATCCTCGCGGGCAACGGCGTGAGCCGCGCGCACGCCGACTACCAGCTGCGCATCCTGTCCGAGCAGCTCAACCTGCCGGTGGCCACCACGTTCGAAGGCAAGGGCGTGTTCTCGGACCGGCATGACAACGCGCTCGGCGTGGTCGGCTTCATGCGCCACGACTACGAGAACTTCGCGTTCGACGACGCGGACCTGATCATCGCGATCGGCTTTTCGATCCAGCAGTTCGACCCGGTCAAGATCAACCCGAAGAACGACAAGAAGATCATCCACATCAACACGTTCGTCGAGGACACCGACGCGCATTACACGACGACGCTGAACATCATGGCCGACATCGACGCGACGCTCACGCAGCTGATCGACGCGCTGCGCGAGCGCGACGTGCGGTTCGACGACATGGAGTCGGACATCCGTCGTCTGCTGATGGACGAGTTCACATCGCGCAAGGACGATGCGTCGTTCCCGATGAAGCCGCAGCGCGTCGTCTACGACACGCGCCGGGCGCTCGGCGACAGCGACGTGGCGCTCGTGGACACGGGCGCGCTTAAGATGTGGATGGCGCGCCTGTATCCGACGTATCTGCCGAACACGTGCATCATCGACAACAGCCTGTCGACGATGGGCTGGACGCTGCCGGGCGCGGTGGGCGCGTCGCTCGCCCGCCACGGCCGTCCGGTGCTGGCGGTGATGGGCGACGGCAGCTTCATGATGAACATGCAGGAGATCGAGACGGCGGTGCGGCTCGGCTGCCATATCGTGATCCTCGTGTGGGTGGACCGCGCGTACGGTCTGATCAAGTGGAAGATGGACCTGCACGCCGGATACCACAACGACGTCGATTTCGGCAATCCGGATTTCGTCAAGCTTGCGGAGAGCTTCGGCGCGACCGGCACGCTGATCCATGCCGCCGACGAGCTGGGTCCGGCGATCGAGGCCGCGATGACGGCGGACGGCGGCGTGCATGTCATCGCTTGCCCGGTCGACTACAGCGAGAACATGAAGCTCACCGACAAGCTTGGTGAGCTTGAGCTACCGGGCTGACGCGTTAAGCGGACAGTCCAGTGGACTGTTTGTAGACTCAGCCTGAGTGAGACGACAGTCGAGCGAAGGCAGGTTGAGCCTCGCCGAAGGCGAGCCGTCATCCAATCATGGCCATTACGCTCGTGGCGGCGACGGTCACGGCCACCGTCGCCGCGAGCAGCGCCCAGTCCGCCGGGCGCATGCGCAGCCGTACGCGGTATGTGCGCGCGACCGGCAGGCCGAGTCCGCGCGATTCCATCGCCCAGCCGACGCCTTGGCTCATGCGGTAGGCGCGGATGAGCACGGCGACGATGATCGGCAGATATGACGTGAACCGCGCGACGAGGCGCGTGAACGGGTTGCCGCGGAGGGTGCGCCGACGACGCTCCCCCGTCGCGCCCGCCCTGCCGGATTCGGCTGGTCCGGCCGGCTCCCCGTCGCCGGACAGGTCGAGCCCGCGCGCCCGCTGCGCATCGGATACCGACTGGAAGATGCCGAAGAACACGGGAATGTAGCGCAGCGACGTGGCGAGCGTGAGCCCCGCCCGATACGGCACGCCAAGCGCGACGAGCCCGCGTATGAGCTTCGCCTGGCTGGTGGTGAACAGGGTCAGGAAGCATGCGAAGCCGAGCGCGGGGATGCGCAGGCCCATGACGGCCGCCATGACGAGGTTTTCGCGCGTCAGCCGCAGGAATCCCCATCGCCACAGCTCATGCGCGCCGCTCGGATCGAAGATCGGCCAGAGCACGACGATCATCACGATCACGAACGCGAGCACCCTCCATACCCACAGAATGCGTTCGGCCGGCACCCGGTCGGCGATCAGCATCGCGTGTTCGAGGACGAGCACGGCGGTCATGAACATCCAGTTGCGCCAGATCAGGCACAGCACGAGCAGCGCGAGCGACATCGCGAATTTGACGCGCGGGTCGGCGCGGTGCAGCCAGCCGTCGCCGGGCACGTACAGGTCGGCGTTCATCGGCGCTCCTTTCGCTGTTCGTTGCGTTCGTCGTGTCGCTCAAGTCCGCCGTGCGTCTCGGGGTTATTGTGCGTCGCAGGCACGTCGTACGCGGCATGATCGTCGTGACTGTCGTGACCGTCGTCGCGACGGCCGTCGCCCCGCACGAGACGGCCGTATTCGACGAGCCGGCCCGCGTCCATGCGCATGACGTGCGTGCAGTAATGCGCGACCGCGCGCATGTCGTGGCTGATCATGATGACGGTTGTGCCGGCGCGGTTGAGCGCGGCGACCGCGTCGAGCAGCGTTGCGGACAGTCTGCGGTCGAGTCCGGCGGTCGGCTCGTCGAGTACGAGGATCGGCGTGCGCATGGCGAGCACGGACGCGAGCGCGACGATGCGCCGGTCGCCGTAGCCGAGCGTCGCGGGCGAGACGTCGGCGACGCGTTCCAGGTCGAACAGTCGCAGCATGTCGTCGACCGCGGCGCGGACCTGCGTGTCCGTACGGCCGAGCGCACGTGGGCCGAAGCCGATTTCCTCGCGCGTGGAGGCGCAGAAGATCTGATGGTCGGGATTCTGGAACACGAAGCCGACGTGCGCGGCCATGCGGCCGACCGTATGCGTGCGCGCGTCGAGCCCGTCCACGACGACCCGTCCGGAGGCGGGTTTGAGCAGTGCGTTGAGATGACGGGCGAGCGTGGTCTTGCCCGAACCGTTGCGTCCGATCAGGCCGACGAACGCGCCGCGCGGGATCGTACAGGTCACGTCGTCGAGCGCGGGTGCGACCGTGCCTCCGCGTCCATTGTCGTCCGTCGATCCGGCGTACCGGTAGGTGACGTGATCCAGTGCGATCGCGGGATCATCCGTCGACTTCCCATCGTCGGTCGGCAGCACGTGCAGCGTCGGCTCGCCGTCGCCGGGCAATGCGACGCCGAGTCGCGTAAACAGTTCCGGTTCGCGGTCGAACAGGCCGGCGTCGCCCTGCGCGACGAGACGGCCGCGATCGAGCACGAGGATGCGATCGGCCCAGCCGGGGAAATGTGACGTGTCCTGCTCGGCCATGACGACCGTCAGGTCGCGTCCCGCACGGCTGCGTCGGATCGCGGCGAGCGCGGCGAACACGTCGCGTTTGCCATCCGGGTCGAGTGCGGCGGTCGGCTCGTCGAGGATGAGGATGTCCGGTTCGGCGGCGAGTGCGGCCGCGAGGGCGACCCGCTGCATCTGCCCGCCGGACAGGCTGGTGGGCACGCGTTTGCGGTACTCCCCCATGCCGACCAGCGCGAGCGTCTCGTCGATGCGTCGGTCCATGAGCGCCGGGTCCATGCCGCGGTTTTCGAGCGGGAATGCGATTTCATCCTCGACGGATGCGCAGAACAGCTGCGATTCTGGGTCTTGCTGCACGTAGCCGACGTTGAGCGACAGTTCGGCGACGGAGGTGCGGGACGTGTCGTGTCCGGTGACGGTGACGGTGCCGCGCATGTCGCCGTCGGCGAGATTCGGGATGATGCCGGCGAGCGCCATGCACAGCGTGGATTTGCCTGCGCCGGTCGGGCCGACGACGCCGACGAATTCGCCGGCGCGGATGTGCACGGACACGCCGTCGAGTCCGGGGATGGGTCGGCCGCCGTCGGCGATCGGCGCATAGTCCCAGCCGAGTTCCCACGTTTCGATCAGGTCGTCCAAGCTCATTCGATTCATCCTAGCGTTCGCGTTGACGTACGGCACTCACGTTGACATACGACGTTCGCGTTGACGTACGGCGCTCACGCTGGCATGCCGGCGGATACGCGAACGGCTCCCTTCCGATATGGAAGGGAGCCGTTGCCGTGCGACGCGTGATACGTGCGGTATGCCGCATGATGCGCGACTTGCGTGGCCGTGTTCAGACCATCGCACGTCGAACTGTCATGCTCAGGCGGCCTTGACGCCGAGGTTGCCCAGACGCACCAGCGGCGGGTACGCCTTGCGCACGGCGGAGAACAGGGCGAGGCCGACGATCAGACCGACGGCCATCTGGAAGGTGTTGCCGGCGACCTCGCCGAGGGCCGGGCCCCAGCCGGAGAGGATGCCGCCGGCGATGAAGTAGCCGAACACCTTCCACACGCCGGCGAGGATGGAGACGACGGCCACGTTGAGCGGCTTGAATTCCTTGAGGAACAGGCCGACGATCAGGGCCTGCACGCCGTCGATGACGAACGTGAAGATCGCCCACTGCGGGTAGCCGGAGATCAGGTCGGACAGGGCGGGGCCGAGGCCGCCGACGATGCCGCCGACCCACGGGCCGAACGCGTAGGAGGCGAAGTAGATCATCGTGTCGGACAGATTCAGATAGCCGCGCGTGGGCGTGGGGATCTTGACGAACATGGTGAGCACCGTGGTGACGGCGGTCATGACGGCGATCAGCGGGATGGTGCCCGCGGTGATGGTTTTCTGCGTGCGTGCGCTCATGGGGTTCCTCTCTCATAGAACAAGCCATGACCCCGCTCTTCCGGGCGGGGTCATGGCTTAGGATACTCGGTTCACGGCCGGTCGTCTGTTACGTGTCCATGCGCATGCCCGGTCGCGCGTCCGCAGCACGTCGTTCGCGTGACGAGTAAACGCGGGACGCCCTGTGGACGCGGACCTTGGGCAGGCGCGTGCGGTTCAGGCGTGCAATTGCCGGCGGCCGGATGTATGCGGCGCCTTACTTGGCGAGGCCGGAGGCGCGGACCGCCTCGAAGCCGCCCTTGAGGTCGTCGAGGATGTCCTCGATGTTCTCGGTGCCGATGGACAGGCGGATGGTGCCCTGGTGGATGCCCTGGTCCTCGAGCTCCTCCAGCGTCTCCTGCGAGTGCGTGGTGGAGGCCGGGTGGATGACGAGGGACTTCACGTCGGCCACGTTGGCGAGCAGCGAGAACAGGTGCAGGTTGTCGATGAAGACGCGCGCCGCGTCCTTGCCGCCCTTGATGTCGAACGTGAAGATCGAGCCGGCGCCGTTCGGGAAGTACTTCTTGTACAGCTCGTGGTCGCGGCGACCTTCGATCGCCGGGTGGGAGACGGACTCGACCTCAGGCACGGTCTGCAGGTATTCGACGACCTTGAGCGCGTTCTGGACGTGGCGTTCGACGCGCAGCGACAGGGTCTCGGTGCCCTGCAGCAGCAGGAACGCGGAGAACGGGGACAGGGTGGCGCCGGTGTCGCGCAGCAGGATGGCGCGCACGCGGGTCACGAACGCGGCGCCGCCGAGGGCCTCGTAGAAGTTGAGGCCGTGGTAGGACGGGTCGGCTTCGGTCAGGGTCGGGAACTTGCCCGGCACCTCGGCCCAGTTGAACTTGCCGCCTTCGACGATCACGCCGCCGAGGGTGGTGCCGTGGCCGCCGATGAACTTGGTCGCGGATTCGACGACCACGTCGGCGCCGTGCTCGAGCGGGCGGAACAGGTACGGGGTGGCGAACGTGTTGTCGACGATCACCGGCAGATGGTGGCGGTGGGCGATCTCGGAGATGGCCTCGAAGTCCGGCAGGTCGGCGTTCGGGTTGCCGAAGGTCTCGAAGTAGACGAGCTTGGTGTTCTCCTGGATGGCGTCCTCGAAGTTCTGCGGGACCTCCGGGTCGACGAAGGTGGTGGTGATGCCGTCGCGCGGCAGCGTGTGCTTGAGCAGGTTGAAGGTGCCGCCGTAGATGTTCTTGGAGGAGACGATGTGGTCGCCGGACTGGGTGATGTTGCGCACCGCGTATTCGACGGCGGCCGCGCCCGAGGCGACGGCGAGGCCGGCGGTGCCGCCTTCGAGGGCCGCGATGCGGTTCTCGAACACACCCTGCGTGGAGTTGGTCAGACGGCCGTAGATGTTACCCGGGTCGGCCAGGCCGAAGCGGGCCTCGGCGTGGTCGAAGTTGTGGAAGACGTAGGAGGTGGTCTGGTAGATCGGCACGGCACGGGCGTCGGTGGCCGGGTCGGCCTCCTCCTGGCCCACGTGCAGCTGCAGGGTTTCGAAACGGTACTTCTTGTTCTGGTCGGTCATGATGCGCTCCTTCATGGTGTTGGCTCTGAGCCGTTTGGTGCTTGTCCTTGTCGCCACCCTGCCGGCCGTTTCCGGTGATGTCCGGCTGCGTGGCGAGGTGTTGGTTAAGACCATACGGGCACGGTGCCGTCGAGCGCAAGCCGAACGCTATCACGGTTGCCTATACCACCTTATAAACCCTTGGAACCATTGGTGTTCCGTCGCATCGTCGCCGTCGAAAAACCTGCCGTTGCGGCCGCGACACGCCGTCTCGCACGATCGTGCGGAAGGGCGCGGTCGCACGCCGTCGCCGGCGGATGGACCGTCGCGGCCTGTCGTGCCTGCGTCGCGTTACAGTCATACGTCAGAACCGACGAAAGGACGACCCATGACCGACGCAACGGCCGGCGCATCCCGCGCCTCCATCGACACCTCCGGCGATGTGCTGTACGATCGCGACCCGCGCTACATTCCGCGCGTGGCGGCCGTGCATGACATGTGCGGCTACGGCAAGTGCTCGCTGACCGCAGCGATCCCGATCCTGTCGGCCGCCGGCTGCGACGTGTGCCCGGTGCCGACCGCGCTGTTTTCCGCGCACACGAAGTACGACGTGTTCACGTTCCACGACACGACCGGCATCCTGCCCGGCTATCTGGACGCGTGGCGCGCCGAGCACGTCGATCTGGACGGCGTGTACTCAGGGTTTCTCGGCTCCCCCGAGCAGGTGTCGATCATCCGCCGGCTGTATCGCGAATATCCGCGGGCGCTCAGGTTCGTGGATCCGGTGATGGGCGACGGCGGCGAACTGTATCCGACGTACACGCCGGAACTGTGCGAGGCGATGCGCGCGCTGGTCGACGGCGCGGACGTGCTCATGCCGAACCTGACCGAGGCGTCGATTCTGGCCGGCCGCGACTATGAGGGCGGCGATCTGGACGATACGGCCGTGGACGCGCTGCTGGAGGCGCTGCTGGAGATGGGTGCGCGCAACGTGGTGCTCAAGGGCATCGACCGCGGTGACGGGCTGATCCGCAACTACGTTGCCGACGCTTCGGCCGGGGCGTCCGGCAAGCGCGAGCTGGCGCACGACAAACTGTCGTACATGATCCAAGGCACGGGAGATGCGTTCGCCTCCGCCCTGTGCGGCGCGGTGATGGCCGGCCGTGGTCTTGCCGAATCGGCGCATATCGCCGGCGAGTTCGTGCGCCACGCGATGGCCAACACGCGCAACCAGCCCCGTTTCGAAGAACGCGGCCTCAGCTTCGAACTCAACCTCGCCGAGCTCACCGCCTTGGTCGGCTGACATGACCGGGAGCGTGACAGGGAGCGAACGCGGTCATCGTCGCGGGTCGTCAAACCCTTGATTTTTCAACGATTTGTCGCACGGACTAATCCGCTCGAACCGCTCCCGGTCACGCTCCCCGGCATGTTTAAGGCATGATATAGCAAAAGGCCCGCAAGCTGAGCTTGCGGGCCTTGGTGGCGACCCCGGCCGGACTTGAACCGGTGACCTCCGCCGTGACAGGGCGGCGCTCTAACCAACTGAGCTACGGGGCCGTTCCGTGTTCCTCATCGGAGCACGAGTAGATATATTACGCGATATGCCGGCATTGTCCAATCATCGGCGTGTCGCGCAATGCGAATGCCGGTAACGTAGCGAGCAAACGTTGGAATACCAACGATTCGGCACTGTTACGACACCAAATGCGCCGGATGCGACGTAACATCACTTCTTGCCCGCGTAGATGACGTTGTCGATCAGATCGCGGTAATGCTCGGTGATGACCTGACGCTTGGCCTTGAGACTCGGCGTGAGCATGCCGTTCGCCTCGCTGAACACATCCGGCACGATCTCGAACTTGCGGATCGATTCGGCGCGGGACACCAGCTCGTCGGCCTTGTTGACCGCACGCTCGACCTCCGCGTACACGATCGGGTTCTTCGCCGCCGCCTCAAGGTCGGCGACCGGCTCGGCGCCCTGCGCCTTGAGCCACGTGTTCGTTTCGGCCAGATCGAGCGAGACGATCGCGGCGACGAACGGCTTGCGGTCGCCGACGACGACGCACTGGTCGACCACGGGCGAGGTCATCACGGACGCCTCGAGCATGCCCGGCGACACGTTCTTGCCGCCGGCGGTGATGATCAGATCCTTCTTGCGCCCGGTGATCGACACGAACCCGTCGTCGTCGATCGCGCCGAGGTCGCCGGTGTGCAGCCAGCCGTCGACGATCTGCTGGCGCGTGATTTCGGGATGGTTGTGGTAGCCGACGCACACGGCCGGCGATTTGATGCACAGCTCGCCCTCCTCGTCGACGCCCACGGTCACGCCCTGCATCGGCAGGCCGATCGTGCCGATCTTGTACCCGGACGTCGGGTTGACGCTGGACGGGGCGCATGTTTCGGTCATGCCGTAGCCTTCGAGCAGCGGCAGGCCGACGCCGTTGAAGAAGTGCGCGATGGACGAGTCGAGCGGCGCGCCGCCGGACACCGCGTATTCGACATGGCCGCCGAACACGCCCATGATGGACCGGTAGACCAGCTTGTTGTACAGCGCATGCTTGGCTTTGAGCGCGAACGGGATCGGCTCGCCGGACTGCTGCGCGTGCGACCAGTCGCGTGCGGCCTGCGTGGCGCCGGCGAACACACGCCCCTTGAACCCGGAACCGGCCTTTTGCGAAGCCGCGTTGTAGATCTTCTCGAAGATGCGCGGCACGGCGAGGATGAACGTCGGCTTGAACGCGCCGAAGTCGGCGAGGATGGTCTTGAGGTTGCTGGACAGGCCGAGCGTGACGTTGCCGGCGAAGCAGAAGAACTGCATGTAGCGGGCGAACACGTGTGCGAGCGGCAGGAAGAGCAGCAGGCGGCGATCGGGGCCGAGCGCGATGTCGGGCATGGACCGCACGCCCGAATACGTGATGAACACGAAGTTGCGGTGGCTCAGCTCGATGCCCTTGGGGGTGCCGGTGGAGCCGGATGTGTACACGATGGTGGCGAGGTCGTCGCCGCGCACGGCGCGCTCGCGCTCCCAGAACTCCGCGTCGGACACGCCCTGCCCGTAGGTCTCGATGGTGTCGATCGCGCCGAAGCCGATCACGTACACGTCGCGCAGGTCGGCGCATTCGCCGCGCACGGATTCGATCTTGTCGCGCTGGCCGTCGTCTTCGGCGAACGCCATCTTGACGTGCGAGTCGTTGAAGATCATCTTGACCTGCGCTGGCGAGTTCGTCTCGTAGACGGGCACGGTGAGCGCGCCGATCGACATGATGGCCATGTCGAGCGCCGTCCACTGCCAGCAGGTATGCGCGATGACCGACACCGCATCCCCCGGCATGATGCCGCGCGCGATCAGGCCCTTGGCGATGGCGATGACCTTGTCGCGGAATGCCGCGGCCGTGAACGAGCGCCACGAGCCGGAATCGTCCTTGTATTCGACCAGCGAGGCGTCTGGCGTGCGTTCGGCACGCTCCACGAGGATCTCGAACAGGTTCTTGTCGTCGTCGATCGGCTGTTCCAACGGACGCGTGTATTCCTTCTGCATTGTGCTCCTGACCATGTCACGGTTGCCTTGCATTTCTTCCCCGCATTCTAGTGCCGGAATGCAACCGTCATGCAACGGTCGACCCCTATACGGTCGGTTTGAGGGCGATGCGGCGGGCGGAGGTCTTGGTTTGCGGGTCCTCGTAGTCGTCGGAGCCGCGTTTGACGCCCCAATGCACGCAGGAATCGTCGCAATGGTCGGAAGCGCCGCCCGTTTGGCCGAACGGTTCGCCGCGGGAGACCGACGCGCCCACGCGCAGATCGGTGATCGCCGGCTCGAACGTGGACGTGAGCGGGCCATGCCGGATGCTCACCACCGATTTGCCACCCACCTTGCCGGCGAAGGCGATGACGCCGTCGGCGGGCGCCAGCAACGTCGTGCCCGCGCCGGCCGCCAGATCGACGCCGCGATGGCCCGCCATCCACGGCTGTGCGGGACCGTCGAACACGGCGGTCACGTCGACGTCACGTACGGGCCAGACCATGTCGGCGGAACATCCCGCAGCGCCGGCAGCCCCGTCATCCGCGTATGCCGTGCCACACGGCAGCAGGCCGGAATCCGCGCACGGCATCGCGCACATGACTGCCGTCAGGCACAACGACAACATCGCGCCGGCCGCCAGTCCGATCCATCGCCGCAAGCGGCGGCGATCCTCCATCTCACGCTCGCGCATGCCATCCTGCACATGCCTGCGCCGTCGCAGCCAACGGTCTTCATCCGTCTCGTTCATTCCGTTCACGACACTCCCCTTCCTGCATATCGCGCTCGTATCGTCGGCGGTCTCCTTCGACACGCCCGGCGGAAACGTTCCGGGCACCCGGCCGCTGTGCCGGGACATTCCATCGTGCAGGACTTTCGCCGCATCGTCCAGCCGAAACGGGGTATGTGGTCGAATGGTCCGGGTTATCCACACCCCGGCGTGTCGTCCACATCGTCATCCACATCCACAGCGAAAGCAACAAAAAAGCCCCGGACGAACCCGGGGCTTGCAATGCGCTCCTGCGGCTGGGCTTGAACCAGCGACCGTCCGATTAACAGTCGGATGCTCTGCCAACTGAGCTACGCAGGAATGTTCAATTATCAACCAACCGGACGCGAACGCCCGACCGGAAGAAGCTCCTGCGACTGGGCTTGAACCAGTGACCGTCCGATTAACAGTCGGATGCTCTGCCAACTGAGCTACGCAGGAATATTCAATTATCGACCGAAGCCGAGCTCCTGCGACTGGGCTTGAACCAGTGACCGTCCGATTAACAGTCGGATGCTCTGCCAACTGAGCTACGCAGGAATATTCAATTATCGACCGAAGCCGAGCTCCTGCGACTGGGCTTGAACCAGTG
>NZ_JAFEJT020000068.1 GCF_018555435.2 Bifidobacterium amazonense
CCGCTTCGTATGCCAGCTTAAGGGCTATGAAGGCTGGCAGTGGACGGTCACGCTGTTCCATGACGAGGAGGCGGAACGCTGGACGGTCAACGAGTCCACGCTGGTGCCCACGGAGGATGCCCTGCGCCCGCCGGCGTGGGTGCCGTGGAAGGACCGGCTGGAACCGACCGATCTGTCCGTCACCGATTCGATCGGCACGGATCCCGACGACCCGCGCATCGAGGAGGGCTTCCGCAAGACCGAACCCGCCGTTGCCGATACGCCGTCGCAGGACGAGGGCGCGGCCGTCGTCGCGGATGCCGGTGAGTCGGATGCGGTTGACGCCGCTTCCGCCGATGCGCGGGCCGCCGATGAGGCCGCGCCGTCGGATGACGCGGATGTCGCGGATGCCGCGGCGACGAGTGCGGGCACGACGGCTGCGGCCGATGCCGCCGTCGCCGACGATGCGGTCATTGAGGCATCCGCTGATCCGACGGAGCCGGCCGTCGCGCCATCCGTCACGTCCGAACAGGACGTTGACGACGCGGTGCGCGAGTTCAACCTGTCGCGCCGGCACGTCCTGACCCCGCTCGGCCGTGCGCAGGCTGCCAAGCGTTGGTACGAGGGCCAGCACGGTCCCAAGTCGCTGTCGACGAAAACCGCCGACGGCAACGTGTGCGCCAACTGCGGCTTCTTCATCCAGCTCAAGGGCGAACTCAACATGCTCTTCGGCGTGTGCGCGAACAAGTGGAGCCCGGACGACGGCCGCGTGGTCTCCATCGACCACGGCTGCGGCGAGCATTCGGAGATCGACCCGCCGGAGCCGAGCAGACTGTGGGTGCAGTCCAAACCCGCGTATGACGATTACCACATCGACGTCGTCGCGCAGGCGCCGCGCGAGGAACGCGGCCAGATCGAACTGATCGAACGGCTCAACGACGCCGGCATCGAGGTGGGCAAGGGCGTGATCGTGCTCCGCTCGCAGATCTGACGCAGACGCAGACACGGCCGCTGCCCGTCGTATCCGATGTCGCACGCGACATGATGAGGGGGTGGTCCGGGAATTTCCGGACCGCCCCCTCATCGCATATATCGATCAGGCGATCATGGTCGCGTATCGCGTCGCGTGAACGCGACGTCCAAGGCGGCAGGTCAGTGCACGACCGTGACCGTGCACTCGGCCAGATTGACGATCTGCTTGGAGACCGAGCCGAGGAAATGCGCGTCCAGACCGGACAGGCCACGCGAGCCGACCACCAGATGGCTCGCATAACGGGACGCCGCGATCAGACCCTTCGCGGCGGCGATATGGAACGCATGGGACTGCACGACCAGCCCGCCGTCGAACGATTCGCCGGACAGCATGTCGTCCAACAGATGCTCCGCGCGACGCTGGCCCTCGGCCACCGGGGCCACCGCGTTCTCATAGCCGGGCACGATGCCCAGATCCTTGAGCTGCCAGCAGAACAGGACATGCAACGGCAGCCCGTGCACGCGCGCCTCATGCGCGGCGAACTCCAACGCGCGGCGCGACGTGGCCGAGCCATCCACGCCGACCACCACGGGTCTGCCGCCGTCGGTCGCGGGCCGAGCATAGCCGACCGTCGCATCCCCGGGCGTCAGCGCGTTCGCGATCGCGTCCTGCATCGTCTCGTCCTCGTCGGTGAAGATGCGCACCACCGTCACCGGCACCGTCGCCTCCTCGGCAAGAGACGCGGAGAACGAACCGGTGAACCAGCGGGCCACGCGTCCCAGCGAACGGCGGCCGACCACCAGCTGCTGCGCGTCCTTGCCGATCCGCAGCAGCGCGGACGTGCCGGACGCATGCACCGACGTGAGCGTCACGTCATCCGCGGACACGTCGTCCAGTCCGGCCACGGCCTCGTCCACCCATGCGCGAAGCCGTTCGGTGATCTGTGCACGCAGCTGGGCCCAGCCCTCCTCGCTGTTCGGCTCCGAACCCATATCCCACGAACGGGTCCATCCATATACGGCGTTCACGCGCTGGCCGGTCAGCTGCGCCTCGCGCAAAGCCCAGCGCAACGCGGCGAAGGATTCGTCCGAACCGTCCACGCCGACCACGATGTCGGCCAGAGTCGTCTTCTCGGTCATCATGCCCTCCTTGACATAACTTCGACAAAACCAGCATAACGTCTTACGTTGCGTTCTCAGCGCAATTCGTGGGACAACGGGAAGAAACGTCACCGTGAATCGGTAGAGTGTCAGTGAATAACAAGAGTGGAAGGACAAGCATGTTCGAACGGTTTACCGACCGTGCCCGGCGCGTCATCGTGCTGGCGCAGGAAGAGGCTCGTGCCCTCCAGCACAACTATATCGGCACCGAGCATCTGCTGCTCGGCCTGATTCGTGAAGGCGAAGGCGTCGCAGCCAAGGCGCTCGCATCGAAGGGCGTGACCCTCGAGGACACCCGCAAGCAGGTCGAAGAGATGATCGGCAAGGGCAACGCGGCTCCCGGTGGGCACATTCCCTTCACGCCGCACGCCAAGCAGGTGCTGGAGCTGAGCTTGCGCGAGGCGCTGCAGCTGGGACACAGCTACATCGGCACCGAGCACATCCTGCTCGGCCTCATTCGCGAGGGCGAAGGCGTGGGCACGCAGGTGCTCATCAAGATGGACGTCGATCTGGGTGAGCTGCGCAGCGCGACGATCGATATGATCCGCGGCAACTCCGCGACCGGGGACGGTCAGAACAAGGGCGATCTCGCGAACGCGGGCGGCGTGCAGGACAAGCGCGCGCAGACCGGCTCCGCGATCCTCGACCAGTTCGGCCGGAACCTGACGGCCGAGGCGGCCGAAGGCAAGCTCGACCCCGTCATCGGACGTTCCAAGGAGATCGAACGCGTGATGGTCGTGCTCTCCCGTCGCACCAAGAACAACCCGGTGCTGATCGGCGAGCCCGGCGTCGGCAAGACCGCCGTCGTCGAAGGCCTCGCGCAGAAGATCAACGCGGGCGACGTGCCGGAGACGCTCAAGGGCAAGCAGGTCTACTCGCTTGACCTCGGCTCCATGGTGGCCGGCTCGCGCTACCGTGGCGATTTCGAGGAACGCCTTAAGAAGGTGCTCAAGGAGATCAAGACCCGCGGCGACATCGTGCTGTTCATCGACGAGATCCACACGATCGTCGGCGCCGGCTCGGCCGACGGCGCGCTCGGCGCGTCCGATATGCTCAAGCCGATGCTCGCGCGCGGCGAACTGCAGACCATCGGCGCGACCACGACCGACGAGTACCGCAAGTACATCGAGAAGGATGCGGCGCTCGAACGCCGCTTCCAGCCGATCCAGGTGCACGAGCCGTCGATCGCGGAGACCATCGAGATCTTGAAGGGCTTGCGCTCGCGCTACGAGAACCACCACAAGGTGACCATCACCGACGGTGCGCTGCAGTCCGCGGCCGAACTCTCGGCCCGCTACATCCAGGACCGCAACCTGCCGGACAAGGCCATCGACCTGATCGACGAGGCCGGCGCGCGCCTGCGCATCAAGCGCCTGACCGCGCCGCCGGAGCTCAAGGACCTCGACAACCGCATCGCCAAGCTCGCCGCCGACAAGGACGAGGCCATCAAGGCCCAGGACTTCGAGAAGGCCGCGAAGCTGCGCGACAGCCAGGAGAAGCTGGAGGCCGAGCGCAAGGACAAGGAGACGGCCTGGAAGCAGGGCGAATCCGACGTCAAGATGGTCGTGGACGAGGACGTGATCGCCGAAGTGATCTCGAACACCACGGGCATCCCGGTGTTCAAGCTCACGCAGGCCGAATCCAAGAAGCTCATGAACATGGAGGCCGAGCTGCACAAGCGCATCATCGGCCAGGACGAGGCCGTCTCGGCCCTGTCCCGTTCGATCCGCCGCGCCCGCGTCGGCCTCAAGGACCCGAAGCGCCCCGCCGGTTCGTTCATCTTCGCCGGTCCGACCGGCGTCGGCAAGACCGAGCTGGCCAAGGCGCTCGCCGAGTTCCTGTTCGACGACGAGGACGCGCTCATCCGCGTCGACATGTCCGAGTTCTCCGAGAAGTACGCCGCGTCGCGTCTGTTCGGCGCGCCTCCGGGATACGTCGGCTACGAGGAGGGCGGCGAGCTCACCGAGAAGGTGCGCCGCAAGCCGTTCTCCGTCGTGCTGTTCGACGAGATCGAAAAGGCGCATCCGGACATCTTCAACACGCTGCTGCAGGTGCTGGATGACGGCCATCTGACCGACGGCCAGGGACGCAAGGTGGACTTCAAGAACACCATCATCATCCTGACCACCAACCTCGGCACACGCGACATCGCGAAGATGGCGAACACCGGCTTCAACCTCGGCACGAACACCGAGTCGAGCTACCAGCGCATGAAGGACCAGGTGAGCACGGAGCTCAAGCAGCAGTTCCGCCCCGAGTTCCTCAACCGTCTGGACGACATCATCGTCTTCAAGCAGCTCACCGAGCCGCAGGTGCGTCAGATCGTTGATCTGGACGTCAAGCAGCTCAACGACCGCCTGTTCGACCGCCATATGTCGCTCGAACTCACCGACGCGGCCAAGGACCTGCTCGCGCAGAAGGGTTTCGACCCGCTGCTCGGCGCCCGTCCGCTGCGTCGCGTGATCCAGCGCGACATCGAGGACGCCATTTCGGAGAAGATCCTGATGGGCGACCTCAAGGACGGCCAGAAGGTGACCGTGGGCACCGAGGGCGACAATGTGCTCGACGAGGAATTCACCTTCACCGGTGAGGACTTCGACGGTGCCAAGCCGGCCGACGAATCCGGCGAGGACGACAAGCCTGAGCTGGTTGCGGCCGACGCGTCCGCGGACGGCGCCGCCGAATAGCGTACGGCACCGGCGCACCATACTCCGGCATGACATGATGGGGCTGTGGTTCCAAGGAACCACAGCCCTTTGTCGTACAATTACGCATCGTAGGATCCGTACGATCAGGAGACGATGCAGTCATGGCAGATATCGTGACCAACGAAATCAGGACGGACGATACGGGCGACGGAACTGATACGGCCGGAGCCGGCGCGACCGGGGACGTGCGGCGCAATCTCGCCGCGATCGACGAGGTGATCGCGCGTGGGCGGTTCAAGGACGATTGGGCGTCGCTGCAGCGGCATCGGACGCCGCAGTGGTTCGAGGACGCGAAGTTCGGCATCTTCATCCACTGGGGCGTCTATTCGGTGCCGGCGTTCGGCAGCGAATGGTATTCGCGCAACATGTACATCCAGGGATCGAAGGAATTCGATCATCACGTGAAGACCTACGGTCCGCAGAAGGAATTCGGATACAAGGACTTCATCCCGATGTTCAAGGCCGAACGGTTCGACCCGGACGCATGGGCCGACCTGTTCGAGCGCACCGGCGCGAAATACGTGGTGCCGGTCGCCGAGCACCACGATGGATTCCAGATGTACCGAAGCCGCCTGTCGCATTGGAACGCCGCCGAAATGGGGCCGAAGCGCGACGTGCTCGGCGAGCTGACGCGCGCGTTCCATGAGCATGGGCTGGTGAACGGCGCCTCCTCGCACCGCGTCGAACACTGGTTCTTCATGGGGCACGGCAAGGAGTTCGACAGCGACATCCACGAGCCGATGCGACGCGGCGACTTCTACTGGCCCGCCATGCCCGAACCCGATCATATGGACCAGCGCAGCACGCCGTACCCGACCGCCGAATTCCTCGAGGACTGGCTGCTGCGATCCTGCGAGATCGTCGACGAATACCGGCCGAAGGTGCTTTATTTCGACTGGTGGATCCTGCACGAGGCCGTCCAGCCGTACCTGAAGAAGTTCGCCGCCTACTATTACGACCGTGCCGACGAATGGGGCGAGGAGGTCACGATCTGCTACAAGCAGGATTCGTTCATGTTCGGCACCGCCACGCCGGACGTGGAACGCGGCCAGCTCGCCGAAGCCAAGCCGTACCACTGGCAGACCGACACGGCGATCGCATTGAATTCGTGGTGCTACACCGAAAACAACCAGTACCGTCCGGCGGCCGAGATCCTGCAGGACCTGGTCGACATCGTCTCCAAGAACGGCAATCTGCTGCTCAACGTCGGTCCGAAGGCCGACGGCACGTTCGGCGACGAGGATCTCGCCGTACTGACCGCGATCGGCGACTGGATGCATGTCAACGGCGAGGCGATCTACGGCAGCAAGCCGTGGAAGCGGTTCGGCGAAGGCCCGACGCAGATCATCGAAGGCCAGTTCTCCGACGCCGTGAAGAAGAACTTCACCTCGCGCGACGTGCGCTATACGATCAACGGCGACAACCTGTACGCCATCGCCATGCGCGCCGCCGACGACGGCGTATACCGCTTCGAACGGCTCAAGAACGGCGACGCCGAACACAACGCCGACTTCCACGGCCTCATCCGCGACATCCACGTGCTTGGCGGCACCGGCGAGCCGCTCGACTGGACCCGCGACGACACCGCGCTTGAAGTGCACGCACCGGGCGTCGGCGGCGACGCCCCGGTCGTGTTCCGCATCGCCATCGCGTGACGGAGTGCATGGGTGAAGGGTGGAGGCCGCGGTGACAAGCCGGCCTCTACCATATCGGAGGCGAAAAAACAAGACTGTTGTTTCCTTGCGATGCGCGGTAGCCTACGGCAGGGGTCATGAGACAAGGCGGACAGGTGGTTGGGTCCCGGTCCCGTCTCGTGCGCCCGATCCATATGACACCGTCACCGAGAAGAGGAGACCATGCCCGTTTCGCACCAGCACGCCAAGACGCTCCGTTCACTGATCGCCGCTGCGCTCGCCGCCGCGACCATGCTCGGCGCTGCCGCCTGCGGCACCAGCCAGAACGCCTCCGAAGCCACGGATACGTCGAGCTCGTCCTCGTCCTCAACCGAGAGCGGCGCGTTCCCGGTCACGATCAAGCACGCCCTCGGCGAAACCACGATCGACAGCCAGCCCAAGCGCGTCGCCGCCGTCGGATGGGGCGCGGACGATGCGCTGATCGCGCTCGACGTCATCCCCGTCACCATGCAGAAGAACACGTACGGCAAAACCGTGGACGGCTTCCTGTCATGGACGAAGCAGGCGCTCGACGACAAGGGCGTGGCCGAGGCCGACATGCCGCAGCTGCACGACGAATCCGACGACATCGACGCCGAGGCCATCGCCGCCACCGAACCCGACCTGATCCTCGGCCCCTATTCGGGCATCACCGAGGAGCAGTACAAGACGCTGTCCAAGATCGCGCCCACCGTCCCGTACATCAAGACCGCGTGGAGCGAACCGTGGCGCGATGAGATCAAGGTCGTCGCCGAGGCCGTCGGCAAGACGACGGAAGGCGACACGCTCATCGCCGACCTCGAGCGGACCATCGCCGACGAAGCGGCCAAGTACCCGGCCATCAAGGGCAAAACCGCGGCCGTCATGTACATGGACGCCTCCAAGCTCTCATCGTTCAGCATCTACAACACGCTCGATACGCGCGCCCAGTTCCTCAACGACCTCGGCTTCGACACCCCCGAATCGGTGAAGAAGATCAGCGAGAACGCCGACAGCTTCTACACCGACGTGTCCGCCGAGAACGCCGACCAGTACTCCGACATCGACGTGATCGTCACCTACGGCACCTCCGATCTGCTGGCCGCCCTGCAGAAGGACCCGCTGCTGTCCAAGATCCCCGCCATCAAGCGAGGCTCGGTCGTCGTGATCAACAGCGACACCGTGCTGGCGAACGCGCTCAACCCCACCGCGCTGTCCATCCCCGCCACCACCGCCGACTACATGACGATGCTCGGCGAGGCCGCGGCCAAGGTCCAGTGACGTCACGGCAACGTCGTCGTGCCGGTACCGGACCCGGACTCGGGCTCGGCGCCGGCACGACGGGCATCATCATCGTGGCCCTTATGGCGGCGCTCGCCGTCGTCTGCGCGCTGTCCGTCCTCTTCGGCTCGCGCGCGGTGACGTTCGACCAGGTGGTGTACGCATTCACCTCGTCGGCGGACGGCACCGGCGGCACTGACGGCATCGTGTCCGAAGTGGTGCGTCTGCGCGTGCCGCGCACCGTGCTTGGAATCCTCGTCGGCGCGGCGTTGGCCGTATCGGGCGCGCTCATGCAGGGCGTGATGCGCAACCCGCTCGCCGATCCGTCGATCCTCGGACTCAACTCCGGGGCCGCATTCGCCGTGGTCTGCGCGATCGCCACGATCGGCCTGTCCACGCCAGCCCAGTACATGATCGTCGCGCTCATCGGCGGCGCAGCGGCCGCGATACTGGTCTGGGTACTCGGATCGATCGGCCGTACGGGCGCGACCCCGCTCAAATTCACGCTGGCCGGCGCGGTTCTCGGATCCGCGCTCGCATCGCTCACCTCGGCGATCATGCTGCCGCGCGCCGACGTGATCAGCACCTATCGCTTCTGGCAGGTCGGCGGCATCTCCGGCGCGCGGTTCAACCTCATGGCCCCCGTCGTGCCGATGCTGCTCATCGGATTCATACTCGCCGTGTTCAGCGCACGCCAACTCAACATGCTTGCCCTTGGCGACCAGATGGCCGCCGGACTCGGCGTGAGCGTGACCCGCGCGCGAGCGATAGCATGGGCCGGCGCGGTATTGCTGAGCGCCGGATCGACCGCGCTCGCCGGACCGATCGGCTTCGTCGGACTCGTCGTGCCGCACGCGGCCCGCATCATCGTCGGCTCCGACTATCGCCGGATCATCGGCCTGTGCATGCTGATCGGACCGCTGCTGCTCGTCGCGTCCGACGTGATCGGCCGCGTGATCTCACGCCCCGGCGACGTGGAGGTCGGCATCGTGACCGCGCTGATCGGCGCGCCCGTGTTCATCGCGCTCGCGCGCACGGGAAAGATGACGGAGGTATGAGATGAGCGCACACGATGCCGTCATCCACGCGCTGCACGGGCTGCGCACCGTACGTCGACGCGCGACGCGACGCCGCATCCTCGTACTGGCGGCGCTCGCCGCGCTGACCCTCCTGCTGTTCTACCTCGATCTGTCATACGGCCGCACGTTCTACGAACCGTCCAAGGTGTTCGGCGTACTGGCCGGACAGGACGTACCCGGCGCCGGATTCATCATCGGCGAACTCAGATTGCCGCGCGTGATCGTCGGCACGCTCGCCGGCATCGCGTTCGGCATGGCCGGCTCAAGCTTCCAGCTCATGCTGCGCAACACGATGGCCAGCCCCGATATCATCGGCATCACTTCAGGAGCGAATCTTGCCGCAGTCGTCGGCATCATCGTGCTGCACTGGTCGGGGACCGGTCTGTCCATGCTCGCCATGGCCGGAGGCCTCGCCACGGCAGCCGCCGTCTCATGGCTGTCATGGAAGGGCATACTCGCCCCGACCCGTCTGCTGCTCATGGGCATCGGCCTGGCCGCCGCGCTCAACGCGGCCACCTCGTGGGTGCTGATCCGCGGCGACCAATGGGACATGCAGGCCGCGTCGCGCTGGCTGACCGGTTCGCTCGCCTCCGCCGACTGGAGCGACGTGCCGCAGCTCGCCGTGATCGTAATCGTCGCCGGCGTGCCGCTGCTCGCGCTCGCCCGACAGATCGACGTGCTACGGCTCGGCGAAAGCACCGCACGTGAACTTGGCGTGCGCGTCGATCTGGTGCAGACGATGGTGATCGTGCTCGCCGTGATCCTCCTGTCGTCCGCGACGGCGGCCAGCGGCCCGATCGCGTTCGTCTCGTTCCTGTCCGGACCGATCGCCGCATGGCTGTCCGGACCGAGCCGGCCCGCGCTGGCACCGGCGGGACTCGTCGGCGCGTCGATCGTGCTGCTGTCCGACATCGTCGCCCAGCATGTCCCTCCCACGCAGCTGCCGGTCGGCGTGATCACCGGCATCATCGGCGGGCCGGCGCTTATCGCGCTCATGGTCCGCATGTCCAGAAAGCAGGTGTTCGTATGAGTGTCAACCCGTCCGATCCCGCCACCACGGACCGTTCGCGCCATACGTTGCGCGCCGACGGTGTCCGACTGTCGTACGACCGGCGCGAAATCATCCACGGACTCGACTTCGACGTTCCCGCCGGCCGGATCGGCGCGATCATCGGCGCGAACGGCTGCGGCAAATCCACACTGCTCAAAGGACTGGCGCGACTGCTCAAGCCGTCCGACGGCAGCGTGCTGCTCGACGGCAAGGCGATCAACACGATGCCCACCCGGCAGGTCGCCACGATCGTCGGTTTGCTGCCGCAGTCGCCGATCGCACCGGAAGGCATCACCATCGCCGATCTCGTATCCCGCGGACGCCACCCGCATCAGGGACTCGTCGGCTCATGGCGGGACGAGGACGAACAGGCCGTCGCCCACGCGCTCGCCGTGACCGGCCTGGCCGAACTCGCCGACCGTCCCGTCGACGAAGTGTCCGGCGGACAGCGGCAGCGCGCGTGGATCGCCCTCGCGCTCGCCCAGCAGACCGACATCCTGCTGCTTGACGAGCCGACCACCTATCTCGACATCGCCTACCAGCTGGAAGTGCTCGACCTGCTGTGCGAACTCAATGCGACCGAACACACCACGATCGTGATGGTGCTGCACGACCTCAATCAGGCGATCCGCTACACCGACTGGATCCTCGCGCTGCGCGACGGCGAACGAGTCTACTACGGCACTCCGCGGGAGGTGATCAGCGAGCAGATGGTCGCCGACGTGTTCGACACGGAGGCGCGGATCGTCACCGATCCCGACACCGGACTGCCGCTTATGGTGCCCGATGCGCGGCACAGCCTCGCGCGGTTCCGCAAGTGACGCCGGACGCCCGTGACGATGATGCGTGCGCGCGGCCGCGGCGATGCGCATGACGGAATATCAAGAGCCGACAGGGGATGATCGGCATGACAAGGAGCAACGATATGGAAACGAATGAACGACCGTCGTTCTATCCGTTCCGCGCCCTGGTGGCCGAAACGCGTCGCATCGCGCCGCATTTCATGCGCGTGACGTTCGCGGGGCCGGAGTTGTGCGACGTGTTGGACGCCGGATACGACCAGCGCATCAAGATCCTGCTGCCGCTCGCCGACGACCCGCAGTGGGAACGTTCGCCGCTGCTGACGGACGAATGCCGTGACAAAGGATTGTGGTGGGACGTGTGGCGCGGTCTGCCGCTCGACCGACGTCCGATCATGCGCACGTACACCGTGCGGTCGGTCGGGCTCGGAGGACGGGTGACCGTCGATTTCGTGCTGCACGACGACGCCGGTCCGGCCGGAACGTTCGCGGCGTGCGCGCGGCCCGGCGACATGGTGGTGCTTGTCGCACCGGACGCGCGGGCCACCACGTATGGCGGCGGCATCGACTTTCATCCGGGGAATGCGGGGGAGGTGCTGCTTGTCGGCGACGAAACGGCCACGCCGGCGATCGGCGGCATTCTGCGGTCTTTGGCACGTTCCGGCTGGAAGGGCAGGGCGACGGCGCTGATCGAGGTGCCGGATGCGGGCGATCGGCTCGACATGCCGGCGTTGGCGTCGTCGAGCATCGAATGGATCGCGCGGGGCGGCAGTCGCCGCGGAATGCTGCTGGGCGAGCGGGTGCGCAGGTATGCGGATCGGCATCGCGCATGCTTCGATGCCGGCGCGGCCGGAACGGCTGAAGCGGTCGTGGGGGAGCCGGACGGAACGCCGGCATTCACGGAACCCGATATCGATCGTGAGCTGCTGTGGGAGACTCCGGACGATGCGCGTGCGGACGGATTCTACGCGTGGACGGCCGGCGAGGCCGCCGTGGTGAGGGACGTTCGACGCATCCTGCTGCGCGATTACGGCCTCGAGCGGAGCCGTGCGGCGTTCATGGGATATTGGCGGGACGGCAAGGCCGAACTGTAACGGGCTTGCAGGCGCAACGCCATACGAAGAATCGGGAAAGGCTCCCTTTCGCCGCACACGCATGACATGAATGTGCGGCGAAAGGGAGCCTTTCCGCAACGATTGATCGGCACCTGCCGGTATCGATCAATCGGAACCGTTACTTGATGGCGTTCAGCCACTGCTCCTTGGTGGCCTTCTCGGCCTCGAGCTTGGCCTTCTTCTTCGGATCGGACTCGGCGGCGATCTTCTCGTTCAGCTCGGCGAGCTGTGCGTTGAGCTGCTCCTCGAAGCTGGACTTGCGGGCGTCGGCCTCCGGATCGGTCTTCTTCCAGGCGGCGTCCTCGACGGCCTTGATCTGCTTGTCGACCGCGTCGAGGCGGCCCTCGATGCGGCGCATGTCGTCACGCGGCACGTAGCCGATCTGATCCCACTCCTCCTGAATGGCGGCGAGGGCCTGACGGGCCTTCTTCGCGGCGGCCTCGTCGGCGACCGGAACGAGCGCCTCGGCCTTGGCGAGCAGTTCCTCCTTCTTGGCGAGGTTCTCCTTTTCGGAGGAGGAGATCTGGTCACGGTCGGCCTGACGCGCGTTGAAGAACGTGTCGGCGGCGGCGCGGAACTGCGCCCACAGGGCGTCGTCCTCGTTGCGGCCGGCGCGGCCCGCCTGCTTCCAGCGGTCCATCAGCTCGTTGAACTTGCGGGAGGTCTCGCCCCAGGCGGTCGAGTCCTTCAGCTCGTTCGCCTCGGCGATGATCGCCTCCTTGGCCTCCTTGGCGGCGTTGCGCTCGTTGTCGCGCTCCTGCGCCCACTTGCGACGGCCCTGGTTGAACTTGGTGCGCGCGGCGGAGAAGCGCTTCCAGAGCGCATCCGCCTCGGCCTTGTCGATGCGCACGCCGCTGGTGCGCTGGTGCTCCTGCCACTGGTCGAACAGGGCGCGGAACTTGTCGGCGGTGGAACGCCAGTTCGTATTCTCGCCCAGGGACGCGGCCAGCTCCTCGGCCTTGACGACGATCGCGGTGCGCTCCTCGACGGCCTTCGCCACGGCGGCCTTGCGGGCCTCGGCCAGCTGGGCCTTCTTGGCGGCGCCTTCGGCCTTGAGCGCCTCGAACTGCGCCTTCAGGGCGGCGATGTCACCGACCACGGCCGGCTGCTCGGTCTCCTCGGCGAGCAGCTTGAGCGACTCGTCGATCTCGCGCGGCTTGACGTTGGAGGCCTTCAGGCGGCTCGCCAGCAGGTTCAGTTTCGCCTTGAGGTCCAGGAAACGGCGGGCGTACAGCGCCAGCGCCTCCTCCTTGGACACGTCCGGGAACTGGCCGACCTCACGCTCGCCCTCGCCGTCCTTGACGAAGACGGTGCCGTTCTCGTCGACGCGGCCGAACGCCTCGGCGGCCTTGACGTCGGCCTCGGTGTAGGCGTCGTTGGCCGGAGCCGGGGCGGAGGTGTGCGGGTGCGCGGCCTTCTTGGCGAACGCGGCGGGGGAGGGGGCGTGCGGCTTCGGCATGCTTGCGGGTGTCGGCTGTGCGGGCTTGGCGCTGGCCTGTGACTCAGGGGCGGGCGTGCTTGCCTGCTCGGTGGTTTCGGTGTTCTTCTCTTCGGTGACGTTCTCGTCGGCCATGGCCAGCTCCTTAAGCTACAAGGTGGTAGAGGGGTTGCAAAACGTGCGTTCCCGGCCGAAGGCCGGTGCCGCGTTTTCCGCAACCTCCCTTATTATAGGGAACCGTGGCTAAAGGCGCATCTATTTCAGGATTTCCAGAGTGGCTCCCCTCTGAACGTGTCGTGGAGCAGCGTGTCATCGATACGCTACGTAGGGTATTTGAGCTGAACGGGTTCATCGGCATCGAGACCCGTGCGGTCGAGCAGGGTTCGAGTCTGCTCAAGAAAGGCGAGACCAGCAAGGAGATCTACCTGCTGAGCCGCCTGCAGGAGGTCGGTCAGGAGAACGACACCCCGGTCGAGGACCGTCTCGGTCTGCATTTCGACCTCACCGTGCCGCTGAGCCGGTACGTCGTCGAGCATTCCGGCGATCTGGCGTTCCCGTTCAAGCGTTGGCAGATCCAGAAGGTCTGGCGCGGCGAGCGTCCGCAGGAGGGCCGCTTCCGCGAGTTCGTGCAGGCCGACATCGACGTGATCGGCCAGGGCGAGCTGCCCGACCACTATGAGGTCGAGCTGCCGTTGGTCATGGTCTCCGCGCTGGAGCGCCTGCGCGAGTTCGGCCTGCCGAAGGCGACCGTGCATGCGAACAACCGCAAGCTGTCCGAGGGCTTCTACCGTGGCCTGGGACTTACCGACATCGAAGGCGTGCTGCGCGAGATCGACAAGCTCGACAAGATCGGCGCGGACGAGGTCGCGAAGCTCCTGGTCGAAGGATGCGGCGCGAGCGAGGCGCAGGCGCGCGCCTGCCTCGAGCTCGCCGACCTGACCGCCGCCGACGGCGCGGAACTGTCCGCCAAGTTCGACGCGCTGTGCGCGGCGCACGGCATCGCGACCGACTCCGACGCGTACGCGCTGGCCCGTCAGGGACTCGACACGCTCGCGATGATCGTCGACGAGGCGGCCCGCATCCGTCCCGGCTCGGTGATCGCCGACCTCAAGATCGCCCGCGGACTCGACTACTACACCGGTTCCGTCTACGAGACGTTCCTCGACGGCGCCGCATCGCTCGGCTCGATCTGCTCGGGCGGACGCTACGACAACCTCGCCTCGCAGGGCAACCGCAAGTACCCGGGCGTCGGCCTGTCGATCGGCCTGTCCCGTCTTGTGTCGTACATGCTGCACACGGCCGGCGCGCACGCCAGCCGCGTCTCGCCGGCGGCCGTGCTCGTGGCCGTCTGGAACGAGGAGGACCGTCCCGCGTCGAACCTGATCGCGAACGCGCTGCGCGAGCGCGGCATCGCCGCCGACGTCGCCCCCACCGCGGCCAAGCTCGGCAAGCAGATCAAGTACGCCGACAAGCTCGGCATCCCGTACGTGTGGTTCCCGGCGGACAAGGCCGATGAGAACGCTCACGACGAAGTCAAGAACATCGTCAGCGGCGAGCAGACGCAGGCCGACGCACAGTCTTGGGAACCGGATACGCTGGTTGCCCGGCAAACCGTGGAAATCAAAGGAGTAGAGGAAGCATGAGCCAGACGGCTTACAGAACACATCATGCAACCGACGTCACCGAGGC
>NZ_JAFEJT020000069.1 GCF_018555435.2 Bifidobacterium amazonense
TGTTCATCAGGCGCTTTTTGGTTGTTGTTTTTCTTGGTCGTTAAACATCCTACCCAGAAAGCGCTTTTCTCTTACTCCCTCAACGACTCAACAACGAACCCACACCCACGAAAACAGCAATAGCGCCGCAAATAATCCCGGGAACAAGGCGACTCATCCCGGATTTCTTGCACTGAGCCGACGCCAGCGCAAGAAATCCGGGGAAGCGCATCTCGTGATGGAAGTTTTCCCGCTTCCGATAATGCCAAGTTATCCACAACACACCCGGAAAATAGCGTTTATCCACATTGCTCGGTTCGACTTGCGCCATCGGCTTCCATACGTTTAGCGTCGAACCATGAAAGAGCACAAACGAGTCACGGCACTGCTCAAAACCGCCGAACAAGAACGGCGGTGCGCCATCGGAGACGGAGGCGCGCTGTACCATGCCCTTCGGAGACGAGTACGGTCATTGGAGGTCGTCTCACCGTATCCGAATCTCTTCGCACGCACGGAGTACTGGGACACGCTCAATCCGGAGGAACGCTCGTTGCATACGATCCAGGCGTTGACGATGATCCATCCACGTTGGACGTTCGCCGGGTTGAGCGCCGCCTGCGTGTACCGATATCAACACTCATACTCACTGCATGACGGAACGGTGAGCATCGCCTCGTCCCAAGGTACCGGGCATGGCGACACCGCGCGGCTGCATCGCATCTACATGCACGAGATCCCACGTTGGAAATGCAGGAACATACCGGTCACGTCCCCGGCCCGAACACTCATCGACTGCGCCGCCATACCATTCGCCAATGCCTTGGCCATATATGATTCCGCATTGAGATCCGGCCATGTCACTCGAGCCGAAGTCGAAACACTGATGATCCGGGTTAATTGCGACGAAGCCGCGGTGAAAAGACTCCTGCACCATGCCAATCCTCTTCGGGAGAACGGCGGCGAATCATGGGTCTACGCGCATATCGTCGATCTCGGTTATGCCGAGCCATTGATGCAGATCGAGTTCGTCAACCTCGATAATCCCAACATGCCGTATCGTGTCGATTTCTGCTGGAAGCTTGCCGATGGACGCATCATCGTGGCCGAATATGACGGCATGGCCAAATACGCCGATGCCGGCAACTCCGGAAGGGTTAGTCTGCAGGCGAAACTGGACTACGAACGGCGCAGGGAGCGCGATCTTAAGATGCAAGGAGTCACTGTCGTCGTGCACCTGTTCTTCGAAGACGTGACGCACCTTGAGCGTCTGGAGGCCAAGCTCACCGATGCCGGTGTACCGAAAATCCGTTGACCGCTTTTCCTTGCGCCACCCGTCGCGCTGCGCAAGGATTCCGGGAAAATATCCCCCTCGTCCCGGATTTCTTGCACTGAGCGGGCGTCAGCGCAACAATTCCGGGGAATAAGGGGATCTGTCCCGGATTCCTTGCACTGAGCCGACGCCAGTGCAAGAAATCCGGGACGAGGGGGACGATTTCCCGGAATCCTTGCGCTGGAGATGGCCGGAGAGAAACGAAAGCAAGGAGAAGTCGATGCGGATGCGACGTAACGGGATGCAACGCAACGGGATTGCCGTGACACGACGTAACGGGATATGACCGGAAGCGAAGCGACGAAGATCAGCCGCGTGGCTCCACCAGGGCCGTGGCGATGGCGGCGATGCCTTCGCCGCGGCCGGTGAAGCCCATGCCGTCGGTGGTGGTTGCGGTCAGGGAGACCTGGCAGCCGACGGCGGCCGATAACGCGGCCTCGGCCTCGGTCCGTCGCGGGCCGATCTTGGGCCGATTGCCGACGAGCGCGACGCTGGCGGATGACGGCGCGAACCCGTGCGCATGCAGATATTCGACGGTTTCTTGCAGCATGTCGGTGCCGTGACGGCCTGCCCCGGCCGACGATGCGCCCACGCCGAACAGCGTGCCGATGTCGCCCAGATGCGCGGCGGACAGCAGCGCGTCGATCAGCGCGTGGGCGGCCACGTCGCCGTCCGAATCGCCTTCGATGCCGTTGCCGTCCCATTCGAGGCATGCCAGCCACAACGGGCGCCGATCCGCCGGACCGGCGAACCGGTGCGCGTCGAATCCCTGTCCTATCAGCATCGTCATCGTCGGCTCCTCCCCGCTCATGCACCATCCGTCCGTCCACCGCACCCGACGGCGGACGGATATCGAAATCAACGGATATCAAAAAACGGCCCGCGGCACGCCGCCGCAGGCCGTCATCACGATCGGAACGATCGCGTCGATACCGGAAACAACGACCGGGATCCGCCGGCCGGTACCGGTTCAGCGCTTCTTGGACTTCTTGCCCTCGGCCTCGAGTCGGGCCAACGTATCAGCCGCCGGCTCCTCGGGAGCCTTGGTGTGGTGCTTGTCGTCGCCGGGACGCGGCTCCTCGTAGCCGAGGTTCACGTCGAGCAGGCGCTGCGCGTCCGCGTCGTCGAGTTTCTCGCTCAGCGCGATCTCGGAGGTGAGGATCGAACGCGCCTTGGTGAGCATGCGCTTCTCGCCGGCGGACAGGCCGTGGTCGTCCACGTCGCGCTGGGCGAGGTCACGCACGACCTCGGCGATCTTGTTGACGTCGCCGGTGGCGATCTTCTCGACGTTCAGCTTGTAGCGGCGGGACCAGTTCATTTCCTTCTCGATGATCGGGGTGCGCAGGATCTCGAACACCTTCGCCACCTCGTTCGCGTCGACGATGTCGCGCACGCCGACCTTCTTGGCGTTCTCCACCGGCACATTGATGACCAGTCCGTCCGAAGACAGCACGGACAGCTGAAGGTACTCCCTCGTCACGCCCTTCACCGTCCGCTCGGTGATGGCCTCCACCTTAGCCGCGCCGTGACGCGGATAGACAACCATATCGCCGACCTTGTAACCCATGAATCCTCCGTACGAGCCTAAGACAAACCCGAACGATTATGGCATGCGGCGTGGACCTTGTCCAAAACGCCCGAAAATGACGGGCGACGCGCCAATAATACCCGTTTTTCGGCAAACCGGTTCTACACTTTGTTCCTATGGCTACACACTCTCACATCAACGACGATATCCGTGCCGTGCCCGTGAACCAGGCTGACCTGGACGCGGTGAGCAACGCGGCGTTCTACAACCCCCACGAGGTGCTCGGCGGGCATCTCGGCGAGGGACCGCTGGAGGGCACCGTGACGATCCGCGTGCTGCGCCCCCTGGCCAAGACGGTGACCATCATCACGCAGGACGGCGAGACCGACGCCCCGCACGAGTACAACGGCATCTTCACCGCCGTCGTGCCGGCGTCGAAGAACGAGCACGGCTGGACCGTGCCGGACTACCGCGTGCGCACCGTCTACGGCAGCGGCGTGACCGTCGTCGAGGACGACCCCTACCGGTACCTGCCCACCATCGGCGAAATGGACACCTATCTGTTCGGCGAGGGCCGCCATGAGCGTCTGTGGGACGCGCTGGGCGCGCATGTGATGCGCTTCGACGACCCGATGGGCGGCGCGGACGGCACCGCCGGCGAGCAGGTCGTCGGCACCGCGTTCAGCGTGTGGGCCCCGAACGCGCACGCCGTGCGCGTGGTCGGCAACTTCAACTCGTGGGACGGCCGCCGCCACGCCATGCGCGAGCTTGGTTCCTCCGGCGTGTGGGAGATCTTCATCCCGGGCGTGCAGGCCGGCGAGGTGTACAAGTACGAGATCCTCAACGCCAACTACGAGTGGCAGATGAAGGCCGATCCGATGGAGCGCTCGCACGAGATCCCGCCGGCCACCGGCTCGATCGTCGTCGATTCCGTCCATCACTGGGATGACGCGGCATGGATGGACAAGCGCGCCAAGACGAACCCGCACGACGGCCCGGTGAGCATCTACGAGGTGCATGCCGGCAGCTGGCGCAAGGACGTGCATGACTACCGCGACCTCGCGGACAAGCTCGTGCCCTACGTCGAGGAGGAGGGATTCACCCACGTCGAGTTCATGCCGCTGGCGGAGCACCCGTTCTCCGGATCGTGGGGCTACCAGGTCACCGGCTACTACGCGGTCGACTCGCGCCTCGGCTCCCCCGACGACTTCAAGTATCTCGTCGACCGCCTGCATCAGGCCGGCATCGGCGTGATCATGGACTGGGTGCCGGCGCACTTCCCGAAGGACGCGTTCGCGCTCGGCCGTTTCGACGGCACGCCGCTGTACGAGGATCCGGACCCGCTGCGCGGCGAGCATCCGGACTGGGGCACCTACGTGTTCAACTTCGGCCGCCGCGAGGTGCGCAACTTCCTCGTCGCCAACGCGAGCTTCTGGCTCAAGGAGTACCACGTCGACGCGCTGCGCGTGGACGCCGTCTCCTCGATGCTCTACCTCGACTACAGCCGTCAGCCCGGTCAGTGGCGGCCGAACATCTACGGCGGGCGCGAGAACCTCGAGGCGATCGACTTCCTCAAGGAGGCCAACGCCACCGCGTACAAGAACAACCCCGGCGTGATGATGATCGCCGAGGAGTCCACCGCGTACCCGGGCATCACCGCGCAGACCGACGAGGGCGGCCTCGGCTTCGGCCTCAAGTGGAACATGGGCTGGATGCACGACACGCTCCAGTATCTGCATGAGACGCCGATCAACCGCAAATGGCACCACGGCGAGATCACGTTCTCTATGGTCTACGCCTACTCCGAGCACTATGTGCTGCCGATCAGCCACGACGAGGTCGTCTACGGCAAGGGTTCGCTGTATGGCAAGATGCCGGGCGACGACTGGCAGAAGTACGCCGGCGTGCGCGCCCTGTTCGCCTACCAGTGGGCGCATCCGGGCAAGAACCTGACGTTCATGGGCAACGAGATCGCGCAGTGGGGCGAGTGGAACCACGAGAGCTCCGTCGACTGGGCGGCTCTCGACTGGCCGGACCACCGCGGCGTGCAGAAGCTCGTCGCCGACCTGAACGCGCTGTACAAGGCCTCCCCCGCGCTGTGGAGCCAGGACTTCGATCCGAAGGGCTTCCAGTGGCTGACCAGCGACGACGCCGACCACAACACGCTCAGCTTCGTGCGCATCGGCAAGGACGGCCAGCAGATGGTCGTCGTGGTCAACTTCTCCGGCGAGGCATGGAGCGACTATCAGGTGGCGCTGCCCCAGGGCGGCAAGTGGCGTGAGGTACTCACCACCGACGACGCGATCTACGGCGGATCCGACATCCACAACGGCACGTTCGAGGCGGAACCGGTCGAGTACCATTCGCGCGACTGGTCGGCGAAACTCACCATTCCGGCGCTGGGAGCTGTATTCTTGGAACCGACAGACTGAAAGGCGGTTCCCCCATGCTGAACACTTCCACCCGCTCCACCACGCCGCGCACCGTGCTGGTGGTCGAGGATGAACCCACCCTCGCCACCGCGGTAGCGCAGCGCATCACGGCCGAAGGCTGGACGGCTCGCGTCGCCTCGGACGGCGCGAGCGCGGTGCAGGCGGCGAAGCAGCTCAAGCCCGATCTGGTGATCATGGACATCATGCTGCCGGTGATGGACGGTCTCGAGGCGACCAAGCGCATCGTGGCGGAACGTCCGGTGCCGGTGCTGATCCTGACCGCCCGCGACGACGAGGCCGACAAGGTGATCGGCCTCGGAGCCGGCGCGGACGACTACATGACCAAGCCGTTCTCAATGCGCGAGCTGATCGCCCGCTGCAAGGCGCTGCTGCGACGCGTGGAGCGTGCGAAGGTCATCGCCAAGAACTCCGAAAACGAGAAGCTGCTCGATTTCGGCTCCCTGGTGATCGATCCGGCGCAGCGCATCGTCACGCTCAACGGCAACCAGGTGCATCTGACCCCCACCGAATTCGATCTGCTGGCCACGCTGGCCCGCAAGCCACGTTCCGTGCTCACGCGCGAGAAGCTGCTTGAAGAGGTGTGGGACTGGGTCGACGCCTCCGGCACCAGGACCGTGGATTCGCATGTCAAGGCCCTGCGCCACAAGCTCGGTTCGGAAACGATCCGCACCGTGCACGGCGTCGGCTACGCGTTCGAGCCGCCGGCCCAGTGAGCGGCGGGATATCACCGATGACTGCGAAGTCGAATCGTCCGTCGGGCGCACCACGCCGCAAGGTGGTGCGCCCGATCGGTTTCTTCTCCTCGCTCAAGGTCGAATTGAGCGTGCTCATCGTCATCGCGACGCTCATCGTGTTCGTGATGGCGTGGATCCTGCAGAAGGTCGGCTGGAGCGGGTGGATCGCCATGCCGCTCACCCTGATCGTCGCGCTCGGCATCACTTATCTGTTCTCGCATGGGCTGACCGCTCCCCTGCGCCAGTTGCGCGACGCGGCGAACGCGATGGCCGACGGCGACTACACGGTTCGCGTGCAGATGGGCACCGACAGCAACGACGAGATCGGCCAGCTGACGCGAGCGTTCAACGACATGGCCGAGGAGCTGCAGCATGCCGATCAGATGCGTCTCGACATGATCGCCAACGTGAGCCATGAGCTGCGCACGCCAGTCTCCGCCCTGCAGGCGATGGTCGAAAACATGGCCGACGGCGTGGTCGAGCCCACGCCGGCCAATCTGGAGGGGCTGCTCAGCCAGACGCATCGTCTGAGCGATCTGATCGCCTTCCTGCTCGACCTGTCACGCATGGAGGCCGGAGCGGCGAGCCTGAACGTCGAGGAGTTCGACTTCCGCGACTTTCTCGACGAGACGATCGAACCGCTCGAGATCGCGGATGCGGGGCATGCGCACGAGATCCTGCTGCGGGTCGACGACTCCATCCGCATGGAGGGCGACCAGGACCGTCTGCGTCAGCTGTTCACGAACATCATCGCCAACGCGCTCAAGCATTCCGCCGACGGCACCACCGTGCTCGTCGAGGCGCACGAGGACGACACGGACGGCATGATCGTCACGAACGTCGTCAATTTCGGCTCGCAGATACCCGAAGCGGAGCGTGCGGTCATCTTCCGCCGTTTCGTCAAGGGCAAGACCGGCCCCGGCACGGAATCCGGAGGCACCGGACTGGGCCTGTCGATCGCACGCTGGGCGGCACAGCTGCATGGCGGCACGGTGCGGGTCGTGGACGACAAACGAGGCGCCGACTTCGAGATCAGACTGCCGAAACGTCACGTCACGAAGCCGTCACGATCCTCCTGACCCGTGGCGCGCCGGCACATGGCCGAGGGTCAGTGCGGCGCGCGTCACGCCTCCAGCCCCGCCCAGCTCGGCGACGCACCGGCGCAGCGTAGATCCGGTGGTCATGATGTCATCGATCACGATCAGCTCGCGACGCCGGCAGGCGACGGCGTCCGTGACGATGATGCCGTCGCGGATGCGCTCCGCACGTTCGGCCGCGTTCGCGGTCTGCACCGATTTGGTCGACAGCCGCGCGGACCGCAGCACCGGCAGGCATGTCGCGTCGACCCCGCGGTCCGCAAGCAGCCGTGCCGTACGGATCGTCAGATCGCGCATATGCCAGCGTCCGCGACGCTGCATCGACGAGGGGGACGACGGCGCCGGCACAAGCGCGACGCGTTCCCCCGCGCGCACCACGCCGCAACGCCATGCCAGATCGGCGAGCAGGGACGCGAACACGGCATCGCATTCGGCGTCTCCATGATCCTTCCATGACAGAATGGCGCGACGTACGGCCCCTTCGTAGATGCCGCACCCGTAGGCCTTCCCGCATACGCTGCCGGGCATGGGCCGGGCGAGATCGCGACGCAGCAACGAACGGCATTCGTCGCACAGCACGTCGTCGGGCCTGTCGCAGCCGGCGCAGCCGCGCGGCAGCAGCAGACCGAGCGCGGCCCGGCATGCAGGTGCGAGCCAATGGTCACCGTCGCGTCCGCGCCGTGCGGCCCGCATAGGCTGCACAGGCCGCGCGGGCCGCGGACTCACGCCGTCCCTTTCCCCGTTCATCTCACGTCGTCCGCACTCACGGACGTGTCCGGCATGGTCTCTGTCGCGATTCCTGGCGCATCTGCGGACACACGCCCCCGCAGGCACGGCAGCAGGCCGTCGAGCAGACGGATCGTGTCGGACGGAGAGGACACGCTTACCGCCTCGGCGCCGGTCTGGGCGGCAGGATAGTCGTTGCCGCCCGGCGTCATCCGGTCGCCGACGAAGACGATATCCCCCGTCCCGATGCCAAGCGAGTCGGCGAGACGGCGCACCGCATACGATTTGTCCATGCCGGGCAGGGAGATGTCGATGCTCGTGTACCCGCCGGGACGCACCTTCAGATGCGGCAGATCGGCGGCGACCGCGGCGGCGAGACGACGCTTGCGGCTCTCGTCCGGATCCCATGCGCGCTTGGCGGCCTCCGGGGCCCCCTGGCCGAGCGCCGAGAACGTGATCTGGCTGCCGCGGTTCTCGATGCGCTCGCCCCAGATGCGTTCCTCCCACAGGCCGAGCTGCCGCGCACGCCGTTCAAGCGAGGCGACCGCGGCGGCAAGGTCCGCGTCGCTCAGATCGTACGCGTATTCGAGCCGCCATGCGCCGTCGCGCCAGCGATAATAGCGCGTGCCGCTGGTGGGCATGAGATGAAGGTGGTCCAGGTCGGCGTCCTTGCCCAGCACGTCGAGCACCTGGCTGACGACGAGCCCGTAGCGGCCTCCCGTGACGACGGCGACGGGCAGCAGGCGGGTGAGCTCGGTGAACCGGACGACCATGCCCGGCTCCATGGGTTGTCTGGACGACGCCAGCGTGTTGTCGAGATCGAAGGCGATGGCCCTCATCCGACGGACCATCGCCCGGCAGTCGACGTCGTCCCACGCGCGTATCCCCATCACGATGCCCGCCTTTCCGCTTTCCGCCCGGCCTTCCCCGACCGATGCCAATGACAGTATCGTAGCTCACGTCGCGGCTTGCGACCCGCGATGCCGCCGCCTTGGCCTATGGTGGAGTGCATGATCGAAGCTCCTTGGAACTCCCGCGTGTATCGCAACCGTCACGGGCGCGGCACGCGCACGCCGATGTTCGGCACCCGTCTGCCCCGGTATCGCACGAAAAGCGGCATGTTCGACGACATGGTGGCCGCGCAGATCCGCCGGCTGAACGGCGCCTGGCCTCAGATGGTCAAGTCCGTTCAGTTCGCCGTCGAGGACGTGCCGCCTTCGCAGCCGGCGCCGTGGGAGCCGGAGCCGAATTTCAACTCCCAGTGCTTTCCCGCCTCGCATGGCATGCCTGCGAGGATCGTGCTGTATCGCATGCCGATCCAGGCCGTGGCGCGCGGCCGTATGGACATGCAGCTGATCATCCGCGACGAGGTGGTCTCCCGTCTGGCGGAGCTGTTCGGTCGCAGGCCCGAGGAGATCGACCCCGACTGGGGGCTGTGACCGGCCGGGAGACGTTCAGCGCACCACGGACGGATTCTGGTTGGCCCAGATCCGTTCGGTCAGCTGCGCGAGCGGCGACGCCGACAGATAGGCCACGCCGGCCGCCTTGGCTTGGCCCACCTTGTCCGAGGCCAGCCGCGCCCCCCAGGCAAGCTCGCCGTCGCCCACTTCGAGACGGATGATCACGGCCTTGCCTGCGATGTCGGACGCCTTGACGGACTGGGCCGAATCGGCGGGCACGTCGATGTCCCGTTCGCCGACGAGCGTGCCGCCGGCGTCGTATGCCCGCAGGGTTCCAGAGGCGCCCGACGTGGTGGGGTTGGCTATGGTGATCGTCGCCGTCAGGTCGCCGGGCACGGCGATGGCCGACGACGCCGTCGAGGTCTCGCTGCGGATCAGCGCGAAATCGGCCTGCCCGTCGGAGGCTGATCTGACCACCTGCGCGGCGACCGAAATGCGGCCGCTGGCCGTGGCGAGCACGCCGAGCGCGTCCTTGGGCGCGGCGCCCAGATCGAAGACGGCCGTCCGGCCGCCGTGAAGCTCCTGCTTGCCGATGGTGGACAGTCCGTGCCCGGTGACCCACGACAGGCTCACCGAGGCGTCGTTGCCGCCGTAGGCGATCAGGCGCACGCGGTCGCCGGATTCGATGCCGGGCATGACGGAGGTGGCGCGCGCCTGCCCGGAGGGTACGGCGTAGTCGGAGCCCTGCGGCGTGAGCCCGTCGATGGAGACGACGCGCACCACGGCCGCGACCGGCGTCTGTTCGCTGGACACCGTCACGTAGAGGGCGTTCTGCCCGCCGACCGCCGCGGACAGGTCGGTGACCGTCTCCCCTTTGGCCTTGATCGTGACGCTTTCGCCGGTGGACAGGGTCAGCTTGCCGTCCGCGCCCCATGCCCGCACCTGCACGGTGGTCGATTTCGATGACGGGTTGGCGATGACGAGCTGCTGCGTGGTGCCGGTGCCGGCCGCGGGCAGCAGGAAGCCGTGACTGAGCGCCGGAGTGACGCAGGAGGCGGCGGATACGCCGCGCAGATCGCCTTCGGTTGCCCACGAGGCGACGGCCGCGGAGGCGCCGGTGCCGCTCTTCGATTCAAGCAGTCGCGTGGAGAGCAGCGACGGCGCGTCGTCTACGTCGCCGCTGCCGGTCAGCACGGTTTCGTCCTGCGAGCTTCCGGCCAGCGCGGTCGACGTGCCGGAGCCGTCCAGCGTGCCGATCGATGCGCGGTAGACCGAGCCGAACGCCGCGTAGCGTGCGGCGGAGGCGATGTCGCCGGCCGTGGCCTGATAGGCGCTGTCGCCGTACGTGCCGTTGTCGGCCAGGCTCATGCGCGCCGGACAGTACGACTGCAGCTGCAGCTGGCTGACGGTCTGCGACGACGATCCGCTGCCGTTGCCGGTCCCGTCGGCGAGTCCCGGCAGAGGACGGATGATCGTCATCGCGGCGAACAGCGATACGACGATGATCGCGCCGAGCGTGCCGAGGGCGACGCCCAGACCCTTGCGCGCGGCGTGACGGCGGACTGCCCGTTCCTGCGTCATGACTCCTCCTCACGATAACGGTAGGTGCGGTGCGGCAGGGCGACCAGACAGTACACGGCCAGGATCGCGCCCATGCACCACAGCCATAGGTAACGCCACCGGCTGGTCTGCGTGCGCCGCTGCCATGAGGTGTCGATGTTCTGGCTGTCGGCGCTGTTGATGGTCAGCCGGTAGTAGGTGCCGTTGTCCGAGGCCACCACCGACTGCGTGCCTTCCGATGCGGTGACGTTGCTGTTCAGGCGCTGCGCGGCCTCCTCGGAGCCGTCGGCGGTGCCGGACGAGACGAAGATGCCTCCGAAGCCGAGACGGCTGATCGCGGCGATCGCCTCGGCGTCGCCTCCCGCCATGAGCCTGGCCGCGGATTCGGCGATGACCGTATCGGCCTGGTCGGCGCCGGTGAACGCCGCACGCACGCGCTGTGCCGGAGAACTGTCGATCAGATCGCCCCGCGCGGTGCGCATGACGGCGTATTCGACGCTGTTGCCGGATACGGCGCGCAGCGCGAGAATGCGATGGTCCGCCCCCTGCCGCAGATAGTCGGAGGCGACCATCGGCAGTCCCGATCCGGATACGTCCACGCCGCCGTCGGTGCGCAGCACCCCCAGCCACGCGGTCGCGGCCAGCGCCGCGGTCAGGATCGCGACGAGCATCACACGGGCCACGTGCACGACGGCGGTGCGCGCGATGCTGCGCGAGGAGGAGCGTCCGCGTGCGGCATCGCCGGCGGCGCTGGTGCGCAACGGCACGAACCGCTTGACGGCGGCGCCGGAGACCAGGCATGCGCACGACATGACCCCGAGCAGCATCAGCGCGCATCCGGGCAGCACGGAGGCGGCGACGTCGCCGTCCTCCCCCGTCGCCACGACGATGCGGGCACAGCACAGCGACAGCAATCCGCCGCACACCGCAACGGACCACATCATCGTCGAGAACCTGAGCGCCATAGGCGCGAACAGGGCGCATACGGCGAGCGCGAACAGCACCAGCAGCACGGAGGCGGCGATGATCGCGGCCAGGTCGCCGCCCGGCAGCGAGCCCAGGCCGAATCCCGCGTCGAGTCCGAACGCACGGGCGATGACGCCCTGCAGGTTGATGGCGGAGGGCGTTCCGTTGGATGCGACGGAGGGCACCATCGCGTCGCCGAACAGCTGCCGCCATGCCCCTTCCGAGGAATAGCGGATCGAGTTGACCAACGTGGGCGCCACGACGAAGGCGGCGGGCACCGGCATGAGCAGCAGCATGAGACGATGGCGGCGCACCATGATCAGGAACGAGAGGAAGATCATGATCAGAGGCAGCAGCAACTGCGGCTCGGCGGCGACCACCGGGATGAAGCACAGGGAGGCGAGGGCCGCGGACTGGACCGACTGGTGGACGCGGATCTGGTCTTCGGTGCGGTACATGGCCACGGCACGGAATGCGAACGCGAACGCGGCCGGCAGAAACACCATCACCGTAAGCATCGGCAGGTCGGCCGCGTCGAACAGTCCCATGGCCATGGCCAGCGCGGCCCACAGCAAACCGGAGACGACGCGCACCGCGTCCGATCGGGTGAACACTCCCGCCAGGGCCCAGAACGAAAGGGCCGCCAGCGGCGCGGCGAGGAAGAACATCAGGGACAGGGCCAGCGCCGGATGTCCGGCGGTGCATACGGAGGCGACGAGCCACACCAGCAGCCATGGGGTGGGAGGCGCGGGGATGCCGGTGCCGGAACCGAACACCCATGGGGTGGTGGCCGACTGGGCGAGCTGGCGCATGGTGGCCGCCGTGGGCAGCAGACCGCTCGAATACAGGGATCCGCCCGAGAAGGCGGGCACGATCGCATGGCGGTACGTCACGGCCACGGCGACGAACGCGATCATGGCCATCGCCGCCGCCAGACCCCAGCGGCGGACGCGGCGACGGCGCAGGTGGGCCTTGGCGAGCGGGCTGAGCAGGATCGTGTGCCGCTGGTCCTCGAGCGCCTGCGCGCGGTCGCGCCATTGGGCCAGCTGCTGGCGGTTCACGCTCAGCGCGCCCAACCGGCTCAACGGCACCCTGCTGTGCCGGGCCACCAGGGACCGGGCCGCGACGGCGCGCGGCAGGCCGAGCAGTGCGAGCCATGGCATGCACAGTTCGCATCCGGCCTCATAGGGACGTTTGGAGACCAGCTGGCGGACCGCCATGACCACCGCGCGCACGAGGCGCAGCACCCATACGAAGGGCCACAAGGCCATGGCGATGTCGGTGTACAGGTATTTTTGGGCGGCGTGCATCACCGTCATAGACGGGTTGAGACGACCCTCCTCGACCGGCTCGCCGCCCCGGGAGCGAATGCCTTCGAACCGGGCGCGGCGGTGGGCGATGCGTGCCGCGGACACGACGACGACCCTGCCGCCGTCAAGGCAGATGCGCCGGCAGAAGTCGTCGGATTCGCCGAAGGTGGTGAACCACGGGTCGACGCCCCCCTGCTCGGCCAGCGTGCGCACCGGCAGCAGTGCGCCGGCCAGCGAGACGGCGAACACGTCCTGTCTCGAGTCGTACTGCTCCTGGTCCTCCTCGCCGTCGACGACGAGGGATTCGACACGGTGGTGCCCGGCGTACCGGCCGACGTCGTGCAGATCGCGGGCCTGCCAGTCGAGCTGCTTGGCTCCCAGCAGGCCGGCGGACGAATTGTTGCGCCATGCGTCAAGCAGTCGGGCGAGGCAGTCCTCGTCGGCGGGACGCGAATCGTCGTGCAGCATCCACCACGCGCGCACGCCGTCGGGCAGACGCGCGGCGGTCATGCCCTTGGATACGGCGTCGGCGAACGAGACGGCGCCACAGACGCGTACGAGCCGGATCTCGACGGTCTTCGCGTCGGGCACGCTCGAGACCGGACCGGACGGGGACGGGATGACGTCGAAGCTGGCCGTCTTCGCCGGCTGGCCGGCGCCGTCGCAGTCGACGACGACGATCATGCCGGGCAGCACGCTCTGGCGCAGCAACGCGCGGAAGGTGTCGGGGAAGAACCGCAGGTCGTCCTCGACGGTGACCACCGCGGCCACGGAATCATCGACGTCCTGCCGATGGGAATAGGGACGGTCCGCCAATGCGGCGGCGATGGCCTGCTCGATTTCGCTGCTGCCCGTGGAATTCATGGTCTCCAGTGTACGCGCGCCCTCGCGAAGGGGTTACGCCTGCTCCTTGTGCTCTTTCTTGTAGCGGCGGCGTTCCCGTTCGCTCATGCCGCCCCAGATGCCGAACCGCTCGTCATGGTCGAGCGCCCATTTGAGGCACTGCTCACGCACCTCGCAGCCGGCGCATACGCGCTTGGCGTCGCGCGTGGACCCGCCCTTCTCGGGGAAGAACGCCTCCGGGTCGGTCTGGGAGCACAGCGCCTTGTGCTGCCACGACAGATCCTCGTCCGGAGCGAACAGCCCCCATAGTTCCGCGAACGGTTCATCGGAGGAATCCTCGACGACACCCCACATGCGTCTCCTCCTTGGCCGATGGTTTTCTTGTATGCCGCCCGTACGGCCGGCTGTTAAATTACACACACGCGATCCGGCGTTTGTCAAGTCAATGCCGTGTCAATACCGCATTTCCGGAACGGATATGATAGACCGGTCGTTTCATCGACATATCGGCATGCGCATCGTCACGCGACGGCCGCCGGCCCGCGGACTACGCCCTAATGTGCCGTTACTGCGCAGGTATGGCGGCGGCCGGGCGCGGTTTCGCACGCGCTGTGCCAAAGTGACATGAGAACACAACCGGCTATGGAGGAACACAGGATATGGCTGACGGCAACGAAGGCATGGACTCGGCGACCCCGCCCAGCTTCATCCCCTCCGGATCCCGCAAACGTTCGGCAAGGCCCGCCACGGACGCCAATCGGCCGCAATCGGGATCCCAGGAGCCCCCGTCGTTCTCCCCCGAGAAGGGCGGGTCCACGCGCGACGCCAAGCGCGTATGCGCCGGCTGCGAGGTGCGTGAGCAGTGCCTCAAATGGGCGCTCGACCATGACGAGCGGTT
>NZ_JAFEJT020000070.1 GCF_018555435.2 Bifidobacterium amazonense
TAAAAAGTAGTACAAACACGCTCTTGAGTTCTCAAACCACCACCACACCAGCGGGCCGAACCCCTCAAGGAGAAGAACCCCGCCGCGCTGAGCAGCAAGAGATAAACATACACGTGAATCACGATCCACGCAAACCGCATCACAAAGAAACCCAAGAAACCGTTGAAAACAAACGGCTCCCTCGGCGTGTCGCGAAGCCGTCAATTCATACGAATACCGGCCTCATCCACGCTCCGAGCCGCTACCGCACACGCTAATCCCCGCAGGAAACGCCAACGTGAACGCGACACGGCATACGCATGAATCCCAATCCTCATTCGCGAATCAGGCCACGGTCCGCTTCCCCGTATCACCGACAGCGACATCACCAGCAGCTGCACCGCCGCCACCACCGTCACCATCAATCGCACCACCTGCCGCATGCCGCATCGCCATCATCGGCCTGCGCCGCATCCGCCGGCGCCGGACCACGGCGAGCGCACCCCAGCCGACCGCCAGCAGTCCGCCGCCGACCGCCAACCCGATCGTGCGTCCGTCAAGCACGTCGTTCGGATACGGTGCCGGCACGGGAATCGCCACACGGTGGCCGGATACCAGCAGTCGATGCGTGTTCACGCCGTACGGGGTGCACGTCATCAGCGTCACGCGATCCTCGCCGTCCACGACACGCAGCAGACGCGTATCGTCCGGCTTGATCACGCTGATGCGATCCACCTGATAGGCGAGCGTCTCCCCCATCACCTCGATGTAGAAGAAGTCGCCCTGCTGCATCTCGTCGAGCCGCGTGAACATCAGCGCCTCGACCAGTCCGCGATGACCGGTGATGACCGAATGCGTCGACTTGCCGCCCACCGGCAGGCTGGTGCCGTACAGGTGACCGGCTCCGGAGGCGAGCGCCTCCTGCGAGGTGCCGTGGTAGATCGGCAGGTCGATCGAGACCTTCGGGATGCGGATGGTGCCCATCACGCCGCCGCCGGTGTCGAGCTGCGACTGGTAGTCCTTGTCCTTGGCGGACGTGGTGTCCTCGCCCTTGGCATGCGACCCGCCGGCCTGCGAGGAGAACGGGTCGACCGCCTCGCCCAGCACCGGCTGTCCGGATGCGGCGAGTCGTTTGTTGTAGGCGCGTGCCGACGCGAGTTCGTCACGCACCTTGTCCGGCGACCAGTCGGCCACGCGGGCCGCGATGTCGTCCGACGTGCGCTGCAGTTCCACCGCGCTGCGATACTGCAACGCGAGCGGATATCCGGCGACCGCGATGGCCGCGACGAGCAGCAGCGCCGCGAACGCGCGCATCATGACCAGCGATCGGCGCAGCTTGCGGCGCATGATCATCACGTCGGTCACGTCGGTCACCTCGGCGAACGTTCGCGGCGTGAATGACGATCGTGACGCCGACGATGCGGAAACCGCGCCGGACCGACCGCCGTGTCGTCCGTGCCGTGCGCCTTGCCCCATCGGATCCGCCTTTCCGCCGCGCATCGTCCGCGGCAACCGAACCGTATCGGTACCATCGTAATGCGAGCGCAGGCCGAAACGAACGGTATCAAACACGATCGGGCATCTTTGTGCACGATCAATCGTCGACGGACAGTGTTGACGGACGGACCATACCGGACCCATCCCGACCAATCCGAGTAAATCCGCGACGGTTTCGTGCCGAATCCATGCGTATCCGGGCGAATCCAGACGGTACTGCATACCGAATCCGGGCGGGCTCGCGCGGCCCGAGGGACGAGGCACAGCTACAATCGGTGCCATGAGCAAGCAGACGGTCATTCGCGTCAGTTTCGACGACGATCTCGAAGCGGCCCGTTTCCTCCAGTCCTGCCGCCGGAAGGGCCTCAACGCGCAGCTGGAGGACTCGCGGCCGATCGGCGACATCAAACGCAACGGTCCGGATCTGGCCGCATGGCTGAAGGCGAAACGCGGCTGGCAGGTCGTGCTCGCCTCCGCGAACCGGCGCAGCGCGTGGAATGCGGCGTGGAAGATATCGCATGGCACGCGCCGCGGCTTCGAGGACCGCATGTTCGAGGCGCGCACCGTGAACCGCAACGGCGAATGGGTGGTCGAAGCGCGCTGGAAGGGCCATTCGGCCGGCAAAAGCAAGGAACAGCGGGATTCCGGCATGGACCCGCTGTTCTGAATGCTTTCGTCTCGGCCTTCCGGCCCGCTCCGCTACGCCTGGAACACGTCGGGGTGCTTCGGATCGCCCGGCTCGTCGGCGAGGATGCCTTCGATGCCGAGGAACTCCTTCCAGAATTCGAGCGGCTGGCCGTACGGCGACGAGTTGCGACCGTGCGCCTGCAGGTTCGCCTTCGCTTCGAACACGTCCTCCTCGCGGATGCCCTCGAAGTAGCTGACGAGCCGTTCACGGTTCTCGGGCACGTAGAACAGCGACGCGATGATCTCGGTGAGCCGTTCGGCGCGCGCGACCGGCAGCGAATCCCAGTGGCGCAGTTCGATGAAGTTCTTCAGACGCACGTCGTTGAAGTGCGTGGAGATGATGTGGTTGATCTCGTACGGGTTGAGCTCGCGGTCGGGATACACGTCGCCCGCGTTCTCGTAGAACGCCGGATGATGCAGCTCCTTGCCGCTCAGGCCCTCAGCCTCCGGCGTGTGGGTCAGGTCGGCGAACATGAGCGGCGTGGACAGCACGTCGACCGCATAGTCCTCCCAGCCGAAGCGCGGATCGAACAGGCCGGGGATCACGTTCGTGCGCTGGAAGTCGAGATAGTCCCACATACGCTGGCGCAGCAGCGGCCACGGGTTCGGCTGGCCTTCGAAATACGGCGTGTTGCGGAAGTACCAGGCGAGGATCGGCCCGACGATCGTGCCGAGACGCAGCTTTTCGATCGAATCCCGTTCGTCGACGTAGTCGATGCTCACCTGCGTGGACGACGAGCAGCGCATCATGCACGGGCCGAACTGGCCGACGCGGCCGAGATACGCGGTCATCGCGTCGTAGCGGTCCTTCGGATTGACCTTGACGTCCGCGTAGCTGGACTTCGGCTGGTAGCCGTAGTTGACGAGGCGGAAGTCGAGCTCGTCGAGCACCGGGTCGACGTCGCGGCGGAACGCGCGGTACAGCGTGTTGAGATCCTCGGGCTGCTTGAGAATGCCGAGCGAGCATTCGACCTGGCCGCCCGGCTCGAGCGAGACGGTGATGCCCTCGCGCGCGAGGCCCACCAGATGGCCGTTCTCCCAGTATTCCTTGTCTTTGTCGTAGTACGGGGCAATGCGGCGCAGCAGCGTTTCGATGCCGTTCGGCTCGTAGTAACTCACCGCGGTGTCGTCGCTGTTATGCACCGGCAGATGTTCGATCTCCACGCCGAAGCCGCCCGTGCCTCGTTTGGAGCGTCCGTGCTCGAAGAAGTCGAGCAGGCTTTGGACATGCTTCGGGTTCGGCTTGGCTAGCAGATGGGCATAACTGATACGCGGTGTACTCATGCGCCCAGCTTAGCCGACCGACTCGCCGCGACGCGGCCGGCCGGCTATATGAAAAACCGATAACCGACTACTTGCGCTTCTCGCGCGGGGCCGGCATGAATCCGGGCAGTTTGCCGTACATCCACACCACCCAGGTGGCCACCGCGGCGAAGATCGTCCAGCCGAAGGTCATGAACAGGCCGGGCCACTGCCAGCATGCGGCCAGCGCGGCCAGCTCGCCGCAGGCCAGGATCAGGCTCATCAGCGGACGGGCGATGATCATCTGCACCGACATGCGGAACACCCACGCCGTGTTTTCGGTGAAATGCGCGTGCAGCACCCATGAGACGGCGGTGACGAGCAGCGAGAAGACCATGAGCACGAGCAGGAAGCCCGCAAGGAACGTGCCGAACGCCGAGGTCTCATGGAAGTTGACGACCCAGTAGTCGAACAGCAGCACCGCCCACAGCACGGCCTCGAGCCATCCGAGCGCGTTCGATCCGGCGAGTTCGGACTTCCACAGCCGGTGGAACAGCAGCCAGGTCTCCTTGATCGTCCAGGTGCGGTCCTCGGCCAGCGCCCAACGGCGGAACACGCCCACGGTGGCGCCCAGCGAGGGGAACAGTCCGACGACGACCAGGCCGAGCAGCGTGTGGGCCAGCGAGGCCACGAACACGACGAAGGCGACGAGCACGAACCGCATCGCGGTCATGTAGCGTTCGGAAAACAGGGACATGGGTCTCACCATTACTCTCATGGACGGACTGCCGGAATACGGAAAAATGCGCCGCCCGCACACCCCGGGCGCGGAGGGCCGGAGGCAAGGGAACCCTCCGGCGAGGCGGGGTGCGCAAGGCGGCGCGGTCATGATTCGCGTGCGGGTGAGTGGAGGAAAGGAACTGTCCCACACGCGGATCGTCTGGTGGCAAGGGCCCGCGCGGCCCTTGATTCTGGTGGCCGGTCTGCTTGACGCGTCGGTCCTGCGATTACGGACCTCGCTGCGCTCGGGCTCGATCCTGCCCTCGCTCGACTATCGTCTCGCTCAGGCCGAGCCTACGGACAGTCCACCGGACCGTCCGCTTCACGGCTCAGCCCTTGATGGCTCCGATCATCACGCCCTTGTTGAAGTACTTCTGGATGAAGGGGTAGATGACCAACAGCGGCAGGGTGGAGGCGATGATCACGCCGTACTTGATCTGGTCGGCGAGCTCCTGGCCGTAGCCGGCGCCCGCGGTCGATCCGCTGCCGCCGGCGAACGCGCTGTTGGCGAGCAGGATGTCGCGCAGCACCATCTGCAGCGGCTGCTTCTCGTACGTGTTGATGTAGATCAGGCCGGTGAAGAAGTCGTTCCAGTGCTGCACCAGATAGTACAGGCCGATGACGGCGACGATCGCGGAGCTCAGCGGCAGGACGATCCTGACGAAGTAGCTGAAGTAGCCGAGGCCGTCGATCTGCGCGGCGTCGTGCAGCTCCTCGGGGATCGAGGTCTCGAAGAACGAGCGGGCGATGATCAGGTTGTACACGTTGACCGCGCACGGGATGATGAACACCAGCCAGCTGTCGATCAGGCCGACCTGCTTGTAGAGCAGGTAGGTCGGGATCAGGCCGCCGTTGACGAACATGGTGATCGTGAAGAACAGCATGATTAGGCGGCGTCCGCGGAACTCGCTGCGCGACAGCGCGAACGCGGCCGGCAGCGTGATGACGAGGTTGAGCAGGGTGCCCACGACCGCGTAGAGGATCGTGTTGCGATAGCCGGTCCAGATGCGGCTGTCCTGGAAGATCTGCTCATAGCCGTACCACGAGAAGCCCTTGGGCAGCACCAGCACCTGGCCGTTGTTGACGAGCGTCTGGTTGGAGACGGACGCGATGATCACGAACCACAGCGGGTAGATGATCGAGACGATCACGAAGGCGACGAGCGCCCAGATGATGATGTCGATTACCCAGTCGCCTGGCGTGCGCTGCGTGATGTGCTTCTTGTTCTCGGGGATGTCGGCCCGGCCGGGGGCCTGGATCTTGCCGTTCGAGGCGTCCAGTCCCTTGGACGCGGGCGATGTTGCGGTTGCGCTCATCGATATCACTTTCCTTCCGTCGAGCCGGGCCTAGAAGATGCCCGAGTTCGACACCTTCCTCGAGACTTGGTTCGCGATGATCAGGAACGCGAAGTTGATGAGCATGTTGAACAGGCCGATGGCCGTCGAATAGCTGAACTGGCTTTGCAGCAGGCCGATCTTGTAGGTGTAGGTGGAGATGACCTCGGAGGCGTCGATGTTGAGCGTGTTCTGCATGAGGAACACCTTCTCGAAGCCGACGTTGAGCACGCCGCCCATGTTCAGGATGAGCAGCACGCCGCAGGTGGGCAGGATCGCGGGGATGTCGACGTAGCGGATGAGCTGCAGGCGGCCGGCGCCGTCGATCTTGGCCGCCTCGTAGAGCGCGGTGTCCACGCTGGAGAGCGCGGCGAGGTAGATGATCGAGTTCCAGCCGACGTGCTGCCAGACCTCGGAGATCCAGTAGATCGGGGTGAACAGGTTCGGGTCGCCCATGAAGTTGTCGGAGTGGATGCCGATCACGCCGAGCGCGCGGGTGAGCACGCCGACGTCGGGCTTGAGGAACAGGTTGATCATCGAGACGACGACCACGGTGGAGATGAAGTGCGGCAGGTACGTGATGGTCTGCACGAAGCCCTTCACCTTGCTGGAGTGGATCTGGTTGATGAGCAGCGCGAGGATGATCGGGAAGATGAAGCCCATGACCAGCGTCCACAGCGAGATGCGGACGGTGTTGATCATCAGCGTGCCGAACAGCGGGGAATCGAAGAACTGCTTGAAGTATTTGAAGCCGACCCATTCCCCGCCGGTCAGGCCCTTGGTGAAGTCGAATTCGCGGAAGGCCAGCTGGATGCCGTACATCGGGCCGTAGTTGAAGATGGCCACGAAGATGACGGCCGGCAGGGCCATCGCCCACAGCTGCCAGTACCGCTTGAACGTCTGCTTGAATCCGAGTTTGCGATGTCCGTACTGCTTCTGCAGTTCGGCGGCGCGCTTGTCCTTTGCCTTCTGCGCCTCGCGTTTGGCACGCGCATCGGCGCGCGCGCCCTGTGCCTCCGCACTCATGGTTTGCCCCCTATGTTTGCGTTTCTTCGTTGAACGGCCGGCGCGGCTGCCGCGCCGGCATGCGAGTGGAGAGACGGGGCGGGGGCGGGCAGCCGCCCTCCGCCCCGGAGTCGGTCGGGCGTCAGCTCTTCATGTAGTCGTCGTACGCCTTCTGGTAGATCTCGATGTTCTGCTCGATGTTGGCCTTCTTGAGCGTGTTGACGTAGGCATCCCATTCCTTGTCGACGCCGCCCTTGGTGACCCACGTCGAGAACTTGCTCATCGTGGTGTTGAGGATCGTGGTGTTGTTCAGCTGGATGGTCTTGAGATCATCGGCGGACAGCTGCAGGAAGGCCGGCATGATGTCGTTCTTGGTGTCGACCGCATCGAACGCGGACTGCATCGGCTTCTCGTCCTCCTGCACCTCGATCAGATCGGCCGGGTATTCGATCTCGTCGTCCTCGCGGATCCACGACGGGGAGTCGTCGGCCAGCGTCTCGGTCCACTTCCAGGTGGAGGAGTCCTTGGAGGAGTCGGCGGGCGGGAGCACCTTGTAGGAGTGGTCGCCGGTCTTCTCGGTGTCGGTGCCGAGGTCGCCCCACAGCAGCTCGATGGACATGTCCTCGCCGTAGAACGCGTTGGCCACCTTGAGCGCGGCCTCCTTGTTCTTGGTCTTGGCGGAGATGGCGAGCGCGATGTTGTTGTAGGCCAGCGAGTCCTTGCGGTATTCGCCCACGACCGGCTCGGTCTGGTCGGCCTTGGCCTTGAGCGGGCCGACGGGCTCGTACTGGTCGGCGAGCTGGGCGCCGAAGCGGTCGGATGCGGTCCAGCCCCAGGTCACGCCCACCTTGGCGGTGTCGCCCTCGCCGCGGGCGAAGGACTGCGCGGTGGAGTAGTCGTGGGTGAAGGCCTCCTTGTTGATCAGGCCCGCGGACCAGCACTTGTTGAGGAATTCGATGACTTCCTTGAAGCGCTCGTCGATGAAGAAGTTCTGGACCTTGTTGTCGTCGACGAAGTAGCCGGTGCCGGAGTTGCTCGACAGGGTGAGGCCGAGGCTGCCGAGCAGCAGGTGCGGCTGGTAGTCGCCGAAGCCGCCGGTGCCCGGGGAGTGGAAGTCGAACGGGACCTCGTCGGCCTTGCCGTTGCCGTTCGGGTCCTTCTCCTTGAAGGCGACGAGCACGTCGTACAGCTCGTCCCAGGTGGTGGGCATCTTCATGCCGACGGCGTCAAGCCACTTCTGGTTGATGTACAGGTGGCTGACGGTGGTGGGCCATCCCTTTTTGACGGAGGGCAGGATGTGGATCTTGCCGTCGGATTCAGTGACGATCTTCTTGGCGGTGGGCACCTGCTCGAACATCTCCTTGACGTTCGGCATCTTGTCGAGGTCGTCGGACAGGTCCTCGAACAGGGAGCCGTAGGTGGCCATGTCGGTCATGTTGACGCCCTTGAGGATCATGTCCGGCACGTTGCCGGCGGCGAACCACGCCTGCTTCTTCTGATCCCAGTCGGAGCTGACCTCCTGCCACTTGATGACGCAGCCGCATTCCTTTTCGAGGTCGGAGACCCACTTCATCTGCGACATCTTCTTGGTCAGGGAGTGCTTGGCGACGGCGATGTTGAGCACCGGCTTGCCGTCTTCGGTGGTGGCGGTGTCGTTGCCGCCGCAGGCGGCCACGCTGACCAGGGTGGAGGCCGCGAGCGTCGCTGCGATGGCGGTCTTCAGACCTTTCCTGGAGAAGGACGGGCCTTCCCCGAAACGAATGTTCCTCATGTTCTACTCCTCACTGAGTTGTCGGAGCCTGGGGTCAACCAGTGCCTCCCGCCCCGATACTGTTTCACCAGACTTTAGCCCTACTCGCCATTGGGTTGTAGCGCTAAAACCTGACGTCTATAACGATATAACCGCCCCCGTGTTTTTGTCAAATCATCGAACCAGCGGATGTTCCACGGCGAGTCGCGCGGAATTCCGCGTATCCGCACCGCGGCATACGGGACGGGCGACGTCGTCGTACGTCCGCCCCGTCCGCCGGGCCGACATCAGTCCGGCATCGGCCCGCCGTCAGCCCATATTGACCATGCGCACCGCGTCGCGACGCCGGTCGTCGTCCGCGTAGATGCGGTGGTACATGAAATACCAGCGGTCCTGCGGATACAGGTAGTACGGCGAGAACGTGCGCGTCTGCCACGCGGGCAGGCCGGCGTGGCCGGGCAGCGTGCGGAACGTCATCGTCTCCCCCTCCACCGGCACGATCCAGTCCTGCGGCCGGTCACGGTCGCCCGACAGCAGCGTCATCTCGTCGCTCACCAGCACGACCGGGCCATAGCACAGCGCGACCAGATCGGGCCGCGCATCGTCGACGGGCACGAACCGCAGCCGATACGGCACATCGAACTCCAGCAGATCGCCGTCGTCCCAGCATCGCTCGACGGTCAGCCAGTCGTTCGGCCGCACCGGAACGTCGACGCGACGCCCGTTCACGCGCACCGCATCCGCGCCGTCCGCCCAGTCCGGCACGCGCAGCCGCAGCGCGAACCGCATGCCGCCGCCGTCCACGCGCAGCCGGATCCGACCGTCGCGAGGCCAGTCGGAGAAGTTCTCGACCGCCACCGCGCGCCCGCCGCGATCCCAGCGCACGCTCGACGGCAGGTACTGCGTCACGTACAGCGCGTCGTCGTCCGCGTAATACAGCATGTTCGCGTACTCGGCGACGTCCTGCGGGAACGTGCCGGAACAGCACTGCCAGCGGAAGTTCTGACCCTCGCGCTGCAGACGGCGGTCGACGGTGGACTTCATGCCGCCGTCCGCGAAATAGTTCGCATAGTACAGCAGCTCGCCGTTCGGCTTGATGTCCGGCTGGCCGCCCACGCAGTTGAGCAGCATGCGCTCGGCCCACGCGCCGTACCGCGCCTCGCCCGTGAAGCGCAGCAGATAGTCGCACAGCTTGAACACGGCCCACGAGCAGCAGGACACCTCGCAGCTGCCCCACGCGTCGCTGCGTGCCACGCGCTCGCCGGCGAAGTTGCGGAACGTGGGGTCCTCGCCGTGCAGGTCCCACGGCGACATGAGCATGAACCCGAGATAGCCGTCGCGTTCGACGAACAGGTTCTCCCCCGGCCCGTAGCCGCCGGTCGCATACGTATGCCTCGCCAGCAGCTCGTCGTAGGCGGCGCGCAGCACGTCGAGATCGCCGGCGTCGCCGGTCGCCTCGTATTCACGGGCCAGGCTCGACAGCGCGTTGACGTGGCTGTAGGCGTGCCGCGGGCCGATCGAGGCGAAGTCGCGCGCGGCGACCTTGTCCCACAGGTAGTCGTAGCGCCACCGCCCGGCGTAGTCGCGGTACTTGCCGTCGCCGTAGCGCAGCCATGCGCGGTACAGGTTCTCCGGCAGCGTATACCATTCGATCTGCCCCTTCATGCGCCCGTCCTGCAGGCCGTCGCGCGGGATCGACTCGTCGAAGTCGCGCATCGCCGCGTCGGTGAGCCGGCTGACGGCCTCGCGCACGCGGCCCTGCGCGTCGTAGCCCATGATCTCGTCCATGTCGAGCAGACCGCCGAGCATCTTCTCATAGTCGTAGGTGCCGAGCCGAAGCAGTTCGTCATGCTCGCCGGCGAGCGCGAACCAGCGTTCGAACAGGTCGATCGCCTTGGCTTTGAGCCGGAAGTCGCCGGTGACCGCGTACAGTTTGGCGAACGAGGCGAGCATCTGGCCGAACGTGCCGCCCCAGCCGCCCAGTCCCCGGGCGCCGATGTCCACTCCCGTGCCGCGCAGCGCGGACTGCAGGATGTCGTCGTCGGGCAGGCTCAGGTACAGGTTCACGACGTGGTCGCGCTGGCGTTTCCAATGGCCGTCCGACAGGGCGACGTTCGCGTAGCGGAACGATCGCAGCCGCGGCTCGACGGCGGGACGGATTTCGGGTTCGGGTTGGTTGAGGCCGCGGGCGGCGGCATCGTGCGGGTACGGGTTGTATGACGTATCGACAGGCATATCGGCTCCGGATTCGTGGGGAACGTGCAACTTGGGCACGCCATGCACCATCGGCGTGCCATGTCATCGTCGCAGTGTGTGCCGGTCCGCCGGTTTGTCTCCCCGTCGATCCGCTGGTTGAGCGCAACCTTGCAGCTGATCACATTCATCGGCCAGTATACGCGCCCGCCGCCGCACATGCCATATCGGCGGCAGGCCGCGGCGGTCAGATCCATCCCGTCCCACCGTCGCGGCATAACCTCCTATGCGCGTGATGTCGTCAAATCAACGAACCGCAAGACAAGCATACGGCGTGTCGCACCGTCCCATCGATGAATTACGATGAATTCATCGATGACGGCGGAAGGAGCGATGATGATCCGGCTACGGGAAAGCGCGACGGTCGAGTTCAAAAGGCAACTCAACGACGCCGTCAAGCGGGAGATCATCGCATTCGCCAACACCGAAGGCGGCGATCTGTACATCGGCATCGATGACGACGGGACTCCCGTAGGCGTCGACGACCCGGACGGCACGATGGGTGCGGTCGGAGACATGATCCGCAATACCATCAAACCGGATCTGACCGCATACACCACCATCGCATGCGACTCCATGGAGGACATGGATGGCACAGAGCGCTCAGTGGTCCATGTCACCGTGCTCCGAGGAACGAAGCAACCATATTATCTGTCCGCAAAAGGCCTGCGTCCCACGGGCATCTTCATACGGCATGGGGTATCCGCCGTTCCGGCCGGAGAGGAACGCATCCGGCAGATGATCCGGGAGGCGGACGGAACGTCGTTCGACGCCGCGGTGAGCATCGATCAGGACCTGACATTCAACTATGCCGTCAATGTGTTTCAGCGGCAGCACCTGGCATGGGGAGAAGCGCAGCAACGATCTCTGGGCATGATCAATGAGGACGGCCTATACACCAATGCCGCAGCATTGCTGTCGGACCAATGCCGGCATAGCGTGAAATGCGCGGTCTACCAAGGAACGACGAAGTCACGGTTCCTGGCCCGTCAGGAATTCCGGGGATCGCTGCTGCAGCAGCTCGACGAAGCAAGCCGCTACTTGGAACTCAATAATCCGGTGCGCTCCGAGATCGTCGGACTCTATCGGAACGATTCCTACGCCTACCCTCCGTCAGCTCTCAGGGAGGCACTGCTCAACGCCGTTGCCCACCGGGATTACGATTATTCCGGTCCTACGCTCATCAGCGTCTTCGCCGATCGCATGGAATTCGTCTCGCTCGGCGGTTTAGTGAAAGGCATCACGCTGACGGACCTGACCAACGGCATCTCGCAGCCCCGTAACAGAACACTCGCCGACATACTGTACCGATTGGAGCTCATCGAAAGCTACGGCAGCGGCATTCCGAAAATCATGGAGGAATACGAGGGCAACGGCATGGCTCCCACCATCCGGATCACGCCGGGGGCGTTTACGCTCAGCCTGCCCCGTCTTGACGACCATCCGGACAGTCCCGGCGGTCTCACCAGCACAAACGGCGGGGCTCCGCCACGCATCGGCGACCGACGCACCTCGCGGGACCTTTTCCCGGCAGGCCCTCCCATCCATATCGAGGGTGATGTGCAGACCGCCGTACTGGCGGGATATCCGACCGGCAAGGACGTGCAGACACTCGCACTGGCTCCCGCAGCCCATACACCCGCCACCATCACCCTGAACCGTATCAACGACGAGACCGACGGAGCAGCCGCCCCCCTGCCGCAGGCATCCAGCACGCTCGAGGAAGTCACGCTGGCCCTTATCACGGAATCACAGTCCGGCATGTCCCGCATGGAAGTCCAACAACGGCTCGGCATCAACAAGAACCGAGCCGCCTATGTGCTGCGCAAACTTGAGCACGAAGGCAGCATCGTAGCCACCGGCAACGCGCGCAGCACGCGATACGTCGCCGCATAGCGAGTATCACGTGCCGCAGATCGCTTTTCAGTCCGCCACAGTCAGCTTCTCGTGGGCCTTCTTCGCCGCCGCGATCATGAGCTTGATGCGGTTGAGCTGGTTCGCCTCGCTCGCGCCCGGATCATAGTCGATGGAGACGATGTTGGCCTCCGGGTGCAGGCGGCGGATCTTGCCGAACATGCCGCGGCCGGTCACGTGGTTCGGCAGGCAGGCGAACGGCTGCGCGCAGATCACGTTCGGGCATCCCTGTTCGATCAGCTCGAGGATCTCGGCGGTCAGCAGCCAGCCTTCGCCGGCCTGCACGCCGATCGACGTGACCTCGGCCGCCTTCTTGACGAGTTCGGGCATCGGGTCGTCCTGCTTGAACTTGCCGTGCGCGGTGGCGATGGCCGCCTTGATCGGCGCGTTGTACCGGTCGAGCCCCCAGCGCATGAGCGCGTAGAGCTGCTGGTTGCCGCCCATACCGAGGTTGCGTTCGTTCCAGTCGGTGATGTACGGGCGGGTCGTCATGAACTCCATGATGCCGGGCACCACGGCTTCGCAGTCCTGCGATTCGATCACATCGACCACATGGTTGTTCGCGTCCGGCTGGTACTTGACGAGGATCTCGCCGACCACGCCGACGCGCACCTTGCGCGGAATGTCGCGCAGCGGCAGCGCGTCGAAGCTCTTGACGATCTCCTTGGCGATCACGTTGTACGGCAGATACGCCTTCTTCAGCCACGGGGTCCTGGCCGCGGTCTTGGAGAAGCCGTGGTGTTCGAGCGTCTCGCGCACGATCACGTCCCACTGTTCGTACAGCTTGTTCGCCGCGCCCGGCTCGACCTCGTACGGGCGCACGCGGTACAGGCACTTCATGAGCAGGTCGCCGAGGATCAGCGCCTTGATCGCGCGGTGCAGCAGCGCCGGCGTGGCCTTGAATCCCGGATTGTCCTCGAGTCCCTGCGTGGAGATCGCGATGACCGGGATCTGCGGATAGCCGGCGTCGATGAGCGCCTTGCGGATGAGTCCGAAGTAGTTGGTCGCGCGGCACATGCCGCCGGTCTGCGTGATCGCGAGCGCGACGTGGTCGGGATCGTATTTGCCTTGGATGATCGCGTCGATGAGCTGCCCGATGACCATGATGGCCGGATAGCAGGCGTCGTTGTTCACGTATTTGAGGCCGGTTTCGACGTCCTCGCGGCTGGCGTGCTTCAGGATGTCGAACTTGTAGCCGCCGGAGCGGATGACCGCCTCGACGAGGGACATGTGGATCGGGCTCATCTGCGGGGCGACGATCGTATAGTCCTGCTTCATGTTCTTGAGGAACTTCTGGCGGTGCGCGTAGCGCGACATGGTCGCGTTGTTGTGGCCGGACTTGGCCTTCCTGGCGGCCTTGCCGGGCGTGTCCACCGTGCCGTCGGATCCGGCGAGCACGGTTTTGGCGTTGACGGCCGCTTCGATGTCGCGCTGCGCGGCGAGGCGCGAGGCGCGACGCACCGATTCGGTGAGCTTCGGATTGGCGGCCATAGTCGTGTCGAGCAGGACCTGGCGGCCCGGCGTGGGCGCGGTCGAGCCGGTCTTGCGGAAGCCGGTGGACTTCGGTGCGCCGGACGGAACGTCGGCACCCGCATCGCGTGCGGACGGATCGTTGACGGCCGCGCGTTTCACTTCGGCCGCCTTGACCGCGGCCTCGGCTGCGGCGAGCTGTTCCTTCGCTGCCTTGAGCTGCGTTTCGGCGGCGGCCAGATCGGCCTGCGCCTTGGCCTGGGCGGCAGCCTGCGCGGCCGCGCGCGCCTCGCGTTCGGCGGCGGACGTCGCGTCGACGATCCGATCGTGCTTGCCGACGGTCTGTGCACCGGCTAGGCCGGACATGCCGGACGCACCCGACGCACCGGCACCGGAAACCGCGGCGGACACGGCCGCGACGGCCTTGGCCTTGTTGCGTTCGCGTTCCTCGACGGCGGCCTTGAGCGAGCGCAGGCGGATCTTCGCCGCACCCAGGTTCGACACCTCGTCGATCTTGAGCAGCGTGTACACGTCGGCCTTGTCGGCGAGGATCTCCGAGACCTGGTCGGTGGTGATCGCGTCGAGGCCGCAGCCGAACGAGTTGAGCTGCACCAGCTCGAGTCCCGGATACGAGGCGACGAAGTGCGCCGCCGCGTACAGCCGCGAATGGTACGCCCACTGGTTGGTCACGCGCAGCGGCATGCGGTTGACGCTCACCTTGCGGTCGCCGACGTGACGGAATCCGTTCGCGTTCTTCTTGCGCGGATCCTCCTCGCCGGCCGCGAGGAACTCGGTCAGGTCGAGCTTCTCCCCCGGCTGCAGTTCGCAGATCGAGTCCTCGGACAGCACGACCATGCCGAGCGAGCAGATCGTCTCGGGGATGCCGTGGTTGATCTCC
>NZ_JAFEJT020000071.1 GCF_018555435.2 Bifidobacterium amazonense
ATCGTCAAACCGACCTCGACGCAACGGGAAATCAGCCTCTCAATCGTCAAACTGCACCCGAACCGCATCCGGCTTCACCATTGTTCGGCTGTGGCATCGTTCCGTTTGCGGCGGGATCCGATCATCGAGACGAGCGCCCAGATGATGGCGACCAGCACCAGCGCGCCACCGACGACCGCGCAGGAGATGGCGGCCACCACGCGCGGGTCGGCCTGCAGCCAGAAGAACAGGTTGGTCGGGTAATCAAGCCCGAACAGCAGCGTGACCACGCCGAGCAGGATGCCGATCACGCCGAAGATGATCGCCGCCGCATTCGGCCCGGTCTTGCGGATCACCTGCGGTTCGGCGGGTTCCTCACGCGCCACCTGCACGACCGGCTGGGTGCCACGATCCGGCCGGGTCCATGCCGGGGCAGGCCCCGGCGCGCCCTGTCGCACCGATTCCTGCGGGGTTGATTGCCGCACCGACGCCGGAGACCCACCTCTGCCAGGTTGCCCGGCACCATGCGCCGACGCCGTACCATCGTTCGCCGGAACGGTATCGTTCGTCCTCGGAACCCCCGCCCCGCCGAAGTCGGCCGCATCCGGCGTTTTGGCCCTCGGCATGCCGGACTCCGGTGCATCAGGCTTCGGCGCTCCGGTCTCCGACGGGCCGACCGCCGATGCGCCGGGTTCCGGCGTATTGACCTCCGGCGTGTCATCGTGCGCGTCATGATGAGCCTTACCGTGACTCTCTTCACGCCGAGGGATCGCGGCCGTCGGATCGTCGATCGGCGTGGCCACCGTCATCGGCACGGTCTGGGCGAAATCGTCCATGCTCGCGTCGATCACGTCCGGCTTGCCCTTGGGGGCCGATCCCGTGCCGCCGGTCGGCCGATCAGCTCCCCCAGAAGGTTTCACACCCTGTTTCACGATGCTCTGACCTGCGGCGCCCGTCTGCGCGACATACAGCGGCACCGTCGACGCAGCCTCGGCCGCGGAGGCATGGCCGCCGTCCCGGGCGCTCTCGGTGTTGCGCACCAACGTGGCGAGCGGCGTGGTCAGAGCCGTCTCAGATGCCCCGGCCGCCACGGAGACGTCGCCATCCGGATAGGTCACCATCGGGATGGTGTCGGCCGGGTCGCTCACCGGCAGCACTGAGGTCCGTTCGTCGCCGCCCACCGGCGGCATGGTTTCGGTCGGCGTCTCGTTGGACTTGTCCAATGTGGCCGGGATCACCGTCGTCTCGGTCGCATCCGAGGCACCGGCGGCATCAGCACCAGCACCGGCCGCATCCGCCGCGTCAAGCGCAACGGTCGTCTCATCGTTGGTCATCATCGTTCTCCTGTCAGTATGTCAGTTCGCGCCGTCCACGACGCCCGTCATGTTTCCGCTCATCCGCCGTCTCCGCACCGGCACCGTCACCGGCCGCGCGCATCAGTAATCGCCGATGCCACTCGTGCCGCGCGCGTACTCCACGGTCACCCGTCCGCTGATGATCGCGACCGGGTTGATGAGCAGTTCGGGACCGTCCTCCGGCTCTCTGTCCGAATCGGTCATCCACCGGCATCCGGACTCGCTGAAGCCGTCGGCCGAGCAGGTGTACACGTTGTTGTTGGAGTAGGAGTAGTCGCTTCCGTCGCTGATGCCGATGGTGTTGTCGTCGAAGGTCATCGACCATTTCCCGCCGAGCGAGGCGAATCCGGTCTGGTAGTAGACGTCGCGTCTGCCGAAGCCGTAGGTGCAGCCTTCCGGCAGCGTGACGGTGACGCGCACGTCGGACGCGCCGAGGTTGAGCTGTCCGCTCGGGCATTGCGAGTAGACGAGGTCGCCGCTGCCGAGTCGCACGCGGTGCGCGCCGCCGAACTCGTATCCGGTCAGGTCGAGCGTGACGTTGTCCGTGTCGTAGTCGCCGCCTTCGAACACCAGTCCCCCATCGTCATTCAACGGCAGCGACTGCGTCTGGGAGTACTGGATCGTGCGCGTGCCGCGGACCGCGATCCGCTCGTATCCCTGCCGGTACGCGTAGCCGGGATACTGGTGCAGCAGATACGAGTACGTCAGGTTCACGCCGACCACGCATACGGCGACGATCGCCGCGCACCATGCGATCGGGATCAGTCCGCCGGACCGGCGTCCGGTCAGGCCGAGCGCGACGATGAGCAGGCCGAGCGCGATGCACACGCCGGCCGACCAGAACGTCCATGTGCGGATCGCGCTGTTGAGACTGGTGCCGCTCATCACGAACGCGGCGGCCATCGACAGCAGGATCAGACCGAGGGACACGGCCACGATGAACGGGCCGGCCGGCTTGCGCCGCGCATACCGCGGTTTCGGCCTGGGCTGCGGCGCGCGGTACGGCGAGGTCATCGGCATGGTCGCGGACGCCGGAGCTGCGAACGGTTGTGCTGCGACCGGTTGCGCTGTGGACGGCCGTGTTGCGGACGACGCGGACGCTGCAGAGAAGATCGGCGCGACGGGGGGATTGTCGTTCGGCGCACTGTTCGGGATGCCGCTTGGCCTGTCATTGGGGACACCGTTGGGAACACCGTTGGGGACACCGTTGGGGACGCCGTTGGGGATGAACGGATCGCTTGGCCTGCCGAATGGACCGCCATCGGACCGGCCATAGCCGCGCCGACGGCGCGTCTCGCGTTCGAGCAGCAGCCACAGCACGAACGCGGCGGCCACAGTCAGTACGAAACCGGCGCCGGGGAACATCACGCCGATCGCGAAGCACAGGAACACGCCAAGACACGCCCAGTCCCAATCGCCACCGGCCAACCGTTCGGCGAGAATGCCGCCGTCGCGGTCGTCGGGCAGCAGGAACCATGCGAGCGCGTAGAACGCCGCACCGAAGCCGCACACCAACACCGCGGCGAACATGATCGCGCGCATCAGCACCGGACTGATGCGGAAGTAGCGGGCCAGTCCCCCGCACACGCCGCCCACCCAGCGGTCGTCGGACCGGCCTATGCCGCTGTTGCGGACCCACCGGAAGAATCGCGGCAGGACTCCGGACGCGCCGTTCGACCGGCCGGCCCCGCCAGCTGGAGGTGCCGGATTGGCGTACGGGTTCTGGCCAGCATACGGGTTGCCGTTGGGGTTGCCCGCCGGGTTGGCGTACAAGTTGCCACATGGATTGGCGTACGGGTTGCCGGTCGGATTGGAGGCCGGGTTGCCCGCCGAAGCGCCATACGGGTTGCCGCCGTACGGATTGCCCGCCGGAGTGCCGGCGGAACCATACGCCGAAGTACCGGCACCGGCAGGCCCGTTGCCGGAAGCACCGGAGGAAGGTTCGGAGAAGTCATGCGTATTGCTCATGGTTCCATTACAGCAGCCGCGACCTGCCACGGCCGTCCGGGAACACCCTGATTGTTCCCTGAACCATGCGTCACAATCCCCGAATGGCGCGTCGAATAGCGCGAGGCGGCGGCACAATGGAATCATGACCGATCGCAACCCCTACGCCAACCCGGACCGTCTGCCGCTGATGCGCCCGAAACAGGGCCGCATGCTGTGCGGCGTATGCCGCGGCGTGGCGCTGCATCTGGGCGTCGGCGTCGGCTGGGTGCGGCTGCTGTTCCTGATCGCGGCGTGCTGCTTCGGCGCGGGCGTCGTCGCGTACGTGTTCCTGTGGCTGTTCGTGCCGGTCGGCGATCCCGTCGCCGCCGCGCAGGCCCGTGCGACGACGAACGCACGTCAGCCGCTGTCGCGCGGCAATCGTCGGGTCGACGGACGCGGCGACGCGTTCGACATCGACGGCCCGTCCGGTAACGGTTCCGATCGCGGCCCCGACGATACGGACGCCCCGGCCGATCCCGAACGCGTGGCGGCCGGACAGTCGGAGACGTTGCTGGACGCGCTCAAACGCGCGCCCAAGCCGGCGCTGGTCGCACTGGCCGGACTGGCGCTGCTTGCGGTGACCGTGATCATGCTGTACGGCGGCGTGGCCGGCGAGCTGATCCTGCCGATCCTGCTGGCCTTGACCGGCGTCGGCATGGCGTGGCTGCGCTACGGCGCGAAGGACGGTCAGCTGTGGTCGATGCTCGGCGGTGTGGCGATGCTGTTCGTCGCGTATGCGGTGTTCGTGTTCGAATCGACGATCCCCGGCTGGGGCGCGTCCCCGCGGCGCATCGTGCTTGCCGGACTGCTGCTGCTCGCCGGCGCCGGACTGGCGATCGTGCCGTGGATCAGTTCGCTGATCCGCGATCTGGGCACCGAGCGGGCGCTCAAGGAACGCGAGGAGGAGCGCGCCGACATGACCGCGCATCTGCACGACGGCGTCCTGCAAACGCTCGCGCTGATCCAGCTGCACAGCGGCGAGCCTGCGACCGTATTCACGCTGGCGCGTCAGCAGGAGCGCGAACTGCGCGAATGGCTGTATCAGGAGCGCACCACGTCGGACCGTTCGGTCAGCGCCGGCATCAAGGAGGTCGCCGCGCACGTCGAGGACGCACACGGCAGGCCGATCGAGGTCGTGACCGTCGGCGACGCGCGGCCGAGCGCGCAGACCGACGCGCTGCTCGACGCCGCGCAGCAGGCGCTCGTCAATGCGGTGACGCACGGCGGCGAGCCGGTGTCGGTCTACTGCGAGGCCGGCGGCGGCAAGGTCGAGGTGTTCGTGCGCGATCACGGCGACGGATTCGACGTCGACGCGATTCCCGAAGGCCGGCTCGGCATCCGCGAGTCGATCATCGGACGCGTGCGACGGCGCGGTGGTACGGTGGAGATCGTGTCGCGGCCCGGCTGGGGCACGGAGGTGCGCATGCACATGCCGATCGCCGATGGTGCGGATGCCGGGCGGACCGGCGGTACGCACGCCGACGGCGGCGCGACGAGCGGAGAGGGGAAGGCGACGGCATGACGGACCGGATTCAGCCGCAACGGCAACAGCCGCAGCAACAGTCACAACAGCAGTCTCAACAGTCGTATCAGCCGCAGGACGGGCCGCGGCGGCAGCCGGCGACGGCCGAGACGTTCGCCGCGCTCGACCCGAACGGTCAGACCGTGCAGCCGATCCGCGTGGCCGTGGTCGACGATCACGAGATGTTCCGCGCGGGCGTGATCGCGACGCTGCAGCCGTATTTCACGATCGTCGGCCAGGCGCCGGACGTGGAGGGGTCGGTGGCGATGATCGCCGCGACCAAGCCGGACGTGGTGCTGCTCGACGTGCACGTGCCGGGCGGCGAGGGCGGCGGCGGGGCGGAGATCCTCGCCAAATCGCTCGCCTATTCGCCGCATTCCGCGTTTCTGGCGCTGTCGGTGTCCGATTCGCCGCAGGACGTGGGCGCGGTGATCCGCGCGGGGGCGCGCGGCTATGTGACCAAGACGATCACCGGCGAGGATCTGATCAATTCGATCCGTCAGGTGCATGAGGGGTATGCGGTGTTCTCGCCGAAACTGGCCGGATTCGTGCTGTCCGCGTTCCAGGGGGTGCCGGTCGGCGGGGACGGGCTCGGGCCGGCGGGCGCAGGCGGCGGCGTTGGCGGGGCTGGCACCGCGGGCGTACGCGATGAGGAGCTGGACCGGCTTTCGGCCCGCGAACAGGAGGTGATGCGCCTCATCGCGCGCGGCTACACGTACAAGGAGGTGGCCGCCGAGCTGTTCATCTCGATCAAGACCGTGGAGACGCACGTCAGCTCCGTGCTGCGCAAGCTCCAGTTGTCCAACCGCACCGAGCTCACCCGCTGGGCCGCCGACCGCCGCATCGTGTGAGGAAGGCGCCGGTCACAGACCGGTCACAGGGTCACAGGCCCAGCGCCGCACGGGTCTGCGCGGCGCTACGGAACTGAATGCCGTGGAGTCCGACGGCGGTGGCCGCGGCCGCGTTGTACGCCTTGTCGTCCACGAACGCGGTGGCGGCCGGATCGACGCCGAATCGTTCGATCGCACGCCGGTAGATCATCGGATCGGGCTTGCGGATCCGCTCCTCGGACGAGATCACGGTGTCGCGCAGCAGTCGCAGCCACGGGAACTTCTCCTGCGCGGCGTGCACGTACTTCGCGGTGAAGTTCGTCAACCCCCACAGTCGCACGCCGGCACGGTCCAGATCTCGCAGCAGCATCGGCATGCCGTCGATCATGTCGTACAGCGACAGCCGCTGCCGTTCGAAATACACGCGGAACACCCACGCGACGGCCGGGCCGTGATGCCGTTCGTAGTCGTCGAGCACGCGCTCCTCGCTCCAACCGGAGTCGCTCATCGCGTCGTAGTAGTCGAACCCGTATTCGTCCGCCTTGTCGAAGAACATGTCGACGACGCCGGCCGGATACTGTCCGTCGAGCGGCAGCCGCGGACGCCAGTCCAGCAGCACGTCGCAGTAGTCGAAGATCACGTCGGTGTACGGGCAGGACAACGGTTGCGATTGCACGGTATCGGTCATGACACCCACCCTAATCGCAGCCATGCGCAACTCGTTCGTGACTCTTTCGTGACCCGGCACGTGACCGGGAGTGGAACCCACCAACCACACCCCAAGCAGAAACCTTGATTTTCCAACGATTCGACGCATACCGTGCATGATCCGGTCCGCGCCGTGTCACGCTCCGCGTCACATCATCACGCGCATAGGCGAAATGAGAAGGGCCCCGGCACATGCCGGAGCCCTTGGAAAAGCGGACAGGGCGAGATTCGAACTCGCGGTGGGTTGCCCCACAACGGTTTTCAAGACCGTCTCTTTAGGCCACTCAGACACCTGTCCTTGCGTGCGCCCGAAAGCGCACGATGTTCAATTATACAGATGGGGCGGAAATCAGGCTTCCCACATGACGAACGTCACGCCTCCCACGTGACGAACAGTCCAGTGGACTGTTCGTAGCCGCGCACAGCGACAGCGGCCGTGCGCGACGCAGAACACAGCAGGCGTGACGGACGTCACGCCTCCCACTTCGTGGGCTCGATGACTTCCTTGCCACCCATGTACGGACGCATGGCCTTCGGGATCTCGATGGAGCCGTCCTTCTGCTGGTGGTTCTCGAGGATCGCGACGAGCCAGCGGGTGGTGGCCAGCGTGCCGTTGAGCGTGGAGACCGGGCGGGTGGAACCGTCCTCGGTGCGCTCGCGGATGTTGAGGCGGCGGGCCTGGTACTCGGTGCAGTTCGAGGTGGAGGTCAGCTCGCGGTAGCGGCCCTGGGTCGGCACCCACGCTTCGCAGTCGAACTTGCGGGCGGCGGAGGAGCCGAGGTCGCCGGCGGCGGTGTCGATGATGCGGTACGGCACCTCGACCTTGGCGAGCATCTCCTGCTCCATTTCGAGCAGGTGCTGGTGCTCCGCGTAGGAGTCCTCCTGCTTGGCGTAGACGAACATTTCGACCTTGTCGAACTGGTGCACGCGGATGATGCCGGAGGTGTCCTTGCCGGCGGCGCCCGCCTCGCGGCGGTAGCAGGAGCTCCAGCCGCAGTAGCGCAGCGGGCCGTTGCCGAGGTCGAGGATCTCGTTCTCGTGCATGCCGGCGAGCGCCACTTCGGACGTGCCGACGAGGTACTGGTCGTCGGGCTCGCGCAGACGGTAGATCTCGTCGGCGTGCGAGTTGAGGAAGCCGGTGCCGCGCATGACTTCGGGGCGGACCAGGGTCGGGGTGATGGCGAGCACGAAGCCGTGCTGTTCGGCCTGGTCGACGGCCATGGTGAGCATGGCGATCTGCATGCGGGCGACCGCGCCGCGCAGGAAGTAGAAGCGGGAGCCACCGACCTTGACGCCGCGGCGCATGTCGATGCCGGCCACCTCGGTGCCGAGGGTCAGGTGGTCCTTCGGCTCGAAGCCTTCGGCCGCGAAGTCGCGGATCTGGCCGACCTTCTTGACGACGACGTAATCGTCCTCGCCGCCTTCCGGAGCCTCCGGCTCGACGATGTTGGACAGCTTCCACATGGCGGTGGTGTACTCTTCGGCGGCGGAGTCGGCGGTGGCCTTGTACTCGGCGACCTTGGCGGCGAGATCCTTGGTCTGCGCGATGAGCGCGGCCTTCTCGTCGGCGGGCGCGGCGGCGACCTTCTTGCCGATCTCCTTCTGCTGGGCGCGCGCCTCCTCGTATTCCTTGAGGGCGGTGCGGCGGGTTTCGTCGGACTTGAGCACTTCGTCGACGAGTTCGACGGATTCGCCGCGCTTGCGCTGCGATTCCTTCACGACGTCGGTATGGTCACGAATGAATTGAATATCAAGCATGTGCCCCAGCCTACCGCCGTAAGCCGACACGCGGAACCGCGTCTACGTATTCGTAGATGTCATCGTCACGATCCGCCGCCTCACCCACCGAACGTGCAGGAATCGTCGAGTTTCGTCGTGTCGTGCGGGCGTCGCGGGCGATGTGCGGACACAATGGGAACCATGCCTACCGCCACCATCGTCGCCATCGTCCTCGCCGTCGTCGCCGGCATCGTCATCATCGCGGCCGCGGCGTACTTCGCCGTCCGCGCGTCGCACCGCCGCCGGCTCGCCGAACAGCTCGACCGGCGCAACGACGACCAGGTGCATTACGCGTTCATCGTCAACCCGTCAAAGCCGCAGGCCGCGGAACGCAAGAAGCACATCAAACAGTTCTGCAAGGCCAAGGGGCTCACCGAAATCGAGTTCATCGAGACGAAGCTCGACAAGGACGGCCGCGCGTGCGCGAAGGAGGCGCTCGCGCACGGCGCGGACGTGGTCGTTGCGGTCGGCGGCGACGGCACGGTGCGCACGGTGGCGAGCGCCGTCTCGGGCACCGGCCACGCGCTCGGCATCATCCCGATCGGCACGGGCAACCTGTTCGCCCGCAACATGGGCATTCCGGTCGACGACATCGACGCGGCGCTGTCGGTGGCCACGTCGCACGGCTCGCGGCATGTGGACATGGGCCGCCTGACGCTGCTGGACGATCCGGACACGGATCACGGCCACGCGTTCCTGATCATCGCGGGCATCGGCTTCGACGCGCTGATGATCGACGACACGGATCCCGAGCTGAAGAAGAACATCAGCTGGCTCGCGTATTTCGTGTCGGGCGTGAAGAACCTGTTCGCGCCGAAATATCACGGTTCGGTGACGATCCGCAGTGCGGACGGCAGCTCGCATACGATCAAGGGGCTCGCGTTCCGCACGTTCATGGCCGGCAACTGCGGCCAGATCCCGTTCTTCTCGCTGATGCCGGACGCCTCGTACGACGACGGCATCCTCGATTTCGAGATCATCGACACGTCGGGCGGCATTCTCGGCTGGGCGAACCTGTTCGGCGACGTGGTGCACCAGACGATCACCGGCAAGTCCGGCTCGAGCCCGCTGTCGACGAACTCGTCGATCGACAACATTCAGGGCGTGAGCGCGGAGATCATGCTGGAGAAGCCGGCGCTGGCGCAGGTGGACGGCGACATGCTGCCGGCCACGCGCCACATCCGCTTCGACGTGGAGCGCAAGGCGCTGTGCGTGCGCGTGCCGGAGGTCGACCCCGATCTGTCGGCGACGGGCATCATTCCGCCGATCAAATAACGTTTCGACGACGCGCGATACGCGGCGCGTCGACCCGTGCGCAACGTCCGTGCGCAACGTCCGTACGCGGCGTTTGCCGGCGATCGGCGACGATCGCGGATCAGTGCGCGGTCTCGTCCGCACGCGCGGCGCGGCGTTCCTCCTTCGCGTCGGACGTGACGCGCGCGATATGCAGCGCAAGATACGCGATCTCGTCGCCGGTGAGCGGCGAGTCGAGCCGGATGCGCACGATGTCGGCGACGGCGCGGGCGCAGCTCATCGCCTCGGGATACGACTGTTCGATCGACGTGATGATCGGCTCGGGTTCGCGGTCGAGCTGCTGGTGCTGCCTGATGCGCACGAACAGGTAGCGCAGATGCGTGATGAAACGGCCGACGTTGATGCTGTGCTGGTCGAGTTCGATGCCGTAGCAGCGTTCGATCACGGCGATCATCTGCTGGATGATGCCGGTCATCTGGTACGTGTACGACAGGTCGCCGTTGGAGAAGCCCGCGTTGACGAGGTGCAGCGTGAACGCCACGGCCTCACTGTCGGGCAGCGCGTGGTTCAGCTCGGCGTTGAGCTGGGCGAGGATGCGTTCGGCCTGCGCGTACTCGGCCGGATACAGCGATTGGACTTCGGCAGCGAGCGGATAGGCGACGTGTTCGCCCCGCTTGAACCGCTGCACGGCCCCGGTGACGTGATCGGCGAGCGCCATGACGAGCGTAGGCTTGGATTCAGCCTGCTGGCCGAGTCCCACGCGCGTCATGGCGTCGGTCACGAGTCGGATCATCTCGGGCGGGATTCCGGCCAGCAGTTCGGCCAGATGATCCGGGTCCCGCCCGTCGGAGGGGACGAACACCCGAACGACCTTCGCGTCGTCGATCTCCTGCCCCGGTTTCGCCTTGAAGCCCAGTCCCCTGCCGGTGACGATGACCTCCTGCGAGCCGTTTGCGGCAAGCACGACGTTGTTGTTGAACACGCGAAGCACTTTCAAGTGCGTCCCCTTTTGTCTATACGGCCTCCAGACTCAGTGCTGGATGTCGAGCACCGGGTCGCCCGCGGCGACGTCGATTCCCGTCTTCGGAGTGACGCCGGCCAGGGCCACGGTATTGAGCACCGTCATCAGGGTGGTGGTGCTGTATCCCGCTGCCTTGACCTTATCAAAGTCGACGGTCACGAGCGTGTCGCCGGCGTTGACGCGCTGTCCGGCGGCCACGGCGACGGAGAAGCCCTCGCCGTTCATCTTGACCGTGTCGATGCCGACGTGCACGAGCACTTCGACGCCGTCATCGGACTTGATGCCGAACGCGTGGCCGGTTTCGGCGACGGTCTGCAGCACGCCGGAGATCGGGGCGACGACGGTCGAGTCGGTCGGCTGGATGCCGACGCCCTCGCCGAGCGCGCGGGAGGCGAACACCGGATCGCCGGTGTCGTCGAGGGAGATCACGTGGCCGGCGACCGGGGCGTTGACCGTGTCGGTCGCGGCGGCGGCCGGGGCTTCGGCGACGGCGGTCGCAGTCGCGGCGGGCGCGGCGGCCGGAGCGGCGGCCGGAGCGGACGCGGCCTGGGCCTCGAGCTCACGGTCGGCCTTCTCCTGGGCGAGGCGCTCCTGCAGCTCGGCCTTCTGCTCCGGAGTGCGGTAGTCGAGCGTGACGATCAGGAACATGGACACGGCGAACGCGACGGCGATGGACACGCCGTAGACCCACATCTGGTTGAAGACCGGGACGGTCAGCAGCGAGGTGAACGCGAAGGCGGTGGTGGTCACGCCGCGCACGGACTCGCCGGAGGCGACGACGGACGGGAACAGCCAGCCGAGGACGGCGATCACGACACCGCCGGTGCCGCAGCCGATGAGCATGCGCTTGTAGACCAGCTTGTAGCGCAGGTGGATGCCGTAGAGGGACGGCTCGGAGACGCCGCCGAGCAGGCCGGCCGCGAGCGCGCCGATGGAGGTCTGGCGCATTTCCTTGTCATGGTCGCGGATGGAGAGGAACAGCACGCCGGCGGTGGCGCCGAAGCAGGCGAAGTTCCACACGCCCATCGGGCCCTGGATGAAGTCGTAGCCCATCGACTGGATGTTCATGAGCATGAGGGCGTTGAGCGGCCAGTGCAGGCCGAGCGGGACGAGGAACGGGTAGAGCAGCGGGATCGCGATGGCGAAGATGAACGGGGCGTGGCCGTTCATCCAGGCGAGGACGACGCCGAGGCCGTTGCCGACCCACACGCCCAGCGGGCCGATGATGAAGGCGGTGAGCACGCCGACGATGATCATGGAGAAGAACGGCACGAACACGAGCTGGACGCTGTCCGGGATGATCTTCTTCAGGCCGTGGTAGACGAGCGCGAGCACGGCGGCCATCATGAGCGGGACGAACACGTTGCCGGAGTAGTCGGACAGCTGCATCGGCAGGCCGAAGACGGTGGCGGTGCAGTCGGTGGTGCCCAGCGTGGCGTTCTCGACGCACTTGACGGCGTCGCCCCAGGTCTTGGCGTCGGACAGCGCGGTGAACTGCGGGGTCATGAGCATGGCCATGATGGAGCCGCCGAGCCACGGGTCGACCTTCAGCTTCTTGGAGGCGTTGTAGGCGACCATGATCGGCAGGAAGTAGAACACGCCCTTCCAGATGGCCTTGATGAACATGAGCGAGGTGTTCGCCTCGTCGTTGGCGATGACACCGAGCGAGATGAACAGGTTGACGAGCGCGATGATGATGGACGCGCCGAGCAGAACGCCCAGGATCGGGCGGAACGAGTCGGCCAGGTACTCGAAGAACGAGTCGAGCCAGGCGACCTTGCCGCGCGCCTTCGCGCGCTCGGCGGCCTTGACCTCGGCATCGGTCATCTTGCCGTTGTTGGCGGACTTGGCGGCGGCGCCGGCGTTCGCCATCTCGGGCAGGTGCATGATCTCCTCGTACATGGAGGCGACCGCACCGCCGATGACGACCTGGTAGCGGTCGCCGGCCTGCGGGACCGCACCGAGCACGCCCTTCATGTGCTGCAGGCGGTTCTGGTCGACCTTGCCTCCGTCGACAAGCTCGAAACGCAGACGAGTGGCGCAGTGCGTCAGGCTCTTGACGTTGCCCGGACCACCGATGGCGTCGATGATCTGCGACGCTGTGGATTCAGCCATCTTTGGTTTCCTTCCCTTGTGTTCCTGTTGTTCTCCTGTTATGTTCTCCGCCCTCGCAGAACCGCAAGACAACAAAAAAGACCCAAGACATACACCTATGGCAGGCATATATCTCAGGTCTTGCGTCTTATGTGACTTGCAACCCTGCAAAAGTAGAAGTTCATAAGGCAGTGTAACGCCCTCGAACCGGTTCCGCCAACTTTCGGCGCGTCGCCCGCTGCGCCAACGGTCGCACCGGCCATCGCGACACGGCGAAACCACCGGTCCCGCCCGTGGCGGCACGGCCTCCTTTCGGCGGCCATACGGCCGAAATCCGCCCCGCACCGGTCTTCCCCGAACCATCCGCGGCGCATTCGTCAGCAAGGATTCGCGCGGCGTACGACGGCAATTCATGTTGCAAATGTTTTCACCCCCGGAAAACCGTGGCAAAATAGGAGTCATGGTAGCAACAAACGCGGGCCTTCCCGCCACCCCAGCTGATCTGATCAACGTCGACGAAGTCATCGGCAAGTACTACGACCTCGTCCCCGATCCGTCCGTCCCCGAGCAGCGCGTCATCTTCGGCACCTCCGGCCACCGCGGATCGTCCCTGAAGACCTCGTTCAACGAGGCCCACATCGTCGCCATCACGCAGGCCATCGCCGAATACCGCAAGAAGGCCGGCGTCACCGGTCCGCTGTATCTCGGCTCCGACACGCACGCGCTGTCCGCGCCGGCCAAGAAGACCGCCATCGAGGTCCTCGTCGCCAACGGCGTGCACGTGCGCATCGACTCGCGCGACGACTTCGTGCCCACCCCGGTCGTCTCCCAGGCGATCCTGACGCACAACCGCGCGGCCGACGGCACCCAGCGCTTCGAGGGCGAAGGACTGGCCGACGGCATCGTCGTCACCCCGTCGCACAACCCGCCGACCGACGGCGGCTTCAAGTACGACCCGGTCACCGGCGGCCCGGCCCCGGCCGACGTGACGAACGCGATCGCCGCGCGCGCCAACGAGCTGCTCGGCGACTACAAGTCCGTCAAGCGCGTCCCGTACGAGGAGGCCGTCAAGTCCGAGTACGTCGAGGGCTTCGACTTCCGCGAGCACTACGTCGATGATCTGGCCAACGTCATCGACTTCGACGTCATCCGCAACTCCGGCGTGCGCCTGGGCATCGACCCGCTCGGCGGCGCGTCCGTGAACTACTGGCCGCTCATCAACGAGAAGTACGGCCTCACGATCGGCGTCGTGCGTCCCGAAGTCGACCCGACGTGGCGCTTCATGACCATCGACCACGACGGCAAGATCCGCATGGACCCGAGCTCGCCGTACGCGATGAAGGGTCTGGTGGACGAGCTCAACGCCGGCGCGTGGGACAAGTACGATCTGGTCGGCGGCACCGACCCGGATGCGGACCGTCACGGCATCGTCTGCCCGAACTGGGGCGTGATGAACCCGAACCACTACATCGCCGTGTGCGTGGAGTACCTGTTCGGCGGCAACCGTCCGGGCTGGCCGAAGGGCGCCGCCGTCGGCAAGACGCTCGTCTCCTCCTCCCTGATCGATCGCGTGGCCACGTCGATCGGCGCGAAGGTGCTCGAGGTCCCGGTCGGCTTCAAGTGGTTCGTGGACCCGCTGTTCAGCGGCGAGGTCGCGTTCGGCGGCGAGGAGAGCTCCGGCATGAGCTTCCTGCGCCGCGACGGCCGCGTGTGGACCACCGACAAGGACGGCCTGATCCCCGACCTGCTGGCCGCCGA
>NZ_JAFEJT020000072.1 GCF_018555435.2 Bifidobacterium amazonense
CGATCGAGAGGCTATTTTTGGCTTCTGTCAAGGTCAGTTTGACGATTGAGAGGTTTCGCTGCGCGCTGCCACTCACGTAATCCTTCGAATAGACACGCATAATCCTTCAAACGAGCGGGGGAGTCTGGCTTCTATGGCGTACGGGTAGCCTCTCGATCGTCAAACTGATCTCGACGGAGTGCTGATTTAGCCTCTCGATCGTCAAACTGGCTGTTCCCTGGGCTTGTTTCCGTGGGATGGGACCCGCGGAGGCCGTTCCCGCCGGTCCGGTTGGTCCAGTTACTGCTGATGTGCGGTGATCCGAACGGTACGCGCCTCCCGCAGATGCGCCACGGCCTTCTGTGCGGCCTCGTGCGAGGAACCGGCCCCGTCTCCCTTGACGCCGAAGAGGACGATGACCATCTGCACGAACACCAGGAACGCGCTCATGCGCAGCGTCCACTGCGTGCCGAAGATGCTGGCGAGGATGTGATTGCCGCCATGCAGGCGGGTGAGCGTCTCCATGAGGATCACCAGCACCGGCGCGCCGATCGCGCCCGCGATCTGCCGCACCGTGTTCGTGACGGCCGATCCGGCGGACACCTCGTCCGGTTCGAGGCAGTTGAGCGACCATGTGGTGATCGGCATGATGATGAAGCCCATGCCGATCTGCCGCACGAACTGCCAGATCGACACCCACCAGATCCACGTGTGCAGGTCGATCAGGCTCATCATGATCGTGCCGAACAGCAGCACGATCGTGCCCGACAGCGCCACCGGGCGGGCGCCCAGGCGGTCGAGCAGCTTGCCGCCGAAGTACTGCGAGATGCACATGCCGAATGCGCCCGGCATCATGACGAGGCCGCTGATGGTGGCGGAGTAGCCGCGGTCGTCCTGGATGTAGAGCGGCATGATCACCATGATCGAACTGAACGCGAAGAAGCTCAGCGCCGCGCAGATGGTGCCGATCGTGAAGCTGCGGTTCTTCAATACGCCGAGGTCCAGCAGTGGGGGCTGGGGGCGATGCTGCGCTTGCCGCGTCGGCTGCGTTGGGGATGCCGTAGTCGACGCAGCGACCGATGCGCCTGCCAGGGAGTCCTCCGAAGCCGTTAGCGCCGCCATGTCCGCCGCATACCGCCGCGCCCCGCGCACCTGCCTCGTCACGAACCACACGATGCCGACCAGTCCGACCAGCATCGCCAGCCACACCATCGGATGCGTGAACGGATACGATTCGATGTTGGTGAACCCGAACATGAGCCCGCCGAAGCCAATCACCGAGAGCCCCACGGAGAAGAAGTCGGCGCGCGCGTCGGGGTCGTTCGTACCGAAGTTGCGCAGGCCGAAGACGGCGAGCAGCAGCGAGACGACGCCGATGACGGTGAGTGTGAGGAAGATGGACCGCCAGCCGTTCGCGTCGGTCTGGATGCCGCCGAGCGTGGGGCCGATGGCCGGTGCGACGCTCATCGCCACGCCGACCGTGCCCATGGCCGCGCCGCGCCGCGAGAGCGGATAGATGGAGAACACGGTGATCTGCAGCACCGGCCACATCACGCCCGTGCCCACGGCCTCGAGCAGACGACCGGCCAGCACCATCAGGAACGACGAGCCGACCCATGCCAGCGCCGAGCCGAGCGTGAACACGATCATCGACGTGATGACGATCTGCCGGGTGGAGAAGCGGCGCGTCAGGAACGCGGTGAGCGGCACCATCACGCCCATGACCAGCTGGAAGATGGAGGTGAGCCACTGGCCGGTGGTCACGGAGATGCCGAATTCGGAGACGATGGTCGGCAGGGCCGCGCTCAGCTGGAGCTGCGTGAAGTTGCCGACGAACGTGATGAACGTGAGGATCGCGATGGATGCGAACGCCGCGTGCGTCAGATGCCCGTCGACGAACGACTCCTCGTGGCTGAGCGCGCGGGACAGGGCCTTGCTGCCCGCCGCCGTGCCGTTCGCCTTCCAGCCTGCCTTCCGGAGATCCGATGCCCCGCGATTGCCGCGATTGTCGCGTTTCCCGTTGCGTTTCGCCATGAACCGCCTTCTTTCCTCGCTCGTCTCGCTCGCCCTCGACTCGCCTGTGCCCGCGTGTTCCCCGCGTCTGTTTGCGCTCGCCGCGTTCGCCGCATCTGTCGCGCTCGTTAAAATGACCTCAGTACTCTACGCCCACCCGTGGGCATTGAATGAGGCATTGAAACGAAACATTGAAACGATTCGCCTGCCGCCGTCCAATTTTGAGACGCGAACGACTTCCTTTTACCCCCTTCCGTCTATAGTATGGTGGAGTTGTGCCGGCCGGCCATACGTTCGGAACGTCGCGTGGAACCGCGTGGGACGTCGCGCCGCCCGGCGGAAAACCCAGAGGGAAGCAGAGTAAAGAGAACGCGGATGAAGTCCGAATCCGAAACCACCACTCCGGCCCCGGCGACTGCGCCGCGTAGGGTCATGGGCAATTCCGGCGCGTCCCGCATGGATTCTCCGCGTGTCGGCGCCTCCTCGAATGCGGGCGCGTCTGCCACCGCGTCGTCGCGTATTCTCAACGATTATCGCGAGCATCAGCTGTCGCGTGTGCAGCAGTGGCGTTTCTTCCTCAACATGGCGTTGCTGCTGTGCGACTGCGCGATGTTCCTGATCGGCTCGACCACGGGCCTGCTGCTGTTCCGTCATGTCGGGCGCGCCTCGTTCATCGCCTCGCCGATGTTCGGCGTGACCGTGTATCTGCTGGTCGGCGCGTGCGTGTGGGCGGTGTGCCTGCGCCACGCCGGCGTGTACCACCGGCATGTGATGGGTGACGGCTACCAGCTGGTGCCGATGATCATCAAGGCCGCGTGCGTGAGCTGGGTCACGTTGTGCGCGGTCAACTATATTTTCGCGGTGAGTCTGCCGTTGCCGACCGTCACGTTGATGATCGTGCTGTCCTGTCTGCTGACGATACTCGAACGCATGGCCGCGCGCGCCGTGATCACCCGCGACCGCAAGAAGGGCGCGTACACGTATTCGACGATCGTCGTCGGCTCTCCGGACGGCATCGCGCATACGCTGAAGTTCCTCGCCGACCGCACGCAGCTGAACTACAATCCGGTCGCGATCTGCCCGATCCGTGAGACCGCGGATGGCAAGGTCACGTCCGCGAGACTGTCCGAGGCGGATCTGGAGCGACTGTCCGAGGCATGGGACGTGGACGATCTGCCGGTGCTCGCGTACGATTCGCGGCTGGGGGAGACCGCGGTGCGCATGAAGGCGCAGACCGTGATGGTCGCCGACGTGCTGCGCCGTGATTCGGACAATTTCGCCGCGTTCTCGCTGGGCCTCGAGTCGCTTGGCCTGGAGATCTCGCTGCTCACGTCCGCCGCGGACATCGCCGGACACCAGCTGTCGGTGCGTACGCTCAAGGGAGTGAACATTCTGACGATCAGCCTGCCGCAGTACGGCATCGCGACGCGGATCTTCAAGCGACTGTTTGACATCGTCGTGTCGGCGATCCTGATCGTGCTCACGTCGCCGTTCATGATCGGCGTGGCGATCGCGATCAAATTGGATGATCATGGGCCGATCTTCTACCGGCAGAAGCGCATCGGACTGCGCGGCAAGCCGTTCGAGATGCTCAAGTTCCGTTCCATGGTGGTGAACGCGGATGCGCTCAAGAAGAAGCTGGCCAAGGAGAGCGGCCAGGAGAAGCGGTTCATCTTCAAGATGAAGAACGATCCGCGCATCACCCGGGTCGGCCACATCACCCGCAAGTTCTCGCTTGACGAGCTGCCGCAGTTCTTCAACGTGTTCATGGGCGACATGTCGATCGTGGGGCCGCGCCCGCCGCTGCCCGAGGAATACGCGATGTACGACGACATCTACGCCCTGCGCATGCTGGTGCGCCCCGGCATCACCGGCCCGTGGCAGGTCTCCGGCCGGTCCGACCTGAGCGAGGAGGAAAGCCGCCAGCTCGACGTCGCCTACGTGCAGAACTGGTCCATCCTCGGCGACATCGTCTACATCTTCCGCACCATCGGCGTGGTCCTCAACCCCAAGGGCGCCTACTGATCGTTGCCGGTGCCGTTGTCCGGCAAGGGGCGGCATCCCCGTGACGGGACTGCCGCTTCACGTCGGCATGCCTGCGGATGCGTCAGGTACGCTGTATCCGCTGCATCCAATGCATATGATCGATCACCCCCCTCTATTACACTGAAACGCGGTTTTGTGTGACGGCGAGGACTCCGGCAAGACGTGGGATGTGATATGCGAGACGTACGGGGATGCCTCCTGCGGAAGGAATGGTGATCGACCGGTGGCCGACGACGAATTCACGTTCATGACGGATGAGAACGCCGGAAACGGCTCGGCCGAAGGCGGCAACGGGGGAGTGGAGTCACCGGTCCAACAGCCGCGCCGCCACCGCCGGCGCATGAGCCCGCAGCATATCCGCCGCATCAAGCGCCGTCGCCGCATCAAGCGCATCCTGATCGGCCTGTTGATCGTGCTGCTCGCGCTCGCCGGCATCGCCGCGTGGTTCGGCGTGTCCGCGATGAAGACGAAGAACGAGATCCAGCAGGCCGTGTCGGTCGCGACCGGTCTGCAGGATTCGCTGAGCGGCGGCGATACGTCCTCGCTCGACAAGACGATCGACCAGTTCTCCGTGCACGTCGACAAGGCGTACGGCGAGACCAGCTCCGTCCTGTGGGCCGTGGCCGCGCGCGTGCCGTATTACGGCAACGACATCTCCGCCGTGCGCACGGCGGTCACCGCGCTCGAGAACATCTCCTCGCAAGGCCTGCCCGCGCTGAGCGATGCGCTGTCCAATATGAACCTCAACAGCATCAGCGTCACGAACGGCACGATCAGCATCCCCGGCGTCGACAAGGCCGCCGAGAGTCTCAAACAGGCCGACACGGTGATCACGAACGCGAACCATTCGCTCGCCGCGGTGCCGACTACACACATCCAGCAGGTGACCGATGCGATCGATAAGGCCAATGATTATCTCGGCAAGCTCAACGACACGGTACACAACGCGTCCGTGTTCGCCCAGCTCGCCCCGAAGATGCTCGCGATGGACGGCCAGACCCGCACGTACCTGATTCTCGCGCAGACGAATTCGGAAATCCGACCGTCCGGTGGTCTGCCCGGTTCGTGGGGCACGATGTCGGTGACCAACGGCAAGATCACGATGCACGAGTTCGTTGCGGAAACGACGGTTCAGACCCCCGATCAGCCGGTGGTGCCGATCACCGCCGAGGAGAAGACGCTGTTCACGGACAAGCTGGCCCGTGTGCCGCAGGATGTGAACTTCACCGCCGACTTCCCCCGTACCGGCGAGATCGCGAAGGCGTTGTGGGCCAACACTTATAAGACTCAGGTTGACGGCGTGATCGCGATCGACCCGATCTTCCTGCAGAACATGCTGAAGGTGACCGGCGGCGCGACGTTGGAGGACGGCAAGGTGCTCGACGGCACCAACGCCGCCCAATATCTGCTGAATCAGGTGTATATCGACAAGCCCGTCGTGGAACAGGATGCGTATTTCGCCCAGGCGGCGTCGGCCGTGTTCGCTCATGTAATGCAGCAGTCCGGTGATGCGCAGGCGTATATGAAGGAGATGCTCGCATCCATTAACGGCGGCCATCTGCTCATGTGGAACGCGAATGCCGAGGAACAGAAGCTGCTGGAGGACACCCCGATCGCCGGCAAGCTGGTGACGGCCGCGTCCGATCCGCAGGTCGGCGTGTATTTCACCGATATCTCGCAGGCGAAGATGGACTGGTATCTCAAGCGCGAAGTGACCACCGAATTCGACAAGGTCGCGGAGAACGGGGCGAACCAGTACACGGTGCATATCAGGCTGACCAATACGCTGTCGCAGGATCAGATCTCCTCGCTGCCGAAGTATATCGTCGGACCGTACATTGATGGTTTGCAGGCCGGGCAGATTCGCACGCAGGCGTTCGTCTACGCACCGAAGAACGGCCGTCTGGTGGATTGGACGATGAGCGACGGCAGCCAGTTCGACGGCATTTCCGTGCACGATGGATTGACGGTCGGTTTGAAGACATTCAATCTGTCGCCGGGAGAATCGTATGAGATCACCGTGCATGTGCAGACCGCTCCTGGTGTGAATGCGGAGCTTGCGCTTCGCCAGACGCCGCTGATCGAAAGCGACAATGACTGATTCGCGCATGCGGCCGACTGTGATGCCGAATGCACTGTCCGCGGATGCGCTTGTCGACGCGGATTTCAGCCGGGCCGGCGTTCGCGTGGATCGGTCGCCCATGCTTGCGGACGTTTCGGATCTGCTGTGGTATGCGGCGCTTGCCATGCTGCCGGTCGATGGCACGGTGGCGGGGTTGTACATGCCGTTTTGGACTCCGATTTCCCCGTGGATGTTTACGGCGTATGCGCTGGTGAATTGGCGCGTGCTGGGCCGAGTGGTGTTGCGGTTCCGGTGGTGGTTCGCGTTTCCGCTGCTGTTGGTCGCGTTGTCGGTGGGTGATTGGTTTGCGGTCGGTGTTCATCCGTTGCCTGCCGCGACGTCGCTGATGGCCGTGGTCGGCGCGCTTGCCTGCCTGGCTGCGCTGGAGATCGCGGTGAACGTGAAGCGATTGTCCTGGCGGCGGATGGTTGACGTGCTGATCGTTGCGTATTGCATTGCGTTCCTGGTCGGTGTGGTGCAGTGGTGGTCGATCAAGTTCGGAGTGACGCCGGTCCGCGATTATTTCGTGCATATGATGAACCGTCAGTATCTGACGGCCGATTCGCATTGGGGCGGCGGTCGTCCGCAGTTTTTGTTTGCCGAGCCGAGCTATATCGGCATGCATTTGTACGGTGTTTTGTTGCCTGTCGCATGGCTGATTCGCGAACGTGACCGGAATCGTGCCGTCAGATTGTGCGCGTTGGTGGTGGTGTTCGCCGTCGGTTCGATCATCATGGGTGCCGGCGTGCGCATTATTCTGGATTCGATTGTCGCGCTGGTGGTGGCGATCGTCGTACTGACGGATTGGCGTCGGCGCAGGCAACGTTTGGCGGCTGTCGGTGAGTTGACGGGGACGGCTGCGATTGGGATTGTTGCCGTGCTGTTGAATAACCGGCTGAATTCCATCGCCGAGTCTGGTTTTGGCGGGGACGGCTCGTTGTATGGTCGTTTGTTCCAATCGTTGGGGCCGTTTGCCGGCGTGTGGAAGCACCCGTTGCGATTGCTGTTCGGCTATGGTGCCGGCAATCTTGCCGATGCCACGCATCAGGGCGCGGACACCGCCGTTCGAGTGCTCAAGCGCATGGGGTTGGACGCCAAAGGTCCCAGCCATTGGTATGCGCAGGTCACGCCAAGCAACATGTTCACCATGAGTGCCTATACGAGTTTCATCGTGGAGTTCGGTCTGTTGGCGTTCATTGCCCTGGTCACCGCGGTCGTGGTTTACGTAACGGTTTGCCGCGCCTGGAGCCGGGCTACCGTATGCTGGCTGCTGCTCGTCGCTTACCTGTATCTCCAGTTCGAAGGCTATGCCTTCTACGCCCTGCCGTTGCTGCTGTGGTCGGTGTCTTTAAGGAAGCGGCAGGTGTCGTGCCGGGAACATGTGAGCGAGTCTATCGGTCTTTCGTCGCATTACGGCGTGTAGGAGCGTGCTGTTTCATACCTGCTCCGGGACTTGTTATCTGTCGCCGGTGTCGCCTCCGCCATTGGCTTCCTGATTTTATTTGCTTCGTACACGCACTTTTGACCACGCGTACTGAGAAATCGTTGGAATTCCGCCAAAACTTTATTTGCCTGGTATTTGCTTCAGTGGGTGCTGCCGTTGGACACTGCCAAGCTGCAGTTCCGTGGTGGTGCCAGCCAACATCGATGTTGGCGTTCATTAATCTTAACGCGATTTTATAATGTTGCTTTCTGGTAAGTCAAGATTTATGGTAATCTTGTTTTACCGGAAAGCAAGATTTCATAGAGTCTTGACTTCCTGCGAGTCAAGTACGTGATGTCTGACGGTTGATATGGAAGACGAGGGAGTGCCATGAGCGAATTGGTGAAGGGGATCATACGCGAGTGGAGGGAGGCTGGCGTTCCTGATGTATTCCCTCGGGATCTTGATCTGGGGGATGTGCCGACTCCGCAACGTGGCAATCTGGTGCGGACGATCGTCGGTGTGCGGCGTTGCGGCAAAACGTATCGTCTGTTCCAGGAGATGCGAAGAATTTTGGATTCGGGTGTATCTGCTGATCGACTGCTGTACTTCAACTTCGAAGATGAGCGGTTGAAGCCGTTCGGCAGCGGGTTGCTGCAGGATGTGCTTGACTCGTATTTCGAGCTGTATCCGCATGCTCGTGCCGAGGGCGTATATCTGTTCTTCGACGAGATTCAGGAAGTGCCGGATTGGGGTATGTTCTTGCGTCGACTCGTGGATACGTTGAGCGCAACGATCTATGTGACCGGCTCGTCTTCAAAAATGCTGTCCCGAGAAGTGGCCACCGAGTTTCGAGGCCGTGCGCTGCCTCGTGAGCTGTTTCCCATGAGCTTCTCGGAATACATGCGTTTCCATGGCAAAGATGTCGGTCTGGTGCCGGCGGACGACAATGGGTGCAGAGCGTTCACCTCCGATGAGGTTGCTCATCTTAGGCATGGACTTGATGATTATCTCGAACGAGGCGGCTTCATTGCCGTGCAGAATCTCAGTGCTCCGGATTCGGTGGCGCTTCTGCAGGAGTATGCGAACCGTACGTTGTCGAACGACGTCATCGATCGGTATGATGTGCGCAATCCTGTTGCGGCATCGGCGTTTCTTTCGCAGGCAATAGCGGCTTCGGGGCGGGAGCTGTCGATCAATAAGACGGCGAATTTGCTTACGAGCCGTGGTCTGCGTGTTTCCCGCGGCTCGCTTGCTTCGTTGCTTGATTATTACGAGGAAGCATATCTGCTGTTCTCCGTGCGCGAATTCTCGCGAGCTCTGGCCGACAACAGTCGTTCCGTGTCCAAGGTGTATGCGGTTGATCAGGGTATGTTTTCGGCTTTTTCAAGGGCGGCAGCGCAGGAACGTGGCCAGCGATTGGAGACGGCGGTGTTTCTGAAACTGCGTCGAGATACAGGAATAGCGAGGAGTGGCACGATATCGCGTCTACTGTTCCAAGAAGGATCGAATCGGCATGAGATCGACTTCGTTGTGGGCGATGCGCTTATGTTGGACGCGTATCAGCTGATACAGGTGTGCCTGAATATGGATGACGACAAGACTCGAAGACGCGAAGTGGGCGCGTTGCAGGCCGCCATGCGTCGTTTCTCGCTCAAGACGGGAACCGTCGTCACTCTGGATCGCGAAGAGACAATTACCGTTCCGGAAGGCACGATCGGCGTCGTGCCGGCATGGAAATGGCTGTTGAACGGCGGTGTGGCGTGATCTCCTGCTTTATCGTTGTTGTGCATTGCAGTTCAATATTGGTATGTTGGGATTAAATAACATTCACTAGAATGTTAGGCATATCTAACGTTAGGACTGATATGAAGGCTGCGAGTGATGTTCGATCGGTGCGACAGTTGGCAGTCAGTCTGCGTGACGCACGTGTGGTCAAGGGGATGACGCAGGCTGAACTGGCTGAGATGGCGGGCGTGAGCCGGCCTTGGATTAGTCAATTTGAACAGGGAAAGCTGCGGAACGCGAGCATCGACAGGATCTTTACGCTGTGCCGGATACTTGGAGTTACTCCCAGCGTATCGTACGATGTTCCGGATGACATGATGACTGCTGCGCATGATTCGGTTCCGAACGCTGAGGCTGACAGGCTTCATGCTGGGGATGACGTTTCCGACGATGACGTTTTCGAGAGAAGAAGCGGAATTGATTCTCATGCTGTTGACGACAGCGCCTCAACACCGGTGACGGAACGATGTGATTCACTGTCTTTTCCGTTAGCGGAAATGAAAACCCTGATGTCTGACGCGAATTGGCAAGAGAATTTAAAGAAGATATCGGAGATGTCTTTCCCCGCCATCGATCTGCAGTCCGTATCTCAAATGTTGCAGCAGTGGGAGAATGCAGGATCGTTATTTGGTGATTCATATATTCAAGCGTTGAGAAATCTTGATTTGTCCAATATTGCCCAAATGGATATTTCCGCCAACCATCAGCGTGATATTCCTGAGTCTGGGAACGGGGGAGGGGAATTGAATCAGAATTTACGATTCTGATCGACGTGGGTTCACTTTCGGCTCCTGGATACGCCGGTAGGTAGTAGAGTCAATTCAAATTGAAATTGATGTTCGTTATATACTGATATTTAGGAGGCATGCTCATATGGCAGATGCTCGAATCTATAGAGAATCGTATAACACTTTTTTCATATGATGTCTTTATTCCATATGCATGGTCTTCAGAGAGATCGGAATGGGTGCATTTGCTGGCGAGTCATTTGCATCTTATAGGTTTCAGTGTTGGATTGGATCGTAATCTGCCTTATGGATCAAATTTGGATAAATTCATGAATGCAGCCTTCAACGCACGCCACGTGCTTATGGTTCTCGATTATAATTACATTCAAAAAGCTAATGCGCTGACGTGGAAGAGTGGCGTATTGAAGGAAAATGAAATTGTACAAAGGGTATTTGAGTCGCATCCAGCTGATTGGTTAGCGTGTATTGTGATAGATAATCCTCGGTTTCAGTTCCCTTCATGGCTGGTATCGCATAATCCAAAAAGCTTCGATTTTAATGATCAGGATGTTTTTTCTGATAAGAAAATTGAAGATCTGTGGCGATGGATAGCGGGTTTCCCGGCAGATAAAACTAATGCAGTTTCACCATCGGTAATCCGCGAAAGACTAGAACGAGTAGAAAAATCAATATTCTGCGAGATGAGGGAAATTGGTCAAATCCCAATCTAAACGATTTGGTGCATTTTGAATATACAAATGCTCCAAAAAGTACATTTCGTTTGGGATATGGTGACTATTCGTTTGCTTTAACGGTATCTGAATGCGGGGTAGATAGTGTCTATGTTTATGCTGATTATGTAAATGCTATTGGATTACTGCCGATAGAACTTACGGAAGCGACGGACCTCGTTTCATATGTATTGCCCGGCAGAACAATAACGGCATGCAAAAAACAGCGAATTATACTAATGAATGACAAAGGGAATCTGTGTATAATCAAACTGAAGGATATCCAGAGAGAAGTCAATTCTCGGATGCATATACCAGGATCAGTCGATTTTGAATACTTGATAATTATTGAGTAATGTAATTCATTTAAACTACAGATTTTATATCGTCGGGTATTTGCTTGAGTGTGGTACTGAAGTGCTGTTGCTGGATATTGCTGAGTTTCGAGTAGGAGTTTCTACTCTTTGAACATCCGTGCCGTGGAACGGTCTTTGGTCGGTGACGATTGATTGAAAAGAAATGCATCTAAACGAATTCCGGTGATTCTCTGGTCACGCTTGGAGTTGACCGGCGTTATCACAGTGAGGGACTGGGGTGAAAACTGCTTCATGATGCTGTTGTTCGTTCGTTGAATATCAGTCATGAGATCGGTGCTCGCGCACTTGTCGATGACCTGGTCGACGAACATGCCGCGATGTTTTACGCAAAGAACGGGTTTCAGCAACTGCCTGGCACTGAGCGTATGTTCTTCAAGCTCGCCTGATTGTCGAGGAGCAAGTGCAACTATTGGTTTTTCGCTAATTTGCTTGTAGCTAGTTGCAGCGGCGCTGTTTTTCAGATTTGAGAACGGCCGCTCCACATGTGAGCCGCCCTGAATGCAGTCCTCATGTTACCTCGGAAGGGGTCTGATTAGCGACTGTATTCAGAAGGATCGGCAGCGAAGTTGCGTAGATGCGCTGTGGCTTATATACCGGCGGTGTGTTCTGTCAATGCCAGTAAGCGTCTGCTATTGAATCTTTTTGACACTTGTGTCAAAATTTTTCAGTAGGAACATGATGGCTGCGGAAGAAGGTGTTTCATGCTGATCGAGCGGAGCGTCGGAGTGCTACGTATAAGTGCATGTCTGCGAGTATTGCATGATGATGTGTCGCCACTTTGATTTGAGAGGGATTAAGAAAGTATTGGGAGAACGATTTAAGCGATTCAAGTCCTACCGGTCGCGCCGTAGTTATTGGAGGAAGTTTGGCGCTGCTGTATTCAGCGCCTTGGGTGTGTTTTGCCTATTGCTCGATTTCATTAGCTACATATGCGATGGCCACCTTCCGTGGAAGGGGTGGGGATTAACCATTGCAATTATTATTGTGGCGTTGAGCTTTGCCTTTATCCATACGCGGGAAAAGCCTCTAAAAACCCAGTATTCATTCGGTACGACAATAGACATTGTCGCGGGGGATTTATTTGAGCAGGATTGCAGCATCGTCGTCGGTACATGCAGTACCTTCGATACGGATGTTGAGCATTGGATCATCGCTCGGAGCAGTATTCAAGGACAGGCGCTTGACAGTCTCTATCACGGTGATGTGGCAAGATTGGATGCGGATATTGATGCTGCGCTTAAGGGGATAAAAGCAATAGGGCACATCAACAAGAAGGGTAAGAAAACACGGTATCCGATTGGAACAGTAGCTGTTTTGCACCCTAATGATTATCGTGCCTACTTTGTCGCTTATACGGATTTTGATGAGCATAATACGGCATCGTGCAGCATCGATTATCTTTGGGAGGCACTGTCATCGTTGTGGGAAGCTGTTTTAGCAAATGGGAACTGCCAGCCGATAGCTATTACGGCAATCGGTCAGGGGCTATCGCGAATGAAGCCGGTCCTGTCTTTGGAAGATTCCATTAAGCTCATTGTCATCTCATATGTGTTGGCCTCAAGACGAACGACTATATCAAGCGATTTGCGAATCGTGCTGAGGTCAGAAGATTATCAGACTATTGACCGTGTAGAAATGCAAAAGTATTTGGATTCGTTTCAAGGAAGGTGATGACATATGGCATACAGAAATAAGACGTATGTTGCGTTCGATGGCGATGAAGACATGCGATATTATCAACTACTCAAAGCATGGAATGAGAACGATAATATTGATTTCGATTTCTATGATGCTCACGATTTGAACTACGCTTACGACACCAATCAGGAAGAAAGCATTAAGAATCAGCTGCGTAAGCGATTTGATAACAGCAAGTTGTTCATTCTGCTTGTTGGAGAGAAGACCAAGAGACTGCGCAAGTTCATTCCATGGAAAATCGACCAAGCTCTGAATCGTGAGCTTCCCGTTGTTGTTGTGAACCTGAACGGGGAGGAACACTTGGACGCCGACAGGTGCCCTACCAAGCTACAAGAAGAACTTGCGGTACACATTCCGTTCAAGGCTGCTATTTTGAACTACGCCGTTAAAAACTGGCCGGATGCTGATGCCAAATATCGTAAAGAGGGGGAGACGGGAGCTTATATTTACAATGATTCTGTATATAGCGCACTGGGCACTTAACCGCATCAGGTATTTCCCTCTTTGAGAGCGCGCGGTTCGAAGTACTTCTTCTCGTTCATACAAGCCAAACAACTGGAAGAGTCAGCTTGTCTTGCTTTTATAGAAGCAAACTGGCGCATGCCAGTGGGACACCATCAAATACTCAGGCTATGGTTTTAACTGGTTGCAGCCGGTCAAAGGGGCAGGAAGGAAAAGATCATGGCGGTGCCGATGCCTATGGTGCAAGATATCAGGAGACCCGACCGGCAGGGACTGCTGCGGTAGATCTTATCCGCTCGATGAGCCACGCCAGAGGTGTGAAGAGGCTACTCCCTTAGGGGGTATCTGGCGGTAGTCTATGGGTATGGCTGATGAAGTGTTTGTTCCTCGTAACATTATTGTGACCGGTGGCTGTGGTTTCATCGGTTCGAATTTCGTGCATTATGTCTATAACAATCATCCGGACGTGCAT
>NZ_JAFEJT020000073.1 GCF_018555435.2 Bifidobacterium amazonense
TGCTCTGCCAACTGAGCTACGCAGGAATATTCAATTATCGACCGAAGCCGAGCTCCTGCGACTGGGCTTGAACCAGTGACCGTCCGATTAACAGTCGGATGCTCTGCCAACTGAGCTACGCAGGAATGTTCCTTATGCACAGTGAAGCACTGCACACAAGGAAAAAATAATATCCCTCATTCGCGAAAACGCAAATCGGGATCGCGCCCGTGCGTGTCGCGCCCTGCGCACAGGCCGGGCCGCACGTCCGTCACATGCTGATCTTGTCCATCGGCATGGCGGAATCAATGGGAAAATCGGGCGCAGACGGGGCCACGCCGGCCTCCACGAGATTCACGCCGAGCATGGCGACCATCGCGCCGTTGTCGGTGCACAGCTTGATCTGCGGAATGCGCACGTCGACGCCGCAGCGTTCGCCGTATTCGAGCAGTTTGGCGCGCAGCTGCGAGTTCGCGGAGAATCCGCCGCCCACGATCAGCGACTGCGACCCGTACTGCTCGCATCCGCGCATGGCCTTTTTCGCAAGCACGGTCGCCACGGAGTCCGCGAGCGACGCGCACACGTCGTCGACGGGGATCTCGCGTCCGGCGGCCTGCTGCTCCTCGATCCAGCGGGCCACGGCGGTTTTGACGCCGGAGAAGCTGAAGTCGTACGGATGCGCCGCTCCGGCCTTGCCTTGCGTGAGTCCCTGCGGCACGCGGATGGCCTTCGGGTCGCCGTGCTGCGCATGCCGGTCGATGTGCGGGCCGCCCGGGTACGGGAAGCCGAGCAGGCGGGCGACCTTGTCGAAGCACTCCCCCGCCGCGTCGTCGAGCGTGGTGCCGACCACGTCGATGTGTCGCGCCACGTCCTCGACGTGCAGCAGCGACGTGTGGCCGCCGGAGACGATGAGCGCGAGCGTGTCGGGCGGGAACGCGCCGAACTGCAGCTGCGTGACGGCGATGTGCCCGATCACGTGGTTGATGCCGTAGATCGGCTTGTTCGCGGCCCACGCGAGCGCCTTCGCGCCGGACACGCCGACGGCGAGGCAGCCGGCGAGACCTGGTCCGGCGGATACGGCGATCGCATCCACGTCCGCGAGCTCGAGCCCGGCGTCGGCGAGCGCCTTGGACACGCACGGCACGAACGCTTCGGCGTGCGCGCGGGAGGCGATTTCGGGGATGACGCCACCGTAGCGCGCGTGTTCGTTCATCGACGAGGCGACGACGTTGGAGCGCAGCGTGCGGCCCTGTACGATGGCCGCGGCGGTTTCGTCGCAGGTCGATTCGATGCCGAGTACGATCGGTTCGCTCATTTCGTCTCCTCGTTGCTTGTCGCGTTGATTGTCGCATCGCCTGTTGCGTTGCCTGTCGGTTCGCCGGTTGATTCGCCGGTGGCCGACGCGGCGCTTTGGAAGCCGACGATGTGCGGCTCCAGGTCGAGCGCCATGACGTGCGCGTCGATGCCTTCCGGCTGATAGTAGCGTTTGCGCAGTCCGATGTTCGCGAAGCCGAACCGGCGGTACAGCGCGATGGCCGGCTCGTTGTCGACGCGCACTTCGAGCAGGACCCGTCGTGCGCCCTGCGATCGCGCGCGGTCGATCAGCCATGTCATCATCGCGGCCGCGATGCCCTGCCGCTGATGCGCCTTGCCGACGCCGACGTCCATGATCTCCGCGTCGTCGCCGTCGTACCAGTAGCCGGCGAATCCGCGCACGTCGTCCGGCTGGATCGTCGCGGCGGCATGATCGTCCGCGATGTCGAACACGTACGTGCGCGCCGGCGCGTCGAGTTCCTGCCGGATTGACGTCTCGCTCCACGCGTGGCTGCCGAACAGTTCGACTTCGAGCGCGCGCACGGCCGCGACCGCGGTTTCGCGGTCGAGTTCGTCCAACGATACGAGCATCAGGCGCTCCTCTCCGCGCCCGCATGACCGAGCACGTGCTTGAGCGGCGCAGGGATCTGTGCGTCCGGGCGGCGCAGGTACAGCGGTTCGACGGGGGCCTGCGGATCGCGCTCGTAGGCCAGCAGGGCGTCGGCCGCGAAAACGCCGAGCCCCTGTTCGCCGCCGTCGAGCACGGATTCGTCCACGATGTCCCCCACGTGTTCGATGGAGGCCAGCGTGTCGGCGTATCGGGCGGCGCCATGGCCGATGATGTCGACGATCACGTCGCCGCCGGTCTGCTCACGCCAGGCCCTCACGGCTTCGTTCACCCGTTCTACGATGGATGACGGATAGTCGATGTCCATGGCGATGAGCGGCCGCACGGGCGCCGAGACGCCGATCTTGGCGTCGGAGGCGGATCCGGTGGCGTCGAAGATCGCGCTCACGTCCGTAATCGCGGCACCGGCCGCAGCATCATCCGCATTGCCGCGTCCTGCCAGCGGGCTCTCACACAGTTCGAAATACAGCTGCTTGCGGCGCGCGTCGTTCACGGCGAGCGTGAGCACGGTGCGGTTCGCCGTGTCGCCGAGCGTGCCGGCCTTGAGCCGCCTGATGAGGTTCCACTGCACCTGCGGTTCGAGCACGTTGCGGCCAATGAGTCTCGCGCCAGTGGCGAATGCGATGGCCTTGGCCGCGACGATGCCGGCGCGCAGTCCGGTGAACGGCGCGGGGCCGAGCCCGACGACGACGGTGTCGATGTCGTGCGGCGTCAGTCCGGCGTCGGCGACCGCGCGCGCGATGTTGACCTGCAGACGTTCGACGTGGGTGCGCGAGTCGGTTTCGACGATCGGCTCGTGTCCCACGACGCCCACCGTCGAACCGTATGACGTGTCGATCACCAGCGTGCAGCCCATGCGTGTTCCTCCCTATGTCCAAGAATCGTTACGAGTCTACAACGGGGAGTCTATGGCTGTTCGGTCGTTCCGCGTCGACACGGAAGGCGGCGCGGAAGCGGCGCGGGAAATCGGCACGGGAATCGCATCAGTCGAGCAGGTCACGCCCCTGCCATGCCGCGCCCACGGGCGTGAGCGTGACGATGCGCGTGCCGTCGCCGGTCAGTTCGGAGTTCGGATCGGCCGCGGTCGCACCCGTGCCGGAGGCCGTGTCGATCGGCCGTGCGATGCGGATCTCCAGCCGTTCGGGCGCAAGCGCGGCGGCCATCTGTTCGCCCCATTCCATGAGGATCACGGTGTGCGCGCCCGGATCCTCGAGTTCCTCGTCGAGGCCGAGCGATTCGAGTTCGTCGAGCAGCCGGCCGGTCGCGTCCTGTCCGGGCGCGTACGCGTTACCGCCGAGCCGGTACGCGTCGACGTGCACGAGATGCGCAGGAGAGTCGTCGGCGAACCGGCCGTCGAGTTCGCGGGCGATGGTGAACGTGGGCGAGACGATCGGCCCGTCGATGCCAAGCCCGCGGCCGAAGCCCTGCGCGAACGTGGTCTTGCCGGCGCCGAGCGGGCCGGACAGGAGGATCACGTCGCCGCCGCGCGTGGCATGTGCGATGCGTTCTCCGAGCGCGCGCATGTCGTCGCCGGTGGGCACGTCGATGGTGCGTGTGGTGTTGGGGTTGGTGGTGTCGCTCATGATTCCCGTCCTTTTCTGCTGATCGCGATGATGCACTGTTCGAGCGCGTACACGGGGTCACCGCCGTTGGTCTTGCTTTGTTCGTCGGCCCATGCGAGCATGCGGATGCATCGGCTCATGCCGTCGGACGTCCAGCCGCCGAGCTGGCGTTGCGCGTTGCGCAGCACCCACGGGTTCATGTTCGCCTCGGCCTGCGAGATGGTGCCGGCCCGTACGGCGGACGCCTTGGCGAGTCCGCGCAGTTTCATCGCGAGCGCGCCGATGAGCGCGATAGGATCGGTGCCCTGTTCGACCGCGGAGCGCATCTGCACGATCGCCTCGGCGGTGCGTCCGGCCACGGCCGTGTCGGCGACGGCGAAGCCGGTGACCTGCGGGTTGGCGGTCAGGTACTGGTTGACGCGGTCGAGTCCGATCGGATCGTCGTCGAAGTCGAAGCACAGCTGGTCGCACATGGCGGCCAGTTCGCCGGTCCTGTCGCCGAGCACGGCGACCAGTTGCTGGGCGGCCAGCGGTTCGACGCGGCGCTTGTTGCGTTCGAAGCGCTGGATGACGAAGTTGAGTTTGGCGTCCGGCTTTTTGAGGTCCGGCACGTTCTCCCTGCGCGCGCCGGCCCGTTCGAGCTGGTCGACGATGCGCTTGCCCTTCTGCCCGCCCTCGTGCCGGCAGATGACGATGCTCGCGTTCGCGTCGCCGACGGCCTCCTTGCAGTAGGCCGTGATCGCCTCGCCGAGCTTGTCGTCAGCGTTCTGCAGGTTCGTGACCATGACGATGGCGATGTCGGACAGCAGCGACGGGCTGACGGCTTCATCGAAGTCGTATTGTCCGGCGCCGCCCGCGTCGAGTTCGATGATCTCCGCGTCCGGATGCGCGCGTTCGGCCTGATGCCTGAGGTCGCGGGCCGTCTGCTCATTGAGGTACGGGTCGCCGCCGTACACGATGCGTACCGGCGCGCCCGCCGCTGTCTTTCTGGGCATGCTCCCCAATCTCGCCGCAGCGTTGGACAACGGTCGCGTTCGCAACGAACGCAGCAAGCGGACGCGATGACATTGTCGTTCACGGCTCACGCGTCTTGTGTGCGGAAGTCACATGTCTTGGAACGAGACCAAGATCAGTCGGTCATCCCGCTCGGCAATCCGCTGCAGATTATCCATGAACCCGGTTTTGGAGAACAGGACAAACCATTACGCAATCAGCCGTCTCGTCCATCACCTCTCCGGTATCATGCCGTGTATTAGTTCAGATACGTTTCCACCTTGTTCAGGAAATAACAAACATTCGTGGAATAGTTCGGATAAGCGACGGCGAGCTGTTCCGCATTGCGCGCATATACCAATACGGCATTGTCATAGGCGAACTCGCCATTTGCGGAACCGACACCGCCGGGAATCTCGATACGCCGTTCCACTGCATCATACCGGCGAAGCGCTTCCTCAAGATCGTCCACACGAAAATCCTCGACATCGAGATACTGGTTCTCTCTGGAAAGCTTGAGCAGAAACAATTCAGACGACGTGTCCGGCATATCCGCGACGAATATGCTGTCCACCGCAGCACGCAGATCGTCCAGCAATCCCCGCGTGCAGTCAAGATCGTGCAACTGTCGAATCAGCGTTGTGCGATCCCCGGTGAATCCCGGCACTTGCGAAGTGTCTTCCTCCAGCGCGAACAGACTGGACACGATTGCGAAGAAACGGATCCGCTGCGCGTCATCGCCCGCCGCATCAGCCCGCACAACCGGGCTTTTGTACTCGGTACCGTAGATTTCTCCAGCCGCTTCCACTGCGGTGGACCAACAGTGCTGCAGCCGAGTTCTGATCTGCACCTCCACATGGTATGAAGCGGCATCGGAGGTGACGTTGCATAGCAAATGCCGGGAGCGATACCCACTGGACTGCGGCCGCGTAATGTAATCCTTGTCGGCGGAACCATGTTTTAACGGAAGGGTCGCCGCGAGCCATGCAGCAGCCTGCTCGACCTGCTCGTTCGATTCCACGATCAGTCGGCAACCGCCGATGTCATCCAGTTCCCCGAGTTTGAAATGCGTATTCGGACGCTGAATCTTGCGCACGATGGAGATCATGCGTTTCATCCGGAACGTCGCCACGGACTGAGGTATGTTTTGTGAGCATTCCAGCACTTTCGCGAAGCATCGTTCCGTCGGCTCGACATGTTGGGCACGCCACTGCTGAGCGATCACCATCGCCTGCGCGTAATCGGCATCGCCGTCACACCGCTGCCCCACGCTCAATAACCGTCCCACCGTATTGGCCCGGTTTCTGCTGATGTACGGCATGCCGTTGTCTGAAGTCATGCTCTACAATATAGCTTTCGGAAAGGAGGAGCATCATGGCAACCATCGCTGATGTGGCCGCCTATATTCTTCGCGAATATGGCCCGATGACCACAATGAAATTGCAGAAACTGGCTTTCTATACGCAGGCGGAATCGTTGTCCCGCCATGGAGCCCCGCTTTTCGACGAGGACTTCCAAGCGTGGCGTGGCGGCCCCGTATGCACCGAACTGTACGCGCGACACCGTGGCAAGTTCCTTATCCGTGACGGGGAGTTGCCTGTGGCCGCCAACGTACTCACCGATGTCGAACAACACGTCATCGACACCGTATGTTCCACGCTCGCCGCACAGACCGGGAATCAGCTTAGCGCCCGCACTCACAGTGAAATGCCTTGGATTGCGGCCCGCCACGGATTGCCCGCTTCCGCACCTTGCAATACCGTAATCAGCAAAAGCAGCATGGCGGACTACTACCGAATCAACCCTGTTGTGAGTTGACATGTGCATTCCACAGCTCCACCGGAAAAGGATGCAGCATCCCTGATCCGTTTACCCACTGCCATCCCTGCCGAACAGGGTTTTGGTTTCGGCGATCCAGCGGGAGATGCGGGCGCGGAGGCCGGGGCGGAACGGTTCGCCGGGCGAAGACGGGATCACCAAGGCTGAGGCCGAAACTGAGGCCAAGACGCACGGTTGATGCCCGCCACGCACACGACGGACGAGCCGAGGTATGACGACGCCAAGCAGGCCCGCGAGCGCGGTTTCGGTGGCGAGCATGAGCAGGGCGCCGCCCACGCCGCCGGCCCATGGGATGACGGCGTAACGGCCGGCGGCGAGCCATGCGGCGACACGCTCCATGACCTGCGTACCGCAGGAGGCGACCCATGCGAGCGCGAAGCCGGCCTGCGGGCTCGCCCACGAAACGAGCAGCGCGGCAAGTCCGGCGATCGTCGCAAAGTCCACAAACGGGCTGACCAGCAGATTGGCCGGCACCGAGGCGAGAGACAGTTCCGGTTCCATCAACACCTGGATTGGCAGGGTCAACGACTGCGCGGCGACGGTCATCGCCAGCGGTTCGGCGAGGAACCGTGGCAGCACGTGTCCCAACAGGCCGCCGATCGGATCGCAGAACAACACGATGCCGAGCACGGCGGCGCAGGAGAGCGCGAACCCGTAGCTGGCAGCCATGCCCGGGCGTATCAGCAGCACGCCGATCACCGTCCAGCCCAATGCGCTCACCGGCTGCCCGCGCCGGCCGACGAACAGCGCGGCCGCGCCGAGCAGGCCCATGACGAGCGCGCGCATCACCGAATCGGACGGGTACATGGCCGCGGCGAGCAGCAGGTACGCGCCCGCCACGCAGCCGGACACGACCTGTCTGGGCATGAGGAACCGCGCGCACAACCGGCGCACCATGCCGGCCACGAGCATGAAGTGGCCACCGGAGACGGCCATCAGATGCATGATGCCGGAACGGCGGAAATGCTCTTCGACCGTCGCCGCGTAGGTCGCGTTGAGTTCGGCTGCGCCGGCTTCATCCCGTTTGACGGTCACGTTGCCGGTGACGACATGGTCCTGTCCGAGCACGCCGAGCGTGAGCCCGGGCACGAGCACGCGCCCCTGGTCGGAGAGCCGTTCGGTGACGGCGAAAAACGCGTCCTGCATGTGCGCGACGACGCGTTTGCCCGGACCGGCTTGACGAACGGTTGCCATCGATCCGGGCATGTCGACGACCAACCACAGCGGCTGTCTGCCGTACCGTGCCTGCTGCAGCGTGCCTTGTGCGAATACGGTTGCACCGTCGGCGAGCGTCGCGCAATCCGCCTCCGTCGCGTAGACGCGCACGTCGGCCGTGGAGGAGCGTTCGACCTCTCCGTCACGCAAGGTCACGATCCTGCCGTCGGCCTGGCAGTCCTGGCCGCGTATGTCGGCAGCGGTCAGCGGCGTGACGATGCGCACCGTAGCGGTGACGACCGGCGAACGTTCGCGGGCGAGCGCGTTCGCCGGATCATGCCATTGCGCAAGATCGGCGGATAGTGCGGCCAGCGCGGCCAGCAACGCGGCGACGATGACGACGCTCAGACCGGTGCCGGCTCCCCCGATGTCCGCATCGTCGTCGCGGTCGGCCGCGGCGTCGCGATCGTCAACGTAACAACCGTCGCGTCTGCCGTCGCAACAATCGATACGGCGACCGTCGCGACGCCACCGGAATCTCCGGCGAACAGATCGCCCGGCCATGCCGATGGCGACGAGGCCGCCGCACAGCACCGTCAACGGCGTCAGCGCAGCGGCCAGCCGGCTGAACCGCGACCCGTCGGTCGGTTCCATCAGCCACGTGAACGTGAGATGTGTGGCGAGGCTTGAGGCCCAGACGGCGGCCGCGACCGGCAGCATGCGCCAGTCGCGGCTGCCCTGTTCCCGATCGTGTCCGTATGGTCGCAGGCCGTTCATCGCACGGTCACCTGTTCGCGGATTTTGGCGAGCGTCTTCGCGCCGATGCCCTTGACTTCGAGCAGCTGGTCGACGTTGGAGAAGCGTCCGATCTGCGTGCGATAGGCGATGATGCGATCGGCGGTGACCGGTCCGATGCCCTTGATGGTCTGGAGTTCCTCGGATGTGGCCGTGTTGATGTCGATCAGGCCGTCGTCGACGGCTGATGGTGAACCGGCGGACGACGATCCACCGTCGGACGGCTCGGACACTCCCCCGCCATCCACCGCATCTGCTGCATCGGCACCGTCCGCCGCGTCCGTCCCGCCATCCTCCCCACCGCCGGCAGTCGCGGATGCCGCATCATCCCCGCCCTTGGTTCCCTCCTGAGTCGTTTCGGCGGCCTGCCCCTGCGAACCGGGCTGCTCGTCGTCGATCCCACTCGAACCCGTTCCTCCAGCTTGCGTCCTCGCACGTGTTTCGGCTAGTGCCGACTCGTAGCGCAACGACTGCTGCAGCAGCATGGTCAGACTGGCGCACAGCGCGGCGGTGAGCAGCAGGATCGCCATGAGCGCATGCGCCGACGTGAACCTGAGTCGCGGACGGTCGCGCACGATGCGGTGGCGTTCCGCGCTTCCATCGCCTGACCGCACGCCGGCGATGTCCCGCAACGCCGCCGACGACGATCGATCGGCTCGGCGCATCACGGCTTGTTCCGGGACCGGCACGGTCGTCGGAGCGGGCGGATCGACAGGCCATTCGGCTTCTTCGGGATACGCAACGTCCTCGGGATACGCGGCATCATTCCATACCGGCTCGTCCGGCATCGGTCCATCCGGCATCAATTCGTCGGGAGGCGTGACGGGCGCGGCTGCAGGCGGAGGCGGCGGGTCAAGTGTCGCCGTTCCGCCGCTCCCCCGCGCATCACGCGCATCACACGCATCACGCGCACCGTGCACGTCACGCGCCGCGCGCAGCCGCCGCGCCGGGTCCGCGCCGACGGCCGCGTGGTTCGTGCCGGTATGAGAAACGCCCATGCATCCCAACAATGCGGGATGCATGGGCGTTTGTCCAGCGGAAACGGCCTCTGTGGTCGAATGGTCGCGGGTTATCCACAACGGGTTGTCCACAACCATCCGGCCGTCACCGGCCGCTACCGACCGGAACCGATTACTCGGCCGGAACGATCGACACGATCTTCGGGGCCTTGACGATCACCTTGCGCGGGGTCTTGCCGCCGAGACGGTCGGCGACGGCCTCGAGCGCGAGCTTCTCGAGCTCGGCCGGGTCGATGTCGGGCGTCACCTCGAGCTTGGCGCGGATCTTGCCCTTGATCTGCACGACGGCGGTCACCGTGTCCTGGCCGACGTACCGCTCGTCGGCGACCGGCCACGGCTCGTGCGCCAGCGACTCGGTGTGGCCCAGACGCGCCCACAGTTCCTCGCAGATGTGCGGCGCGATCGGCGAAAGCATGAGGATCAGCGGCTCGACCGCGGCGCGCGGCACGGTGCCGAGCGAGGTCAGGTGGTTGTTGAGCACGATGAGCTTGGAGATCGCGGTGTTCGGGCGCATGCCCTCCATCTCCTCGGTCACCTCGGCGATCGTGTTGTTGAGCGCCTTGAGGGTCTTCGCGTCCAGAGCATCCTCGGAGACGTACACCTCGCCGGTGTTCTCGTCCACGACGTTGCGCCACAGGCGCTGCAGGAAGCGCATGCCGCCGACCACGTTGCGCGTGTTCCACGGGCGGGAGTCGGCCAGCGGACCCATGCTCATCTCGTACAGGCGGAACGTGTCCGCACCGTAGTTCTCGTACATGTCGTCCGGCGTGATGATGTTCTTGAGGCTCTTGCCCATCTTGCCGAACTCGCGGTTGACGTGCTCGCCGTGCCAGGTGAACGTCGGCTCGCCGTCCGCGCCCGCGGGGCCTTCCTCGACCTCGGCGGCCGGCACGTACTGGCCGCGGTCGTCGGTGTAGGCGAACGCCTGGATCATGCCCTGGTTGAACAGCTTGTGGAACGGTTCGGCCGAATCCACGTAGCCGAGGTCGAAGAGCACCTTGTGCCAGAAGCGCGAGTAGAGCAGGTGCAGCACGGCGTGCTCGACGCCGCCCACGTACAGGTCCACGCCGCCTTCGACACCCGAGTACTTGTTGTGGTTCGGGCCCATCCAGTAGTCGAACTCGTCCTTCTCGACCATGTTGGCCGTGTCGGTCGGGTCGATGTAGCGCATGTAGTACCAGCAGGAGCCGGCCCAGTTCGGCATGGTGTTCGTGTCGCGGTAGTACGTCTTCACGCCGTCGCCCAGGTCGAGCTCGACCTTGACCCAGTCCTCGTTGCGGCTCAGCGGCGCCTCCGGGTTGGATTCGGCGTCCATCGGGTCGAAGGTGCGCGGCTGATAGTCGGGCACGTCGGGCAGGTTGATCGGCAGCGCGGAGTCCGGCAGCAGGTGCGGGGTGCCGTCCTCGCCGTAGACGATCGGGAACGGCTCGCCCCAGTAGCGCTGGCGGGAAAACAGCCAGTCGCGCAGACGGTACGACACGGTGCCGCGGCCGACGCCGGCGGCTTCGAGCCACGCGTTGACCTTGGCGATCGCGTCGTCGACGCGCAGGCCGTTGAGCGACAGCGCATCGCCCTTGGCCGCGGTCGCGTCCACGGACGAGTTGATGACGATGCCGTCGTGGCTGACGAACGGCGCCTTGCCCTCGTAGTTGGCGAGGTCGTCGCCGGATTCCGGCAGCGGCTGGACGGTGTAGATGACCGGCAGACCGTACTTGACGGCGAAGTCGTAGTCGCGCTGGTCGCCACCCGGCACGGCCATGATCGCGCCGGTACCGTAGTCCATGAGCACGTAGTCGGCGGTGAACAGCGGGAGCTTGACGCCGGTGATCGGGTTGGTCGCGTACAGGCCGGTGAACAGGCCGGTCTTCTCGCCAGCCTCCTCGACGCGATCCTTCGCGGTCTTCGACTCGGCGGCCAGACGGTACGCCTTGACGCCCTCGGCCGGGGTCGCATAGCCGCCCTTCCAGGATTCCGGAATGTCCGAAGGCCACTCGGCGGGCACGTAGTGCAACAGGTCGTGCTCCGGGGAGACGACCGCGAACGTGGTGCCGAACAGCGTGTCGGGACGGGTGGTGTAGATCTCCATGTCCTTGTCGCCCTCGGGGGTGGCGACGGTGAAGTGCACGGACGCGCCGTGGGACTCGCCGATCCAGTTGCGCTGCATGAGCTTGACCTTCTCCGGCCAGTCGATGCCGTCGAGATCCTCGATGAGGCGGTGGCCGTACGCGGTGATGCGCATGGACCACTGGCGCAGCTCGCGCTGGAAGACCGGGAAGTTGCCGCGCTCGGACTTGCCTTCGGCGGTGACCTCCTCGTTGGCGAGCACGGTGCCCAGACCCGGACACCAGTTGACCGGCGACTTGGAGATGTAGGCGAGGCGGAAGTCGTTGAGGATGTCCTGCTGCTCGGCTTCGGTGAGGTCGCCCCACGCGGCGCCGTCGTTCTCATGGCCCGGAATGGCTTTCTCGCCGTTTTCGAACTTGGCGACGAGCTCCGAGATCGGGCGTGCGGAGCCCTGGGAGCCGGACGGGTTCTTGGCGTCCTCGTCGTACCACGCGTCGTAGATGCGCGAGAAGATCCACTGCGTCCAGCGCACGTAGCCGGGGTCGATGGTCGCGAACGAGCGGCGGTTGTCGAACGACAGGCCCATGCGGTGCAGCTGGCGGCGCATGTTGGCGATGTTCTGCTCGGTGGTGATGCGCGGGTGCTGGCCGGTCTGCACGGCGTACTGCTCGGCCGGCAGGCCGAACGCGTCGTAACCCATGGCGTGCAGCACGTTCTCGCCCTTCATGCGGTGGTAGCGGGAGACCACGTCGGTGGCGAGGTAGCCGAGCGGGTGGCCGACGTGCAGGCCCTTGCCGGACGGGTACGGGAACATGTCCATCGCGAAGAAGGCCGGGCGGCCCTCGGCGTTGCGGCCCTTGCCGTCCTTGAGGTCACCGTTGACGTTGGCGGCCCAGAAGGTGCCTTCGTCGTCCCACTTCTTCTGCCACTTGGTTTCGATGTCCTGCGCGAGCGCCGCATTGTAGCGGAACGACGGCTCGGCGGGGACTTCAGCCGCCTGCGCGGCGGTGTTCTTCTCATTAGCCATACGGTGCATTATTGCCACGCAACTGGACACATGCGCGTCATTCCGCCCATTGCGGTCGCACCGTGGAACGCGGTCGGCGTCAGTGCACCGCGACGTCCTTCGCCGGCAGATCCTGTGCCGTGTCGTAGCCGAGCGGAACGAGATCGTCGTCGACGTACTGTCGCCACGAACCGTCGCCGATCATCGTCCGCAATGCGGCGGCGATTTTGTTGGCCAGCTCATCGTAGCCGTGCCGTACGGCGATGCCGTAGCGCAGTACGTCATCGTCGCGATCGTCCGCGACCATCCGATACGACTCGCGACGGTGACGTGCCAGTCCCGGCAGCGTCGCGTCGTCACCGGCGACCGCGTCGACCGTGCCGGCCATGAGCGCGGTCATGCATTGGCCGTACGTATCGTAACCGGACAGCGTCACGTCGTCGCGGGCGGCGATCCTCCCGCGCATCGCCGTGCCGGCCGCGGCGCACACCGACGGAGTGCGGTCGTACACGTCCGTCGCGGTCCCGGACGTGGCGAACAGGTCGTCGAGCGACGTGTCGTCGTCGTGTACGAGCACGGCCGGCCGCGCCTCGAGATACGGTCCGGCGAACGTGACGTGCCGTGCGGCGTCGTCGGTGATCGCATAGCCGGCGACCACGATGTCCGCGCGGCCGTCGTCCAATGCGGCGGCGCGGTCGGCCGGCCCGACGCGGATGAACACGATCTGCTTGGAGCCGTAGCCAAGCGATTTGGCGACGTAACGGGCCACGTCCACGTCGAATCCGGAGTACGATCCGTCGTGCCAGTAGCCGAGCCCGGGCAGGTCGGCGGCCACGCCGATCGTGATCGTCGGGCCGAGCGGCTGTCCGGAGGCCGCGGCGATCGTGCCGGCGGAACCGTCCGCCGCGACGCCGCATCCGGCCAACGGCGATGTCAGCAGCACGGCCGCGCACGCCGCGGACGCCGCACGACGCACGCGGGACGCGACGTCGCCTACTTGAACATGCGCGAACGGGTGAGGAACCATGTCACCACCGCGGACAGGGCTATCGAGATG
>NZ_JAFEJT020000074.1 GCF_018555435.2 Bifidobacterium amazonense
TCATCAGGCGCTTTTTGGTTGTTGTTTTTCTTGGTCGTTAAACATCCTACCCAGAAAGCGCTTTTCTCTTACTCCCTCAACGACTCAACAACGAACCCACACCCACGAAAACAGCAATAGCGCCATATATGTTCTGTCCGACCGATACGATCTTGGGGAATTTGTCATCCCGGACGACGGTAAGATTGCATTGACCTTGCCCACCAACATTTCCGGGGGCGAACATCATCTTGTCGCACTGGTAAAGGATGGTCTGCTCTGGAATAAGCTGACTGTCCCCTCATCTACTGCAACGGTGGATAAGACCGTGCTGAACGCTACGATCAAGAAGGCGGAAGGCGAGAAACAGGCCGACTACACGGCTGATACGTGGAAGCCGTTCGCCGAAGCTCTTGAAGCCGCCAAGAAGACCGCCGCCAACGACAAGGCCACCCAGGACGAAGTTGAGGCCGCAGCTGCGGCACTGGCCAAGGCCCAGGCCGGCCTCAAGAAGGCCGAGACCACGAAGCCGGCGGACAAGACGGCACTCAATGCCGCGATCAAGGATGCGGAAGGCAAGAAGCAGGCGGATTACACCGCCGACTCTTGGAAGCCGTTCGCCGAAGCTCTCGCTGCAGCCCAGAAGGTCGCGGCTGACGACAAGGCCGCTCAGGCCGATGTTGACGCCGCAGCCAAGGCGTTGACCGAAGCACAGGCCGGTCTGAAGGAGAAGGATGACACCCCGACTCCGCCGGCCAAGGTCGACAAGACTGAGTTGGATAAGGCTATCAAGGAAGCGGAGACCAAGAACGAGGCGGATTACACGGCCGACTCTTGGAAGCCGTTCGCCGAGGCGCTGAAGGCGGCGAAGGAAGTTTCCGCCGATGAGAAGGCCAGCCAGAAGGACGTCGACGCGGCGGCCAAGGCACTGACGGATGCGCAGAGCACTCTCGTCAAGAAGCAGCCGACGCAGCCGGATCAGCCTGATACCCCGGATACGCCGAGCACACCGAACAGCGGCAATCAGAACACGACTAACACCAACGCCATTCCTGTGTACCGTCTGTATAACAAGCAGACTCGTCTGCATTTGTACACTGCGGACACCCACGAAAAGGATGTCCTGACGTCCAAGCACGGGTGGACCGACGAAGGCGTGGCTTTCAAGGTGTCCAAGAAGGTTGCTGGCGCCAAGCCGGTATATCGTCTGTACAATCCGCAGAGCCGTCGTCATTTGATCACGCTGGATGATCACGAACGCTCGGAGCTGTCCACGAAGCACGGGTGGACCGACGAAGGCATCGTCTGGTATCAGTCGGATGACGGCACGGTTCCGGTGTACCGTATGTACTCGCCCGTTTCCGGTGAGCATCTGTACACGGCCGATATCAACGAATATCGCCTTAACGCAACGCGCGATTGGAATCAGGAAGGTTTGGCCTGGATGGGACTTCACTGATTAGTGACCTTCAGCCAAAGTCAACTTTCGGGTGACATCCCTAGAAAAGCGGCCCAGCAGCAATGCTGGGCCGCTTTTTTGGAGCATGATCTTCTGAATCTTAATACGTCAGTGTGGTCTGCCGTCCTGCCTGCAGACGCTCCTGTTCTTGGGCGGCATTCAAAGTAGACTGTGGGATGAGAGATATCAGACAATGAAGTGGAGGAGATCCCTATGCAAATGCGAAAAACAATATCGGCGCTGGTTTCTGCATTGACGTTGATCGTCGCTTTCGGATTAGCATCCGTCACCGGCGTTTCCACAGCAAATGCAGCAGGTTGGAAGCAGGAAGGCGTGGCGTGGATGGCGCCTTCCTCCGGCGGGATGGAAGTATATCGACTGAAGGATCCCCGCACCGGTCTGCACCATTACACGGTTGATACCAATGAACGCGACGGCTTGGTAAAGAACCATCATTGGCAGTATGAAGGCGTTGCATTCCATGCGGACACGGAGGGGCAGGAAGTCTATCGACTGTATAACCCTGTGAACAAGAGGCATAACTACACGCTGGATACCAATGAGCGCGATACGCTGGCCAACAAGTATGGATGGCGTTATGAGGGCGTTGCTTGGTATGTGGGACAGTCGGCTGATCTGCCGGTGTACCGTGCCCGCAACCTTTCCAATGGCGAGCATCTGTGGACTATTGACGCCAATGAGTATGCCGCTCTCGGTAAGGAATCCACCAAGCCTACGACTACACCCTCAAAGCCGAAGCCGACACCTTCTCAGCCCAGCAGTACACAGAAAGGCATCACTCCGGGAGCGTTCTGCTCACCGGAGGGAGCCAAGGGAATCGGTAAAAAGAACGGCAAGACCTACACCTGCAAGTATGACGCTAACGGCAAGTTGCGTTGGCGTCAATAAGTAGCACAACGCTGGATTGTATGGGTGGGTGCGGTCACGGATTCTATGACCGCACCCACCCATCGTATTACCAACTGATCTTGTAGTGGCCGTTGGCCTGATTGAGATTGGAGTTCAGGTACTTGCCCTTGACGATGGTCCGATCCCATTTGGCGTAAAAACGTGCCTGCTCGTCGATGGCGCGCAGCGCACGATCCTTGTCGGTCTCGTCTCGGCCGCGGCTGACGTGCTCATCGTGATACAGCATGGCCTGAGGGTCGAAGATGACCAAGTACCCGGCTTCTCCGACCTTGAGGCTGAGATCGACGTCGTTCAACACCACGGCAAGGTCCTCGTCCAAACCTCCGACTTTCTCGAAAATCTCACGTCGAACCATCTGGCAGGCGCCCGTAACGGCAGCCACATCGACGGGGTACCGCAATGTTTCCATGTATCCGCCGTCCTTATAAGACATCATCTCCCCGTAATGCCCGCAATGGTCCTGCGCAACCCATACGCCGCCGTGCTGGACCAGCTTGTCTCGGAAGATCAGTTTCGCACCCACCATGCCAACCTCAGGCCGGGCAAAGAAACCGACCATTGATTCGAGCCAGTTTTCGGTGATCACTTCGGTATCGTTGTTGAGGAAGAGGATTAGTTCCCCGCTGCTATGGGACGCTCCGTAGTTGCAGATGGCGGAATAGTTGAATCCCTTGCCCGGCCAGGTGACCACCTTCACCCGAGGATCCTTCTGGATTCGCTCATAGTAGTCGAAGGTTTTCTGTTCGATGCTGTTGTTTTCGACCAGAACGATCTCGAAATGCTCATAAGTGGTTTTGTTCAGGACCGACTGCAGACACTGATCCAGCAGTTCGGAGTGATCCTTGGTGGGGATGACGATGCTCACCAAGGGATCCTTGTCGAACAGATACTTGGTGCGATACCGGAATGGCAGTTCGGATCCGGTCACTTCCACCTTTACGCCGACACGTTCAAAGTGCCGTGCTACCGCCAGCCTGCCGGCCTCTTCGGCATACGGCTTGCTGTCTTTATTGGAGCTGGTGGAGTTCTGGTGCATTCGCCAGTGGTAGAGCACGTGCTGAACGGCGCGGATGGAACGGGCTTTCTCCGCGCATTTCAACGTGAGATCAAAGTCCTGCGCACCGGAGACGTCTGCGCCGGACAGTTCCACCTGTTCGAGGACGTGCCGGCTGACCATGAGCATGTGCGTCACATAATTGCCGCCATACAGCATGTCCGGATTGAATGCGGGTTTGAATACCGGCCACCGGTAGATCCCGTTGTCCAAAAGGTCCTCATCGCAGTACAGAAGGTCGGCGTCCGGGTGCTGATGGATTTCGCACACATACCGATACAGCGCATCAGGTTCGATCACGTCGTCATGGTCGACGAACGCGATGTATTCGCCCTGAGAGGCGCGAATGCCGATGTTCGTGTTTTCCGGGATGCTTGCATTGTCTGCGGTGATGATCCGTACACGCGTATCGGTGATGGAGTCGAGCACTGCGGAGGTTTCCGGCGAATCGCCGCTGACATTCACCAGGATCAGCTCGAAGTTCTCATAGGACTGGGCCAGTACCGATTGGATGAATGCGCGGAGGAATTCGACCGGCGGGCGGAATACTGCAGTGACGATACTGATCAGCGGACGCTGATCCCAGCGTCGACTGATCTCGCGTTGATTGGCGACGTCGCTCCAGGTGGCGCGGTGACGTTCGAACCATACGGCATATCCTTCGTCCCACCACGGCTTTTTAGTAAGGTCGAACGCACCGTTGAGCAGACCGGTATACATGGCCTCGGTAATGCAGGTGAAATTACCGTCATGGAATTCCGGTTTGGCATAGATGCAGACCGCCTGTGGCTGGTCCGTGAGTGGGATGGAGTATTCGATTTCCTGCAAGTATTGGCTTGAATCCTGAGGATCGGTAATGGCTCCGCTTTCCATCACCCTCGGATGAACATCCATGACTTGGCCGTTGTGATCCAGCACGACGATTTCGCAACGCTCGTTACCGTCGGTGTATGGGTACCGGACTCGGAAACGGCAGGCGACCATGTTGTCTTCCACCGGATAGATGCCGGTGATATAGGTGTATGGGCGACCGGACAGTCTGCGCTGATCGATATCTCGTATTTGCCTCGCGAAATTGCTCTGATACTTGTACGTCAGGCGAGAGCGGATCTTGCTTTCCAAGGCGTTGAACGGCAGAACGAAGATGGGCTTCTGCGGATCCGAACGATTGAATATGCCCACTTCGAGCGAAGTTCCATCCAAGAGCGGCACCGCCAGCACGGATACGTTGCCTGCTCCTTCCACGATATCGCCGGCAGCCTCCCGGGCGATGGCATCCTCGCCGGGGAAACCTATGCGGTACAGAGGGCATTCGAGAATGCGGCCCGTTCCGGTCTTCACTCGGGCCATCAGCTGCTCTGGCGCGGATTCGGTTGCGATCTTGATGTAGCCTTTGCCATCGCCGCGGCAGAGACCCAATACTTTCACAGTGGACATGGTTTCCATTCTTGCATCTGATCTGGTCTTGCCCAAGCACCGCGCCTTCAGGGGAAAAGCCCAGATACCATCGAACTGGCCCGGATCCCAGATTCCCTTCTATTTGCCGGCATGCCTCAGTCGCTTCTGCCCCCGGAGGCCGATCCGTTTGGCCGCCGTCGTAATCATCGAGGTCAGGGGATGAACCAGCAAGGTATCCAGCAGGAACGCCACGCAACCGGCGCCGAAAAAGACGAGGAGAACAATCAGACCGCCCATCATCAGTTTGTCGGGGAACGATTGCGGAATCGGCAGTGAACCCGTGATGACCGGCCAAATGACCCGATACCAGAACTGGTTCTCATGAATCAGGTATACGCCGAACGTGGCCGCGGCCATGCGCAATATCAGCACGCGGGGAACCCCTCCGATCCACGACAGGTCAACATCGAGAGCGAGCATGACGATCGCCGCCGCAATGACCATCGGCAGAATCTCGATGCCCGGCTTGATCTGGGTCTCCCAAGCAAAGAGCCGGGTGAATGCGGTGCGGTCCGCAGCAGCATGATTGAACACCGTCATGACCACGCTGGAGACGATAATGATCAGGCACAGCACGATCGGCTTGCCCGGGATAGAGCTCTTGCTCCCATAGAGACGGATCCAGCCGCCAATCGCGTATCCAAGCACTGCGTATGTGATATTGGTCCACATGACGACGGTGATGCCCAGCAACTTCCACGTCGCCAAAAATCCGAGAAGGAAGATGAAGAGTTCTATGCTCCTGCGCGGCATATGGGCGAACAGGCAATTGACGAAAGGAGCCGCAAACAGCATGACCATGTATGCGGTAACGAACCAGTACGCGTTGAACAGGAAGGGGAAGAACGCGATTTCAATGGTGTGGGGCATGCTGTCCGCTTGGAATAAAGCAATGACTTTGTCGGGAAAGTCAACGGATTGCAGCAATAAGGCCACGATCGCAAAGGAAAGCACCGAATAACAGAGCATCTGAAACCACGTGCCGAATACCCGCTCCCATCGAAAAGCCTTACGCACGAGGAAATACCCGGAGATCATAAAGAAGATGGAGACGCCGACCTGCCCGTATTGCACCACGAGAAAAGCCAGCGCGGACTTCCACCCAGGAAGGTACTGCAGAGGTATGTTGTCGACGTTGAGCAGCCACGGGATATGCAGGGCGGCGTGACAGGCCACGATCAGCAGCATGGCGACAATGCGGAGCACGTCAAGGTTCAGATTCCTACGTACGGTGTGCTTTGCGGCCATGCTTCTCTTCCTTGCTACAACGTCTTTCCCACGGCATCCACGACCGTGCTCATCGTATTATCCGACCTCGGATTGACACGCCATGTCGCCGCCTCGCCGGCCGCAAGACCAGACGGGAATATCCTTGCGATACACTGTTGACAATGTCCAGTCAAGCATTTTCACGTCGCATGGCAATGCACGCCAAACATGATGTGTCTCGGATAAGCATCCGTCTCAGCCCCGCTTCCGGAGCATTGGCAACGGCCTATCTTCTGTATGCGGTCATCCAAATTGTTCTCGCCGTGAACCATGAACCTTGGCGGGACGAATCGCAGGCTTGGCTGATCGCGCGTGACGCATCGCCATGGCAGATCCTTTCCGAGATATGCCGGCAGGAAGGGCACCCGGCGCTGTGGTTCTTCGTGCTCATGCCATTCGCCAGACTCGGGGTCGGATACTGGAGTTTGGAGGCCTTGAGCATAACGATCACGCTCGTGGCGGCGGCGTTGCTGATGTTTGCGAAGACACCAGCGGCTTGGAAACTGCCGCTGCTTTTCACGCCGGTCTTTTTCTACTGGCCGTCCGTGGTGTCGCGCAGCTATTGCCTGATCGCACTGTTCGCCGCAGCATTGGCATTGCTTTATCCAAGCCGTAGCAGGCACCCGTGGCTGTATGCGGTGATATTGGCGCTGCTGTTCCAGACTCACGCTTTGGTATTCGCCTTTGCCGGCATGCTCGCCTTGCTGCAGGCCATCGAATGGTGTCGGACTCGCCGGCGCTTCCCTCTGCCGTTCCTGCTGCCTGTCGGTTCTGCCGTGGCGGCATTACTGGAATTAATGGGCGGGGAACAGCCGGTTTCCATGTCGGGCTCCGTATTGAGCAAGATCAAGATGATGACATCTCCGATCGCGGAGTCCGTCTTTGCCGGGCATCAGACGATTGCGCTCGCAACGGTTATCCTACTGATCATCGCGGCGCTGGCAGCCGCTTTTCTGCACAGTATTTCGGCGGGACTATATGGGACTGCCGGAGTACTGTGGCTGACATTCATGGATGTGGTGCTGTACCCGATCGGCAGCATACAGAAGATCGCCGGATGGTTCGCTCTGTTTATGCTTATCGTGCCATTTTCGATCTCCGACAATTCCCTCAGTGAGGGAGGTTCCGGTCATAAGACACTGTGGCGTTACAGTCGGACCATATTGGCGTCGGCGACTGCACTTGTCGCCCTACTGATGGCTCCGGCGACCATGCGATCCGCCTATGCGGATCTTCGCGAGCCGTTCTCTTCCGGAAAGGCTTTGGGGGTACTGTTGAACACCGTCGAAACGCATAATGCCGTCATCGTTCCCATCGAGGATCGCGGCACGCAATATGCGGTCAGCAATGCTCTGCCGTACCTTACCCATGGTCAGACCATGTGGAGCATGGCGGTCGGCGGACAAATGTCATACGTGACGAATGAGTTCCGCTCATACTGGAATGAGCATGGTTCGGTTTCGGATGATGCGGCCCCGCAGCAGACGGCAGAACTCATTCAGACGAATCTGGCAAATGCGGATGAAACCATTATCGTTGCGTGTTCGGATTCCGGAAACACCGCATTGGATTCGGCATTTGCACAGTATCCGCAGATGGTCGGCATCGGCGTGGTAGACGAGCCTCAAGTGGATGAATCACTGCGATCGGCGCACGGCGGCATCCGCTGCAGCGTCTATCAGTATCATCAATAACAAAAATGGGAGGGGAAAATCCCCTCCCATTTTCATATGGTCTTGGTTAGATCACAGACCCATCCAAGCAACGCGCTCCGGAGTCCAACCCCTCTTGGAGTTCACCTGATACTCGTTGGTATCGGTCGTGTACAGGTGTTCGCCCTTGGTCGGGGAGTACATGCGGTACACCGGCACCGTGCCCTTGTCGGACTGGTACCATGCGATACCTTCGACCTTCCAACCGTGACGAGTGGTCAGGGCCTTGATTTCAGCATCATCCGAGCTCATCAGATGAGCGCGGCTCTTCGCGTTGTACAGACGGTAGACGGGCGTGGTGTCGTCGGCCTTCTTGGCGGCGTTGAACACGACGCCTTCCACGGTCCACTCGGCCTTTGCGGCGAGGGTGTCCTTCTCGTTCGCATCGGCGGTGTACAGGTGAAGCTTGGTCACATTGTTGTACAGGCGATACACCGGAACGGACGTGCCATCATCAACCACGACGGAGGCTTCCGGCTGACCGAACTCGACGTTCTCGACCTTGCCATCCTTGGAGAGCGTCACCTTGGCGCTGTAGGCCTTGGCGAGGTTGATGCGCTGGTAGCCTTCGGAGGAGGCATCCAGCGGGTAGCCGGAGTCGATCTCGGAGGCGGCGAGCACGGCCTTACGCTGATCAGCAGTCAGGGTCGGGAACGCGGTGATGAGGAGGTTCTCGGCGCCTTCCGGAACCACGGCGGCCTGACCGGCCTTGCCGGTCTGCTTGAAGTTGTAGGTCATGCGGTTCGTGAACACTTCGATCGCGGACTTTCGATCGGTGACGGCGACCTTGGACACGGCGTCGACGAAGGAGTTAGTGTAACCCTTGCCGGCGTTCGCGCCGAGCTTGTTCACGCAAGTCTGCACGGTGTCGGAAGCCTTGGCCTGCTTGGTGGCGTAGCCGTCGGCCACGCACTTGTCGGCCATGTAGGACTGCAGCTCGTTGTAGGCCGGGATCAGCTTGTCCTTGCGGAACGCCTCATCGGACCAACGGGTCGCGTTGGCGACCTCACCATCGATACGGCCGCCCATGATGTCGAGCGGGTAGTGCACGCCGAGCACGATGCGGTTGTTGCCGGCCTCGGAGGCGCGGGTCACGATCTCGGGAGCCAGCTGCGGGAACAGCGTCGCCAGAGCGATGCCGCCGGAGTAGGCGTAGGTGGTGTGGCCAGACGGGAACGAACCCGAAGTGGCGAAATCATCATAGCCGGCCTTGTGCTCTCCGTAGTTCGGCACATGGGTGATCGGCACGGTCTTCTCGAGGCCGGCAGCCACGTAGCCGCCATCAGTACGGTCATACAGCGGACGCGTGTGATTGAACGTCACCTTGGCGGTTCCGGTATCGAGATAATCGGCAACCAAGCTCTTGGTATCGCCATTGCTAATCAGCAGTTCGCTGGTCTTCGGCAGAGAACCATCCGCAAGACCGTCGGAGAAGTACTTACCGAGCACCGGACCAAGGGCGTCCGGCAAAGTCTCCGCCATCTTGTAATCGGCATCGATCAGAGCACGCTTCTGCTGATGCGTGGCGGTCTTCGTGCCGTCGCCTTCCGCGTCCGCCTTGGCGGCGGCCTGATTGATGGCCAACGTCATGTCGTCGTCATTCTTGAGTGTGGCGGCATCCTTGACTGTACCCTTGCCGAACGGCTTGGACGGATCGTTCTTGTCGTACGTGTTGGCCGGCTGATAGTAGTTCTCGTAATCAGCCAGCAGCTTGACCAGATCAGGCTGTGCCGCATCGGACGGATACGCGTCCGCCGCATTCGCGGTAACACCAGCGCACGCAAGCATGGCGATCGTCGCGACGCTCGCCATCGTGCCCAGCAGTGCACGCTTTGCTGTGTTCTGCTTCATCATGCTCCTATCCTTCTCAGGAATCCAACAGCTTCAGTTCTAGACATATTCAGGAAGAGACACTACGGGAGCGAAACAAAGATCATCTACAGGTCACCAAGAGTTAACTTTGAGCCGTCTGCACTCAACTTTATGAAGGCATGTTCAGGAATATACGCAAGCAAGTCGAAACAACGTTCCGATCCGGTCGTGCCCGTAGAATTCTCCGTCGAGAAATAACCATGAAGTGAGGAGAGAAGCCCATGGATATCCGCAAAACGATGTCCGCCGTTGTCGCCATTGCGACGACAACGGCCAGCTTTGGACTGGCCCTGTCAACTCATACGGAAACCGCGGAGGCGGCATCGGCATGGAGGCAGGAAGGCGTTGCATGGATGGCACCGTCGACCGGAGGCATCGAAGTATATCGGCTCAGCGATCCGGCAACGGGATTGCACCACTACACCGTCGATGCCAACGAGCGTAAGGCGCTGTCGACCCGACACGGATGGAAGTATGAAGGCGTCGCATTCCGTGCGGACACCAAAGGCCAGCCGGTCTATCGCATCTACAATTCCCAGAACAAAAAGCACAATTACACGCTGGACACGCACGAACGCGACGTACTGACCGGTAAAGGCTGGAAATATGAAGGCATTGCCTGGTACGTCAGCTCTTCGGCCAATCTGCCGGTCTACCGTGCCTTCAACCAGTCCAACGGAGAACATTTGTGGACTGTGGACGCCAACGAATACGAAACCCTCGGTAAAGCATCGGCAACGCCCACAGCCCTGTCCGTACTGGAACAGCTGACCGTGAACGATCGTCTCGCCTCCGGTTACAACCGAGATCTGTTCGGTGAATCCTGGGCGGATACGGACGGCAACGGATGCGGAACGCGAGACGATATCCTCACTCGAGACCTGACCAATGTGGTCAAGAAAGACTCATGCCGGGTCGCCTCCGGCATCCTGCACGATCCCTATACGGGCACGACCATCAATTTCGTGCGAGGTTCCGATACCGACAATGACGGAGGAGTCCAGATCGACCACGTCGTGGCGCTTTCGAACGCATGGAAATCCGGTGCGAACACCTGGACCGATCAGCAGCGTCTCATGTACGCGAACGACCCTTACGTATTGCTTGCGGTCGACGATCAGGCCAATGAGGACAAGCGCGATTATGCCGCCGACAAATGGCTGCCAAGCAACACGCAATACCGTTGCGCCTATGTCGCGAGACAGATCGGCATCAAGAGCAAGTACAAGCTGAACGTAACCACCGCCGAGCGCGACGCGATGCGGAACGTACTGACCTCCTGCCCGGGACAGAGCGTGCCCGCCGGCGTGGGATCTCCTTTCAATCCAACTCAGACCACGTCAAAGCCTTCCCCCTCGAAGCCGTCCAGCAAGCCGAATACCAGCAAGCCTTCCGCGCCCAAGCCTTCGACGAAGCCTCAGACCGGCACACAGAAGAAGGTGACGCCGGGAGCGTTCTGCTCGCCTAGGGGCGCAACCGGCATCGGCAAGAAAAACGGCAAGGTCTATACGTGCAAGCCCGATAACGCGGGACGTCTTCGCTGGCGTCGTTAAAGCGATTAACAAGGCTCAGTCCGACGATGTTCTCGTCTGGCTGAGCCTTGTTTGTACATGCAGCCGGAGGAGCCGCAAACGGCCGTGAGCTCTACCTACCTTCTTGTTTCCTGTGTCCCTAGAAGAAAGGTTCCTGACTATGACAGGAAACAACAAGGTTTGGCGCGCGCCGCTCGCCGGCCTCGCCTCCGTCGCGATGCTCGCGACCATGGGCGTCGCCGCCGGCACCGCTAATGCGACGACGGCTCAGGCTGCTAAGTATAATTTCACGGTCACGCTGAATGCGGGCGACAGCCGTCAGGGCTCTCTGCCTGGTGGCGCTCGGACTCTTGAGGTTAAGTCCTCTAGCGTTACCGACCTTCAGGATGGCCAGTTCGATACCCTGTACACAAATACTGCGTATAAGGTGACCGCGAACAATGCTCAGAGCACGTTCACCGGCTGGTACCTGTCCCCGGATGACGGTGCCGAGAAGTTCGATTTCGCCAATACCTATCTAAACAAGGACATCACCCTGTACGCGCATTACGCGGACCAGGATGATCTGGTCAAGATCAGCTGGGACGGCACGCAGGCCCAGGGCGTGTACAACGGCGCCGTCAACGCCACGTTCGCGACGAACAGCAGCATCGAAGTGTCCAAGAAGGACAAGAAGATCGCCAAGTGGGAGATCCCGGGCGACGTGCCGAACAGCCAGATCGTTACTTCTTGGAAGATCGACAATCAGTCCACTAATGCGACCCAGGTTTCCGATCCCGTGACTTTCGACCAGCTGGCGACTGATTTCACTGGCAAGCTGGTGTACGCGAACGGCACTGAGAATGACATCCAGCTCGTGGCCGCCAATGTCGACCCGGCCGTCAAGGTGACGTTCAAGGGCACTGATGGCACTGTCTTCGAGAAGAAGGATTACGCCTATACTTCCAAGGTCACCTTCCCGAACGGCTACAATCCCTCGAAGCATACTCGCGTGACGGAATGGACCGACCAGACCGGCAAGAAGCTCTCCGGCTTTGATACCGTCGGCCAGGCGAAGGCCCCGGCTTGGACGTACACTGCGGCTGCCTGGCAGGATGCGTATCTGGTCACCTTCCTGTCCGAGGTTGAGGGCGACTGGACGTCTGTCGTCGATCAGCAGGTTGTGGACAATGGCAAGGCTCCGACTGCGCCGACCACTCCGACTCGTAACGATGGCTATACCTTCGCCGGCTGGTCCACGACCAAGGGCTACGGTCAGAAGACCGTTGACCTGTCCTCTCTGAAGATCGGCGCCGATACAGCTTTGTACGCCCAGTGGACCACTGACAAGGCCACCGTTACCTACTACTACCAGTATGCGAACAAGAAGACCTCGAAGGACTACGCTTCGGGCGATACGTTCACTCTGCCGACCGCGACCCGTGACGGTTGGAAGCTCATCGGCTGGTACAAGGACGGCTCCAACGTCAAGGCTGAGTACGAGTGGCTGAAGGTCAAGAAGACCGTTGACGGCAAGACCGAGAACGTTTGGGCCAAGGTCGATTCGGGCTTCGCCAAGACTCATGCGCTGGACGCCGCGGGCAACCCGACCGCTTCGTACGAAGACGCCTTTTCCGCTCAAGCCCTGCTGTCCCAGTACGACAACTACAAGCTGCCGGAGAATGCTCAGCTGCAGATCACTGCCGCCGGTGACCTGCAGTACCTCGATCAGCGTAAGGTCGAGACCGCTCCGGGCAAGTACCAGACGATCAGCAAGTGGACTGATGTTCCGAGCAACTTCTACGCCGCTTGGGAAAAGGCCGACGGCAACCAGCTGGCTCCGGAGGAGCAGGCTGTGGACACCAGCGACGAGGGCGAGGTTGTCGATACGACGAACAACTACACCGCTGCTTCTAAGGCCGCTTACGCCAAGGCGTTCAAGGCTTACCTTGCCCACAAGGCGCAGCTTGGTCCGAAGGATGAGGATCTGACTTCTGATGAGGCTGCGACGCTGCTGAAGGAGCTGCAGGCTGCTCAGGATCTGCTGGTGCAGACTGCTCCGGTTGAGGTGGTTCGTCTGAAGAACGGTGCGAAGCACGTGTACTCCACGGACGAGCACGAGCAGACCGTCCTCAAGCGCAACGGCTGGAAGGTCGAGGGCG
>NZ_JAFEJT020000075.1 GCF_018555435.2 Bifidobacterium amazonense
CGGTGAACCCGTGCGAGATCACGATCGCGCCTCGGAAGATGCCGGTCGCGCCGTCCTCGCGCAGGGCGTCGAATCTAGCCGAGTCGTAGCACACGTAGTGTAGCCGGCCGGCGTGTGCGGCCGAGGCATCGCCGGCACCGAGAGCGCCTGAGGCGGGTATTCCCGATGCTCCGGGCGCGACCGCGCCGCCGTCCGACGTCCCGCCGCCAGGAAGCGGACGCGCGGGCAACGTCGGCAGTCCGTCCGCCTCGGCCGGCTCCATCCATCCTTCGACGCGGCACTGCGCCAGGGCCGGCAGGATCGTGCGTTCCATCGTCGACGCGTAGTCGGCTTCGTCGATCAGTTTCACGTTCATGCCACCATGCTACCCAACAATCACCCGCATGGAATTGGGCAACATACGCTCCGCAATGCGGTTTCCCGTGCCGGCCGGCCGGGACCCGCGGCCAGACCACGCCGGACCGCCGCATACGACCGGCGCGCTCACAACACCGCACGCACGTCGTCGAGCGTCAGGGTTTCCGGAACGTCGTCGATGCTATTCGGCACGATATGCGTGAATTCGGCCTTGTTCACGTCAACGCCGAACAGTCGTGTCCACCACGTGTCCGACTGCGCTCCGGCGACGTAGACGCCCGCGGTCACACCGACCGTGAAATACTGCCAGCCGGGATCCTCGTCCATGCCATGCGTGACGAGAAACATGAGCACGGTCTCGCCCGGTTGCGGCACGATCAGACCGTCGGAGTCGGCGACACCCTGCACGGCGGTGACCGTATCGCCCCGACCGACGTCACCTTTGAGCACGGTCTTCACCTTGATGTCAAGCACGTCGGTCGGCCAGCCGATATCGCTGACGACGGTCCGCGGGTCCCCGATCGTTCCGGCGACGATCGCATCGCTGGCAGCCGCCATCTCCTGGAGGGAGCCGTACGCCTTCGCCCGATCGATACAGCATGCGGCGACCCGCATCGCCTCCTTGTCCGAGCGATCCACCACGACGACCCCGCACGCCGTCAACGCGACCGACAACACACACGCCGATACCGCAGCCATCATCGCCAGGCACAGCCGACGAATTCGGCCACCATGCCGACAGCCCGTCCCGGCCGGCATCCCGCTGTCCATTGCGGCTCCTTTCCCACGCAACCGTCGTTGGTCGCACCGGTCGATTCCAGTGTATGCCCGGCCATTCATCGTCGATGCTATACACGCAGGCGAGTTATCCACAGTGCAGTTATCCACAACACGCCGAGCAATCGAGCCTGCGTCCACAACGACCGAAATCCGCTCCGGCATCGTTCCATCCACACTATCCTGCTGACATGGGCAAGAACAACCGACACGTCGACATACTGCTGCGGCAGGCGCAACAACAGTGGCGTTGCGTCATCGCGAACGATCAGACCGAACGCATGGCTCTGATCCGACGGGCGCAGCAGGGCAAGGTCGCCCGGCCATACCGCGGACTGTACGTCGACGCCGCATACTGGCAGACGCTGAATCCGTCGCAACGAATCATCCATCTGGCACGAACGCTGTGCGAAACGCATCCGACGTGGGTGTTCGCCGGTCCGACCGCCGCGGCACTATACGGCTACGATCATCCATGGAGCATCCATCGTGCCGGGCTATACATCGCGGACAGCGTCAACGCGACGGGCCGACGGAACGCGACGCCGCTCAATCGCATATACATGCCGGACATTCCGGTGAACGTCATCAACGGCATCCGGCTCACGTCACCGGCCCGCACGTTGCTGGATTGCGGGCTGATACTGCCGTTCGGCATGGGACTGGCGATATTCGACGCCGCGCTTGCGACTCATACCGTGAGCAAGAAGGACGTGCTCGACCTGTGCGATCACATTGCACGCGATTGCACGCCGGTGATGCGCCTGCTGCGATACGCCGATCCCAAAAGCGAGAACAGCGGGGAATCGACGATGCGGGGACTGATCGTGGAGGACGGATTCATGGTTCCCGATCTGCAGCGGGTGTTCACCAATCCGCAGAACAGTCAGGAGAGTTATCGCGTCGATTTTTCGTGGACGCTCGGCGACGGGCGCATCCTGGTCGCAGAATACGACGGCATGGCGAAATACACGGACCCTTCCATGACCGGCCGGCAATCCGTGAAATCAGTGGTGAACCGGCAGGTGCAGCGGGAGCGCAACCTGCTGGCGTGGGGAGCAAGCGCCATCACGCGGCTGGATTACGACGATATCATCAACCGGCAATCCGCCGTGGACAAATTGGTCCGGCTAGGGGTGCCGAGAGGAGCGCCACCGTTCGTGTGAAGCATCCGGTAGAGGCTGATGGGGGGGGGTGACAAGCTGGCAACTGCTGGCGAGCGGGGTGATGGGCGAGGACAGCGAACGGCAAACAGGGTGCCGGAAGCGCGAGCAGGAGCCAGAAGAGGTCCAAATAGACTGGGACCCAACTAACGCAAAAGCGGTTTGTGGCGTTAGATTGCACAGACTGGGTAGGACCCAACTAACTGGAGTGGGAGCAAACTAACACAAAAGAGGGCTGCAACATTAGATAGCACAGGATGAGTGGGACCACGCTAACGTAAAAGAGACATACCGCGTTAGATTGCAAGAAACTGGTAGGACCCAACTAACAGGAATGAGAGCCAACTAACGCAAAAGAGGACTGCAACGTTAGATTGCACAGGCTGGGTAGGACCATGCTAACGCACAGTGCCCTAGCACCCAGCCAATGCCCTGCCCACGTGCAGCACCCAGCCAGCCGACATCCCCAGCCCACACACAACGCCCGGCCGCCGATGCCAGCCAGCCGGTACGACACCTGACCAGCCCGCACAGCACAACCCCGACCAATCCGTAGCCACCGTCCAACACGCAGGCCCACAGCCGGCACGACCGGCGGCCACCTCGTCACATCACCTTGGTGCTTTCGAGGTTGCGGATGATCCAGTCGTTGAGGCGGATCACCGGCTTGCGCAACACCAGCCCCAGCAGCAGCGAAGGTACGAGGAACAGCGCCAGTTCGCCCATCGCCACCCAGTACTCCATGCCGTAGGCGCCGGCCATGGCCGAATGCATCGCGGAGACCGCGTACGGGAAGAGCAGCCAGTGGGAGACGGCCTGGAAGAACGGCGGCAGCGTCTCGATCGGGAACGTGCCGCCCGAGCCGGCCACCTGCATGACCAGCAGCACCACGGCGATGGCCTTGCCGATGTCGCCGAACGAGACGGTGAGCGTGTACACGAGGTTCGAGAACACGATCGACGCAAGCCAGCCGGTAAGCATGAACAGGAACGGATGCTCGCACTGGATGCCGAGGTACAGCAGGTCGCCGAGGCACAGCAGCGTGCTTTGCAGCAGCGCGAGCACACCGAACAGCATGTACCGGCCGAAATACTCCTCGTGCAGCCGCAGCCCGAAGCGCCGCGCGTTGCCGGGGGATTCGGCGCGCGGCTTCATCAGCACGTCGAGCGCCGCCGCGGGCCCGGCCGCGCGACCGGCCACGAGCGCGTCGTGCAGGCCCATCTCCTCGCCGAGCGGCAGCGAGTTGCCCAGGCCCAGGATGCGGGCCTTCTCATGGTCGGAGATCGTCACCTTGAGCATGGCCACGAGGATGATCGCGCCCACCCACACGGACAGGATCGTGTAGAACGGGGCCATCGCCGAACCGTAGTTGGCGATCGGGTACACGGCCGTGCGGTCGAGCGCGACCGGCGCGGAGATGAGCGTGGCGATCGCGTCCGGATCGGCGCTGGTCAGCTGCGACAGGTCGATGCTGCCGCCGCTCGCCAGCGACGTGAGCTTGTCCTTGAGCGTCGTGAGTTTCTTCGCGGACTTGTCGAGCGCCGCGGACGCCTTGCCGAGCGTGTCCTGCACGTCGGCGATCTGCGTGGCGATGCCGCCGGAGAGTCCGGACACGTCGTCGATGGTGCCGTCGAGGCTGTCGGACACGGTGCCGATCTGCGCGGCCACGTCGCTCACGGACGACGAAAGCGCGTCGAGCTGCGGCTTGAGCGTGGTGCGGTACGTGTCGGACGTGTCGGTGACGGTCTGCTTCGCGTCGGCGATCTTCTGCTTGAGTTCGGCGCGCACGGTCGCCGCGTCGGCGGTGCCGTCGTTGATGCGCGTCGCCGCGTCGCCGAGCGCGTCGGCCGCGTCGGCGAGCTTGGTCTGCGCGGATTCGGCGCGGTCCGCGGCGCGGTTGAGCGCGCCCTTGACATCGGGCAGCAGCGTCGCGTCCGTCTCGTCGGCGAGCGCGCGCAGCGCGGACGCGTACGAGCCGAACGCGTCGGACTGCTTCTGCACCTTGCCCTGCATGTCGGTGAGCTTGTCGGCGACCTGCCCGGCCTGCGAGTCGATGTCGGTGAACGCGGCGTCGATCTGCTTGTCGACGTCGTCGTACGATGCGGCCGCCTCCTTGAGCGCTGCGCTCACGCCGCCGGATGCGCCGGACAACGCCTTCTCGAGGCTGGACAGTCCGGTCTTGCCTTGCGATATGGCCGTTTTGGCCGTCTCGCCGTTGGATTTGACCGAGCCGAGCAGCTTGTCGGTGGAGTCGATGATGCTGCCGGCCGCGCCGAGCAGCGTCGCGTACGAGTCGACCTGCCTGGCGGTGGAGGTCAGCTGCGAGGCGAGCGAGCCGATGTGGCCGGTCGCGTTGTCGACGTACTGCGCGACCTGCGGGCTTTGCGCGTAGTCGACGACGCTGGAGGCCAGGTCGAGCGCGACCTCGCCCACGGTTTTCACGAAGGTCTGGTCGATGGTGGTGGCCACGGTGGTCGCGCCCGCGTCGGTGATGTGCGGGGCGATCGGGTTGATTTTCTCGTTGAGGTAGTATTCGAGCTTCGCGTGCTTGATCTTGGAGGAGAAGACGGTCATCATGTCCGAGCTGAAGCTTTTCGGGATGATGAGCGCCGCGTAGTATTCGCCCGAGTTCACGCCGTCGATGGCCTGGTCCTTGTCGACGAACTGCCAGTCGAGCTGGTGGTTGGCGCGCAGCGCGCTGGTGACCGTCTCGCCGACGTTGATCTTGATCGGCATCAGGTCGGACTTGTAGCCGGCGTCGACGTTCGCGACGGCGACCTTGAGCGACTTCGTGTTGCCGTACGGGTCCCAGCTGGCGGCGATGTTGTACCACGCGTACAGCGAGGGCACGATCACGAGTCCCATCGCGACGATGATCGCGATCACGTTGCGCGTCGACTGGCGGACGTCGCGTACGAAGATGCGCCAGATGTTCCTCATCGTGCGTCTCCTTCCGTCGTCGTGCCGGCCCCGCCCTCGCGGAACACCGGCAGCTCCTCGGTCACCTCGGCGATGTCGGGATCGTCGTCAAGCGCGACGTCCGCGTTCGGCACGCGCCACGGCGCATGCTTCGCGTGCCGTCCCACGCCGCCGCGCGTGCCGGGCCGCAGCCAGACGTACCCGTTGAGCATCACGTTGCGGAACTCGTCGGCGCTCATCGCGCTCACGCCAAGCTGGCGGGCGTAGCTTTCGCGCGTGTATTCGACGACGATCAGATACGCGTCGATCAGGATGATCGAGGCGATCCACGCGGTGAGCATCGCGATCTTGTTCGTGAGCACGAACAGCAGCACCAGGAAGATGAACGGCAGCACCGCGAGCAGCGCGAGACCGGAGATGATGAGCTTCGGATAGCGCATGAAGAAGCGGTGCGCGCGCCGCTTGACCAGCGAGTGCAGTTCGCCGCCCTCGCTGACCTTGCCGAACAGCGCGTTGAGGCTGACGCGCTCGTTGACCATCGAGTTGTGTTCGGTGATCATCAGGTCCGTGTCGCCGAGGCGGCGGTCGAACAGCGCGTTGAGGTTCATCGCGTAGCGGCGCACCACGAGTCCGACGAACAGCGCGAACGGCAGGTAGAGCGCGAGATGTCCCATGTCGAGCCAGTAGTGGTTCTCGTACGTGCCTGCGATGGGCCCGCGCATCGCGTTGATGCCGTACGTGAACGGCAGCCACGGGTGCAGCTTGCGGAAGAAGTCGGGCATCATCTCGATCGGGTACAGGCCGGACGCGCCCGGGATCTGCATGATGACGAGCACGACGGCGACGGCCTTGCCGATGTGGCGGAAGGCGACGGCCAGCGCGTAGATGATGTTGATGTAGACGAACGAGCAGAACAGTCCGGCGAGGATGAACAGGAACGGGTGCGTCATCTGGATGCCGAGCGCGATGTCGCCGACCGTGGCGATGAGCGCCTGCAGGAAGCCGACGACGAGCAGCAGCAGCCAGCGGCCGAGGTAGGCCTGCGATGCGGAGATGGTGCCGAGCTTCTCGAGTCCTTCGCGGTCGACCTCGAGCTTGTAGATGGCGATGAGCACGAATCCGCCGACCCACAGCGCGAGGTTCGTGTAGAACGGCGTGACGGCCGAACCGTAGTTGTCGACCGGGTAGACGATCTTCTCGTCGAGGCTGACCGGCGTGCCCATGAACTTGCCGAACTCCTCGTCGTCCAGGTGCAGCGTGTCGCGGATCTTCTGGTAGGCGGCCGAACTGTCGAGCGTGGCGATGTCGGAGCGCACGGTCTCCACGTCCGCGGCGAGCTGCTTGAGCGAATCCTGCGTGCCGGCGAGCGTGGTCTTGGTCTGGCCGATCGTGGTGTTCAGCTGGTCGAACAGGCCGTCGGCCTGGTCGAGCGTGGAGGACAGCGAGACGAGCGTGCCGTTCAGGGTGCCGTTGAGCGTGGCGAAGCTGTCGAGCGAGGAGCTCAGCGCGGGCATGACGGTGCCGGTGAGCGAGGCGCGCGTGGCGGCGATCGCGGCGAGGCCGCCGTTGGAGGCGCTGCCGACCGCGCCGTTGAGGTTGCTCGTGGCGCTTTTGCCGGATGTGATGAACTGCGTGGTGTCCTTGCGGAACGTGTCGAGCTGGTTTTGCTGCGCGGTGATCACGCCGTCGACCGTGTCGATCTGTGTCCAGATGCGCTTGCCGAGCGGGCCGGTGGTGTCCTGGTCGATGCCGGCCGCGTTGAGCGCCTTCTTGAGGTTCGTGAGCGTGGCGGCGGTCTGGTCGAGCGGCTTGCCGATGCTGTCGGCGATCGAATCGACCGCGCTTTGGGCGGTGTTGAACGTGCCGGTAATGCTGCCGGCGGCCGCGTTCGCGCTGGATGCGGCGGCCGCGAGCTGCAGCGATCCGTCATCGAGCGCGCCGGTGAGCGTGGTCGAGAACGACTGCGCGCCCTGCTGCGCTTCGGCGAGCAGCGTGCCGGACTGCTTCGACGCCTTCTGCGCGGCCGCGATGGCCTGCCGCAGGGTTTTCGTGTTGCCTTTGGCCTTGTCGAGCGAGCGTTGCGTGGAGGCGAGCGTGGTCTGCATGGAGTCGAGCGCGTTCTGCGTGTCGGTCAGGCTGGCGAGCACGGTGTCGAGGTCGCCGATCGCGTCGCTTTGTGTGTTGCCGGTGGTTTTGTCAAGATCGTCGCCGGCCGCGGAGATGGCTTTGGCGACGGTGTTCGCGACGGTGGTGACGAACGTCGAGTTGATCTGCGTGTCGATGGTCGTCGCGCCGGTGTCGGTGATCTTCGGCGCGGTCGCGTTCTTCTTCTCGTTGACGTAGTACTTGATGCTCGGCCGCTTGGACGATCCGGTGACCGAGTTGACGAGGCTTTCGCTGAAGTCCTTGGGCAGGACGATCGCCGCGTAGTATTCGCCCGACTGCACGCCGGCGAGCGCCTGCTCCTCGTCGACGAACCGCCAGCCGAGGGCCGTGTTCTTCTTGAGTTCGGAGACGACCTGCTTGCCGGCGTTGAGACTGCCGACGAGGTCGGATTTGGTGCCCTTGTCCTCGTTGGCGACGGCGACCTGCAGGTTGCCGGTGGCCGAATACGGGTCCCAGTTGGCGAGGATGTTGAACCATGCGTACAGCGAGGGGATGATGGCCACGCCGAGCGTGACGACGAGCGCCACGGGGTTGCGCAGGATGCGGCGCAGATCGCGCGTGAATATCGTCCAGATCGTGCGCACTACATCCTCATTTCTTGTTCCCTGCTATGGCCAGTTACGTCAGTCCCCACTATATGACGCGCCCGTACCCGTCCCGGCGCGCGAATGGCGGGGATTGCGGCATGCGCGAACACGAATGCGATACCCGGCGTCGAAGTGTCTAACGCCGGCCATCCAGCGCCGGGCGCCCGACGCGTCTCGCGCAGTGTCGCGTGGCGGAAATCGCTCGCTGAGGGATCACGAGCGAGCGTTTTCCGCCACGCTGCCCTCGGAGGGGAGGGGAGGGGAGCAGCGCCTCATGCGAGCGCGTCGCGCAGGAAGTCGCGCTGGAGGATGAGCAGGTTCTCGGCCACCGTCTCGTCGTTGGTCATGTGGGTGATGCCCGTCAACGGCAGGTAGGTGTGCGGGCGGCCCGCGGCCATGAGCGCCTGCGACAGCCTCAGGCTGTGCGCGATGGTGACGTTGTCATCCGCGAAGCCGTGGATGAGCATCAACGCGCGTTCGAGCTTCGGCGCATCCTGCACGATGCCGTTGCGCTCGTACACCTCCGGGTCGAGACCCAGGTAGCGTTCGGTGTAATGCGTGTCGTACAGCGTCCAGTCGGTGGGCGGGGCGCCCGCGCAGCCGGCCTTGAACACATCCGGCGCGTCGAGCACCGCGAGCGCGGACAGGAAGCCGCCGTACGACCAGCCGATCATGCACACCTTGTCCAGATCGGGCGCGGGGATGCGCATGGCGTCGCCGTCGGCCGCGGCAGCGGCGTTCAGCGCGGCGACCGCGTCCGGCAGCGCGTGCACGGCCTCGACCTGGTCGGCGAGCGTCACGTCCTTCATGTTCTCGAAGATCGCGCGGTCCCACTTCGGCCCGCGGCCGGTGGTGCCGCGGCCGTCGGCCGTCACCACCAGGAAGCCCTGGTCGGCCCACCACTGGGCCTCCCAGTAGAACGCCTGGCTGGCGATGACCTGCTGGAATCCGGGGCCGCCGTACGGCTTCATGAGCACCGGCAGCTTCTCGGCCTGCGCGTACGGGCTATCGGCGCTCGGCGCGATGATCGCCGTGTACAGGCGGTGTTCGCCGAGCCGCGTGAACGTGAGGTTCGGCGTGAAGCCGGGTTCGGCCGCGTGGTTCGCGATCGCGTGGCCGTTGTGCAGCATCGTCGACCTGGCGTGCGCCATGTCGCGTCCGGAGACGACGATGCCGCCCTCGCCGCGCGACGCGGTCCACGAGCCGGGCGCGTCGGTGACGGGCGTGATCGTGCCGTCGTACGCGATGCTCGCCACGTCGAAGCTGCGCGCATCGTGATCGCCGAGGCGACGCTCGTCGGCGGCGGCCGCAGCCCACTCGTCCGGCACGTCGGGCGCGGTTTCGGGGGAGCGCTGCACGAGCGCGAGCACATCGCGGTCGGTCACGTCGAGCACGCCGCGCACCTGCCAGCCGGCGGGCGTGAACGCGCGGCCGTTGACCGTGAGCCGGTTCGTGTCCTCGTCCATGTCGTTGAGCGCGCCGATGAACCGGCCGTCCGGCGTGTACGCGGGCGTGCCGGGGATCAGGTCGATCCACTGGTCGTTGTGGTGCGTTTCGAGCACGCGCGTCGCGCCCGCATCGTCGCCGTCGACGGTGACCGAGAGCACCTGATCGTTGCGCTGGCAGCGGTCCTGCACGAGCACGAGCGGATCGCGATCCTTCGCCCAGCTGACCGCCGCGATGTATTCGTACGTCGCGCGGTCCCACTCGACCGGCGCGCCGTCGATGCCCGCGTACGTACCGTCCGCATCGAACGCGAGCTCGGCGACGGTCAGGTACGTCTCCGCGTTTTCGGTGAGCGCGCGCGGATAGCGGCGGCCGACGGCCGGACGTTCCGGATTGGCCGGATCGCTGATGTACCAGATCGGCTCGCGCGCGGTGTCGAACGTCTCGAAGAGGATGTGGCGCGAATCGGGGCCCCACCAGAAGCCGTCGTAGCGGTCCATCTCCTCGCCGGCCACGAATTCGGCGAGGCCGATCTTCCACGTGTTCTCGCCGTCGGCGTCGTCGGTCTCGTCGTCGACGCCCCAGATCGTGCCGATCCGGTCGCCGGCCGGATCGGCGGCGATGTCGATGAGCACCAGATGCTCGCCGGTCGTATACAGCACATGCCTGCCGTCCGGGCTGATGCGCGGGTTGAGCACCGGACCGTAGACGCCCTGCTCGTCCGTGTCGAGCTGCGCGGCGGCCAGCTGGCGCGTACGGCCGGCCGGAGACGCGCCGGACTCGCCGGGCTCGCCATCGACGATTTCGGTCAGGAACAGGCGGCCGTTGATCGTGAACACGACGCGGCGGCCGGCCGCATCGACCGAATAGGAGACGATGCCGGAACCGCCCTCGCGGGCGCGCTCGCGACGGGCCTTCTCCTCGGCCGGCACGTCCTCGCTGTCCGCGTCGGCGAGCAGCGCGCGCGGGTCGGCGAGCAGGATCTCGCGATGCGTCTCCTTGCCGGCGGCGTCCTTGCCGATCACGCTCAGCCACAGCGCGGTCACCAGATCCTCGGGACCGTCGGAACGCAGGAACAGGGCGCGCGAGCCGTCGCCGATCACGCGGGCGGAACGCGGCGCGCCGCAGCCGAAGCGCAGCGTGCGGGCCCGCAGACGGGGAAATTGGACGATATTGTCGTTGATATTGGTCATATCCCTTACGCTAGTCGGCCGGTTGGGCATACGTCGCCGCGGGCTCCCAGCACGCTCCCGGAGCGTTCACCGTACCGCCACGGACGTGGAAATTTTGCGCCCATGAGACCGGTTCGGGCCGGATTTTTTGGTCAGGTTCCCCACTGCGCGTAGGATGGGTGAGGATATGTAGAAAGGGATCACCATGAGCGTTCTCGACCGTTTTGAGAAAAGTGTAGAAGGCGCGGTCAATGGCGTGTTCGCCAAATTCGGGTCCAAGGACCTGCAGCCCGTCGACCTCTCCAGCGCTCTCGAGCGCGAAATCGACGCCGAAGCGATGCCCGTCGGCCGCGATCGCACCGTGGCTCCGAACGAATACCGCTTCAAGCTGAGCACCCCCGATTTCGACCGCATCGAGCAGTGGGGTTCCGAAACGCTCGCCAACGAGCTGGCCGACAACCTCACGCAGTACGCGAAGAGCCAGCACTACGCGTTCGTCGGACCGGTCGTGGTGATCTTCGAGGAGGACCTCGACCTGACCAAGGGCAACTTCAACCTGAGCTCCGAGTCGGTGCAGGGCAACGCGGTGCCGGTCACCACCCCCGACCAGCAGACGCAGGACGATCCGATGCTCGAGATCAACGGCAACCAGTACCTGCTCACCAAGGAGAAGACCGTGATCGGCCGCGGCTCCGGCTGCGACATCATCATCGACGACCCGGGCATCTCCCGCCGCCACATGGAGATCGACATCACGCCGAACGGCGTGATCGCGCGCGACCTCGGCTCCACGAACCACATGTACATCGAAGGCCATCAGGTGCCGATCGCCACGCTGCTCGACGGCAACACCATCACCATCGGCCGCACACGCATCCTCTACTGGGCTTCCTCGCAGGAGCAGGAGTAACCTTCCGAGGAGCCGTCCACATGCTCACCGAACTGACCTTCGCGATTCTCAAATACGGATTCCTTGTTCTGTTATGGGTGTTCGTATGGCTTGCCATGCGCTCATTGCACAAGGACATGGAAACGCTCAGCCCGCACGCGTCGCGCACCCACCGCCGCAAGGAGCGCCGCGCGCGCAAGGCCGCCGAATCACCGGCCCCGGTGGCCACGTCGTCCGCCGTGCCGGTGCGCGTGCCGGCCAACGAGCCGCCCACGCCGAATTCCGATCTGACGCTGCTGGTCATCATCGACGGCCCGCTGGCGGGCGCGAGCGTGCCGCTGACCGGCGAGTCGATCTCGCTGGGCCGCGCCGCGTCGAACACGGTGGTGCTCGACGACGAGTTCGTCTCCTCGCACCATGCCCGCGTGTACCAGGATCCCGCCACCGGCGACTGGGCCATCGAGGATCTGAACAGCACGAACGGCACGGTCGTCAACGGACAGCGCATCAGCGCGCCCACCATTCTTTCCGCCCGAGTCCCGGTGCGTATCGGTTCCACCACCTTTGAATTGAGGTGACCGCCATATGCCGAATTCAGCTGCGTCGCAAACCTTGTTCCTCTATTCCACGACCGTCTCGGACGTGGGCACCGTGCGTTCCAACAACCAGGATTCGTCGTTCGCCGGCGAGCATCTCGCCGCGATCTGCGACGGCATGGGCGGCCACGCGGGCGGCGACACCGCCTCGACGATCGCCATCCGCTCGCTCGCGCATATCGAGCACGACGACGTCAGCGGCGACATCCAGGCCGTCTCGCGCATGTTGGAGACCTCGGTGATCGCCGCGCACGACGCGATCGTCGGCAAGGCGAAACGCGAACGCAAGCTGGCCGGCATGGGCACCACCGTCACCGCCGTCGTGCTGGTGGCCGGCTACTGGGTGCTTTCGCACATCGGCGACTCGCGCGCGTACCTGCTGCGCGACGGCAAACTCACGCGCATGACGCACGACCACAGCCTCGTGCAGCATCTGATCGACATGGGCCGCATCAACGAGACGGAGGCGAAGAACCATCCGCAGCGCAACGTCGTGATGCGCGTGCTCGGCGACTTCGACATCGATCCGCGGCCCGACATCGCGATCCGCAAGGCGCATCCGGCCGACCGCTGGCTGCTGTGCTCGGACGGCCTGTGCGGCGTGCTCGAGGATTCGACGATCGAGCAGGTCATGGCCGACTGCACCGATCAGGAGGAGTGCGCGCAGCGGCTCGTCGGCATGGCGCTCAAGGCCGGCAGCACGGACAACGTGACCGCCGTGATCGCCGACGCGACGCTCGCGCTCGACGCGGACGCCTTCGACCTGCCGCATCAGACGCTGCTCGTGGGCGGCGCGGCGAGCGCCAGCCTCGAGCCGATCGCCGACATCGTGAACGCCCCGGTCGCAACCGCCCCCGCGCTGCGCGAGGACCAGACCTCGCCGGCGATGCGCGCGGCCGCGCTCGTGCAGGACTCGAATCGCAAGGACAAGACCGGCCCCGCGCCGCGCGTGGTGCAGCCCGCGGACGTGCGCGAGGAGAACGGCGACCGCACGGTGCCCGACACGGGCGAGATCCCGGTGGTGCAGAAGTCGGACGGCCGCATGACGGCCGATCCGAACGATCCGGAGGTCAAGAAGGCGATCCACCACGAGCAGCTCGAGCAGCGGCATGCGAAGCGCGTGCGACGCCATCGCAACCGTTTCGCGGTGACGCTCACGTCGATCGTGGTGCTGGCCGTGCTGGCCGGCCTGGCGTGGGGCGCGTACGCGTGGAGCCAGAGCCGCTACTATCTGGCGGACAGCGACGGCGTGGTGACGATCTACCGCGGCGTGAACACGAATCTGTTCGGCCTGTCGCTGTC
>NZ_JAFEJT020000076.1 GCF_018555435.2 Bifidobacterium amazonense
TTTGCGGCGGTCATGGCCCAGGTGAGACGCCCGGCTCCATTCCGAACCCGGAAGCTAAGGCCTGGCACGGCAATGGTACTGCACCCGATAGAGTGTGGGAGAGTAGCACACCGCCGCATTCACACTTTCAAGAGCCCCCGAAGGCAACACTCCGGGGGCTCTTTTGTTTATAGTCACCTATCGTTCCGATACGAACGGGCATCACGCCCGACGTAGGATACGCGAAACAGGGGAGGTTGTATGTCTCCGTTTGCAGACGAATCACACGAATCATGGCACACCATGCATCGGCGGATCACCGGCATCGGCCGCGGAATCGGCATCGCGGCGTTGGCGTTCACGGTGGCACTGGGCCTGTCCGCATGCACGGTCCCCATACCATCGGACAGCGAAACCCAGTCCTCATCCACGGGAACGGATGCGGGCGGCACATTGGCCACCGACACCCTAAACACGCTCCCCATCAAGGGCAGGGCGCCGAAAACCGGCTATTCGCGTGACCAGTTCGGTGCGGCATGGGCCGACGTCGACCATAACGGCTGCGACACACGCAACGACATCCTCAACCGAGACCTGACCGACAAAACCTACAAGGCCGGCACGCACGACTGCGTCGTCGCATCCGGTACGCTCAACGATCCGTACACCGGAACCGTCATCGATTTCGTACGAGGGCAGAACACCAGCGCCGCGGTCCAGATCGACCATGTCGTCGCACTGTCGGACGCATGGCAGAAAGGTGCGCAGCAGCTGACCGCAGACCAGCGCAAGCAGCTCGCCAACGATCCGTACAATCTGCTCGCCGTCGACGGTCCGTCCAACCAACAGAAAAGCGACGGCGATGCGGCGACATGGCTGCCGGCGAACAAATCGTACCGTTGCGCATACGTGGCCCGACAGATCGGCGTCAAGGCCAAATATGCGCTGTGGGTCACCCAAGCCGAGCACGATGCCATGGCGAACGTGCTTGCCAGCTGTCCGTCGCAAACCGTGCCGGAGGACGCTTCCGCAAACGCGGCGGATGATACCGATCAGAACAATACGGACCAGAGCGACGCCGGCCAGAACACAGCCGACGACCAGCCGTCATCCTCGACGGATACCAGCGGGGACGGCACGGTCACCTACAAGAACTGCGACGCCGTCCGGGCCGCCGGCAAGGCGCCGTTGTACAAAGGCGATCCCGGCTATTCGACCAAACTCGACCGCGACGGCAACGGCGTCGCCTGCGAATAAGCCGAACCGGTCGGGAACCCTGACCTTGTGAAGCCCCGCGATCCTCATGAACAGGACACGGGCTTCGCGATATAACGGCGGTTCATGTCGAACCGGTAGCATGTGCTACGGATCGCATCGACATCATCGAGGAAGGGTACGGGTATGAACGATCAGACGCAGCCGGCGGACCGGCCGATCATCGGCATCACGCCGCTCGTGGACATAGAACGGGACAGTCTGTGGATGCTGCCCGGATATATGGAAGGCATTGCCGCGGCGGGCGGAGCGCCGGTCATGCTGCCGCTCACCGAAGATGAGGAACTGCTGCTCCGTCTGATGGACGCGTGCGACGGCCTGCTGCTGTCCGGCGGACATGACGTGGACCCGGCGCTGTACGGTCGCGTTCCGATCGAGCAATGCGGCACCATCTGCCCGCAGCGTGACGCGATGGAAGGCACGCTGCTGAACATCGCGCTGGAACGGGACATGCCGATGCTGGGCGTATGCCGTGGACTCCAGTTCATGAACGCGGCGCTTGGCGGCACGCTGTACCAGGACCTGCCCACCGAGCATCCCGGACCGGTCGACCATGACATGAAACCGCCGTACGACGCGGTGCAGCATCAGGTGAGCATCCTGCCCGGCACACCGCTGCACGACCTGCTCGGCACGGATGGACTTGGCGTGAACAGCCGGCACCATCAGGCCGTCGAACGACTGGCCGAACCGCTGCGGCCGATGGCCGTCAGCGAGGACGGGCTGATCGAGGCCGCATGGATGCCGTCGAAGCGGTTCGTGTGGGGCGTCCAATGGCATCCCGAACACGCGTGGCGCACGTCGGCCGCCAGCCGTTCGGTGTTCGCCGCGTTCGTGGATGCGGCGAACACCATGCGGTAGTGAAGGACTACTTCTTCGCGGAGGCGGGTCGACGGGCGGATGTGGTGTGTGAACCACGGCTGCGACGGCGAGTCGGTCGATTGTGACAGGTGGCTCAGCGGTCCAGGAACGCGCGGATGTCCGCGATCTCCCGATCGCAGATGGCGTGGGCCATGTCTGGATACTCGTGGTATTCCAAATGTCCGGCCGCGCCGAGCACACGACGTGCGGTACGCTGGTCGGCCGGTGGGATCGTGCGGTCGAGGGAACCGTAGGCGAGGAAGAACCGGGTCGGCGAATCCAGCACAGAATCCTCCTCGCCTTTGAACGACGGGCTGAGCAGGATCGCGGCGTCGAACAACGTCGGATGCTCGACGACCATGCGGTACGACAGGTATCCGCCCTGCGAAAAGCCGACGAGCACCTTACGTCGACCGACGAACGCCGTGGCGTCCAACAGCGGCACGACCGCGTCGCCGACCGCAGAACATGCGCGACGGCGCTCGTCGACGCCGCATCCGTCCGGATACCAGTACGAGCCACCCATGTACGGCCGGTCGACCGTTCCACGGAACGACAGCCAGCTCGGCGACGGCGACGGTGACGCCGACGATCCGCGTGACAGTGCGTTCGCCGGTCCCGTCACGACGAATCGTTCGTCGGACGGTACGTCGTCAGCATCAGGCACGTGGTCGGCCCGGTATACGGCATCGATGATGCGCACCATCTCCGATTCGTCGTTCCCGTACCCGTGGAACATGACGAACAGCAGTGCATCGTCCGTATCGTCGCCGACGTCCGCGTCACTGATGCCGATGTGACTGGTGAATCGCAGTTGCATGGTCCCACCTCTGATTCCTGCTTGGGCATCCGCTATCTGCACGCTTCATCCATTGTTTATTCCGGGCAGTGATCGGCAACCCCGACACCGCCGTTTCGACCCGTTCGGGCTTGCCAGTGCAACTGCTGGGAGGTCTGAAGGTCATCCCGCACCAGCGTCGCCGGGTACTTTTGTTTCGTTTTCTCAAGTTTCCGCATGATGATGTCGTCCATGTCGACGCCGAGGGCATCCGCCATCATGACGCAATAGGTGAGCACATCCGCCAATTCCTCCTGAGCGTGGGCAGCGTCCGGTACGGGCGATGGCGCCCACTGATAGCACTCAAGTAGTTCGGCCGCTTCTATGCTGATCGATTTCGCAAGATTCTCCGGAGTATGGAACCGTTCCCATTGCCGTTCCGCAGTGAAATCCCGAAGTGCCTGAATGGTGCTGTCGCTGATCATGCCTTCATTGTACGTGCCATATAATGGCAGCCATCGGTTGCCCGCAGAGAATCGTGGTATGAACATGAAAACGGATGCTCCCTCGTTAAGGATCGTCAATCTCCCGTATGGGCGACATGATCAAGCCGATTTCAGACATGCTTTGGAGCTGCAGCTGCGGGAGTCGGTCGCGATGCCGAAAAGCGAGTCCCTGCTTGACCGATTTCTACTCGAACAACTTGTATACCTGACCGAATACCCGACCGTATACGTCGTGTATTCCGATGAGAAGAACCGTCATTCGAATCACACGGAGTACACCGTGTATGTCGGGGAGACAAACGACATTGTTCATCGGACGGTGCAACATCTGACGATTGATCCGCGGACGAGAACGGATTGGAAAGCCATCGCCGATGCAGTGGGGAACGATCCGTGCGCCGTCAGACAATATGTCATTTCCCATCCGTTGTTCAACAAGTCCCTGACCTTGGACATAGAGAATCGACTCATGCATTACATGTCCAGTGCCCCATCGGTGAAGCGGCTGAACAACCGTCGAACGAACGCCCAAGGCAAGTACTACACCTCGGATCGGTTCGATGAGATCTTCACGCAGATCTGGCTGGGACTACACCGGGATGATCCGGAACTGTTCCCGGCTGAGGAAATCATACGGGATTCCGCATTGTTCAAGGCGTCGCCGTTCCATCGGCTCAGTCCTGAACAGATGGACGCCGAGGAGATGATATTGACGCGTCTGACGGCCGTACTCGCCGAAAAACCGGACGCGGATAATGAGTGCGGGAGACATGCGTCCAGACCGAAGCTCATTTTCGTACAGGGTGCTGCGGGCACCGGCAAAACGGTGCTGCTCAGTCATTTGTTCTACCGCATTCGTACGGAATTGGGCACATACGCCATGCGATATCCCGACATGGACGAAGATGCGGATCTCCTGTATTCGTCTGGCGGACGGACCGGAGAATTATCCGCGTTCGTTCTGGTGAACCACAAGGAGCAGGTTCATGTGTACAACCAGATAGCCACCAAGCTTGGGTTGCAGAAACAATCCGGCGAAGTAGTGATGCTGCCGACTCAGTTCATCAACAGGTTCAGCTACAAGAAGGAGGGCTCCGAAAGACGCGATCCGTCCAAACCGAACGGGCACGCCGACATCGTATTGGTGGACGAGGCGCATCTGCTCGCAACGCAGGGCAATCAAGGCTATTCGGGTAAAAACCAGCTGTATGACATCCTGCGTCGGGCGAAGATCGTCGTGGCGGTGTTCGATCCCGATCAGATACTGCAGACTCGTCAGCAGTGGCATCCTGAAACCATGCGCATGATGGGACTGACGGGCGGGATGTCCACAGACGAGAAGTCGGATGCCATGTTCCATACGGTGACATACGGGAAATCTGAAGGATTGGAACCGATATCCATAGACGTGGCGCATGTTCGGCTTGACAGACAGTTTCGTATCGCCGCCAGCGATTCCATGATCCGTTGGATCAATGATTTCGCATCGGGCACGGCTCTGGACAGACTGCCGTCCGACCGCCGCGATCCTCGGACCGGGCAGTCGTATGAGGTCAAGGTGTTCGATTCCCCCATGGCGTTGCACGAGGCCATCGTGGACAAGGCTCGGGAGGAGTCGGGCGGTTGGAATGGCGTAGGCCTGTCCAGGTTGCTGGCGACATACGATTGGCCGTATTCATCGGCGTCGAAGAACAAGGACGACCCGCATGGATACTGGAATGTGGCATTGCACCGCGATGAATCGGGCACATGGCAACGTGGCACCGCATATGAGGGCACGATAGCCGCAGACGAACAGTTCGTGCTGCCGTGGAACTATCAGCTGACCGATCCGGATCCCGGAAAACTGGATAAGGATCTGGCCTGGGCCGAAAAACCCTATACGGTAGACGAGGTCGGCTCGATATTCACGATCCAAGGATTCGATCTGAATGTCGCCGGTGTCATCATCGGACCGTCGGTGACCTATCGTGACGGGAGAATCGTGTTCGATACGTCCGCCAGCCGAAACTATCTGGCGACCAACAAGCGCAAAGACTTCGTGGGCGGACATCTCGGTGACTGCGCGGAATCCAATCTGCGGCACGAGCTCAATGTACTTCTGAAACGAGGTGTGCACGGCCTGTATCTGTTCGCCGTGGATACGGCATTGCAGCGACGGTTGAAGGAATGCTGCGCTCGCTGACGTCGGTGAGCGCAACCTGTGACCTGCATCCCACGCAGGTGAACGCGGAGTGAACACGCGGGGCACGCGGATGTCGCGCGGCGGGGCCGGTCGCGTGTATAGTCGGATAGGTCACTTCTGTGGCCACCTTATCCGCTTCACGCAAGAAAGGTGAGCCGTGTCAGTAACAGACGAGTCGGCGGAGACGCCGATGATTGGCAAGAGCGTCATCTCGCTCGATGATCTTTCCCTCCGCCAGATCAAGGAACTGCTGCATAAGGCGCAGTACATCGATTCCCACCGCCGCGAGGTCGCGCACACCTGCGACGGCAGGGTGCTGGCCACACTGTTCTACGAGCCGAGCACGCGCACGCGTCTGAGCTTCGAAACCGCCATGCTGCGCCTCGGCGGCAAGGTGATCGGCTTCGCCGGCTCCCAGCTGTCCTCCGCGTCCAAGGGCGAGTCGATCGCGGACACGCTCAAGACCGTGTCGAACTACGTCGACGTGGTCGCCATCCGCCATCCGAAGGAAGGCGCCGCGCTCGTCGCCTCCCGCGCCGCATCCGTGCCGGTCATCAACGCCGGCGACGGCGGCCACATGCACCCCACGCAGACGCTCGCCGACCTGGCCACCCTGCAGTCGCGCTTCGGCCGCGTCACCGACCTGACCGTCGGCCTGTGCGGCGACCTCATGTTCGGCCGCACCGTGCACAGCCTCATCGAAACGCTGTGCCGGTTCGGCAACGTGCATTTCGTGCTCATCAGCCCCGACGAGCTCAAGACCCCGCAGTACGTGCTCGACCGCATCGACGCGACCCCGTCCTGCTCCTACACCGAGGTGCGCGACCTCGTCTCCGTGATCGGCGACCTCGACGTGCTGTACATGACCCGCGTGCAGCAGGAGCGCTTCTTCAACGAGGACGACTACCTGCGTCTGCGCGACACGTACATCCTCGACGAGGACAAGCTTCAGCTCGCCAAGGAGAGCATGGCCGTGCTGCATCCGCTGCCGCGCATCAACGAGATCGCCGTCGAAGTGGACAACGACCCGCGCGCCGCCTACTTCGAGCAGGTGAAGAACGGCATGCTCATGCGCATGGCGCTCGAAAGCTCCGTGGTCGGCGACGAACTGCCCGGCTACGAACCGCTTGACAAGAAGGAGGTCCAGGCCTGATGGAAGTCACCAGCATCGTCAACGGCATCATCATCGATCACGTGCCGGCCGGCACCGCGCTCAAGGTGCTCGACTATCTCAAGATCAACCCGGCGAAGACCAAGCTCGCGCTGATCATGAACACCGACAGCCACCTGTACGGCACGAAGGACATCATCAAGATCGAGGACGAGGACGGCAAGAAGACCCCGGCCATCGACCTCGACGTGCTCGGCCTCGTCGCGCGCACCGCGACGGTCGGCATCGTGCGCGGCGGCAAGATCGTCGAAAAGAAGACGCCGACGCTGCCCGAGCACGTGGTCAACATCCTCACCTGCAAGAACCCGCGCTGCGTGACCACCACCGAACGCGGCATCGACCAGATGTTCCACCTGACGCATTCGGAGCGACAGGAATACCGTTGCGACTATTGCGACGAGGAAGCGAAACTGTAATGCTGACCCTGCGCAACATCACGGTGTGGGACACCGGCGAGACGATCGACCTGGTGATTCCCGATACGGACGCGGACCGGCTGTTCAGCGAGACGGGCGCGGTCACGGACGGCGAGTTCGACGCGACCGGGCTGACCGTCGCGCCCGGCTTCGCCGACCCGCACGTGCACTTCCGCGATCCCGGCCAGACGTACAAGGAGTCGATGATCTCCGGCTGCCGCGCATCCGCGTCCGGCGGCTACACGAACGTGCTCATCATGCCGAACACCGTGCCCGCGATGGACGGAGAGCCGGTCGTCGCCGGCGAACCCGGCGCGTCTGAAGTGCTCGACGCCGGCTACGATACGGTGATCGACTACCTGCAGCATTACGAGTCCGCGCACGATACGGCGCTGCCGGTGCGCTACGACCTGTGCGTGTGCGCGTCGAAGGGCCGCGTCGGCGGCGAGGCGACCGATCCGGCCCGTTGGCGCGAGTATCTGCCGTCGTCCGCGACCGTGCGCGGAGCCGCGAAGGACGAGTACCAGCTCGCCCACCCGGTGAGCGCGGTCAGCGACGACGGATCGGCCGTCACCCCGGCGATCCTCGACGACGTGCTGAAGAACGTCAAGGACACCGGACTGTACCTGATCGAGCACTGCGAGCACCACGACACCGGCGCCGTCAACGACGGTCCGGTGGCGCGCGAACTCGGCGTGCCCGGCATCCCGGAGGATACCGAGCTGAAGATCGTGGCGCGCGACATCGCCAAGGCCCGCGAAACCGGCGTCCACGTGCACTTCCAGCACGTGAGCACGGCGATCTCGTTCGACGCGATCCGCAAGGCCAAGGCCGAAGGACTGCCGATCACCTGCGAGACCGCGCCGCACTACATCGCGCTGTGCGACGAGGACCTGCTGCGCTACGGTACGCTCGCGAAGATGAACCCGCCGCTGCGCTCCGCGGCCGACCGTCAGGCCACGATCGCCGCGATCGCGGACGGCACCGTCGACATGCTCGCCACCGATCACGCGCCGCACACGCTCGCCGAAAAGGAACTCGGCTTCCTCGAGGCTCCCAACGGCATCATCGGACTCGAATGCGCATACGGCGTGGCACACAAGGTGCTCGTCGACGGCGGATACATCGATGACAAACGACTCATCGAACTCATGTCGGTCGCGCCGCAGCATCTCATGGGCCACACGCCGACCGACGTGGCCGGACTGCTCAACACTTCGTCCAAGTGCGCGGTCAAGCGCACGCTGGACCTGGGACGCGTGGAGCACCCGGAGAACGTCGATCTGGTGATCCTGAACACGAACGAACCATGGACGGTCGACCCGGAACGGTTCCATTCGGCCGCGCGCAACACGCCGTTCGGTGGATGGCAGGTCACCGGCCGGCCGCTCGCCACGGTGATCGGCTCGAAACTGGTGTTCAGCAGGATTCGGTGATTACTAGCAATTACTAGCAATTACGTATAGTCGCATCGATTGCCATGGGTGTGACTACCCCTCAGCCAGCCTTCGGCTGACAGCTCCCCTGACAAGGGGAGCCGAGGGGACTGGACGAAAGGACAACGTCATGGATCGACTGATCGAAGCGATCGACAACGCGCAGAACCCGAGCGTCGTCGGACTCGACCCGACGCCGGCACTCGTGCCGCCGCAGGTCGTCGCGTCGTTCGCCGACGAGGTGCGCGACTCCGTCGAGGACGAGTCGGAGATTCCGGCCGCGCAGCTCGCCGTCGCCTACTTCGAATTCAACCGCACGATCATCGACGCGGTCGCCGACATCGTGCCCGCCGTCAAACCGCAGATCGCCATGTACGAGGCGATCGGACCGGCCGGCGTGGACGTGTACACGATGACCTGCGAATACGCGCAGCAGCAGGGCCTGTACGTGCTCGGCGACATCAAGCGCGGCGACATCGGTTCGACCGCGGCAGCCTACGCCGGGCACCTGAGCGGCGTCGCGGCCGGCACCGCCGGCGAGGACGCGCAGCCGTTCGACCCGTGGCACGAGGACGCGGTCACCGTGAACCCCTATCTCGGCACCGACGGCATCACGCCGTTCGTGGACGCGGCCGTGCAGTCCGACAAGGACATCTTCGTGCTCGTGCGCACGTCGAACCCGTCCAGCAAGGAACTGCAGGAACTCGACCTCGCCAACGGCGGCAAACTCTACGAGCGCGTCGCCGATCTGGTCGAAGGCTGGGGGAGCGGCTCCATCGGCGACCACGGCTACTCGCGCGTCGGCGCGGTCGTCGGCGCGACCCATCCCGAGGAGGGCGCGGCATTGCGCGAACGCATGCCGCACACGTTCTTCCTCGTGCCCGGCTACGGAGCCCAGGGCGGCACGGCGGCCGGCGTCGCCGGCATGTTCGACGCGGACGGCTCCGGCGCGATCGTCAACTCGTCGCGCGGCATCATCGGCGCATGGAAGAAGAGCGGCGAATACCGCGACGACATGAGCGCCGATGAGGCGCTCGCCCTGGTCGCCTCCGCCGCGCGTCGGGCCGCAAGCGACATGCGCGACGACCTGCGCGTGAACGTGTACCGCTGACGGTGACCGCGTGGCGCGGCTCCCGGCCATCGCGGGAGCCGCGCCACATGCATACGTGCTTACGGCAGGCCATGCCGTAAGCTGGACCATTGGCGTCGAATAGATTGATGCAGACGAGGAGAACCAAGGAAGCAATGCCCACCGCACCTTTCACCACCACCGCCGACGTGGTCGCCGAGGCGACCGAGGCCGGCTATTTCCCGGGCCGTCACACGGTCGAGATCACCGAGGTCACGAAACTCACCGAAGGCGTGTACCGTCTCACGTTCCGTGACGCGTACGTCGCGAAGCACGCGCGTCCGGCACAGTTCGTGAACCTGTTCAGCCACGATCCGATGAAGCTGCTGCCGCGCCCGTTCGGCGTGAGCGAGGTGGACGGTGATCTGGTGAGCGTCATCTTCGCGGTCGTCGGCAAGGGCACCGACGAATTCTCGCGTCTTGCCGCGGGCGACACGATCGACGTGCTCGGCCCGCTCGGCCGGCCGTTCAACACGAAAACCGCCGCGCACTACATCCTCGTCGGCGGCGGACTCGGCGTGCCGCCGCTCATCTACACCGCGCAGTATCTGCAGTCGAACGCGGACGCGCGCACCACCGCCGTGTTCGGCTACCGCAATGACCATTTCGCCGACCAGTACGTGTCCCGCTACGCGGACGCGACGGTGAGCATCGACGAATCCGAAGGCAACGTCATCACGCTGCTCGACCGGCTCGAGGCCGCCGGCGAACTGACCCGTGACGGGCTCGCCCCCGTGATCCTGTCCTGCGGTCCGCTGCCGATGATGAAGGCTGTCGCCCAGTGGGCGTCCAAGCGCGGCATTCCGAGCCAGCTGAGCATGGAACAGCGTATGGGATGCGGCTACGGTACCTGCGTGGTGTGCGTGGTCGACACCGTCGACGGACGCAAGAAGGTGTGCTCGGACGGCCCCGTGTTCACCGCGGAACAGCTCGGATGGGAGGCGTGAGCGATGACTGCACCGACGAACAACACCCCGATCAACGTGTACGAGAAGCACGAGTGGAAGCATAGGACCGTCGTCGCCGGCGTCGAATGGAAGAACCCCGTCGGCACCGCGTCCGGCACGTTCCAGCTGGCCGCCTGCCGTTGGTTCTACGACGTGAGCCAGATGGGCGCGATCTGCACCAAGGGCGTCTCCCCGGTGCCGTGGGAGGGCAACCCCGGCCCGCGTACCGCGGAAAGCCCCGCCGGCATGGTCAACGCGGTCGGCCTGCAGAACCCCGGCGTCGACCACTATCTCGTCGACGAACTGCCGAAACTCAAGGAACTCGGCGCGACCGTCATCACTAATGTCGCCGGACACAGCGACGACGACTACGCGCAGGTCGTCGCCAAACTCGCCGACTCGCCGGCCGACATGCTCGAAATCAACGTGAGCTGCCCGAACGTGAGCCACGGCGGCATGTCCGTCGGCACCGATCCGGTCGCGCTGAGCCGCCTCATCGGCCACCTGCGCAAGCTCACGTCCAAGCCGATGATCGTCAAACTGTCTCCGAACGTGACCGACATCGCGCTCATCGCGCGCGCCGCCGCCGAAGCGGGCGCGGACGCCTTGAGCCTCATCAACACGCTTGTCGGCATGCGCATCGACATCCGCACCGGCGAGCCGATCATCTCCAACCGCACCGGCGGCGTGAGCGGACCGGCGATCTTCCCGATCGCGCTCGGCTTCGTATGGCGCGTGCGCCAGGCATTGCCGGACATTCCGATCATCGGCATCGGCGGCATCGACTCGGGCGAAAAGGCGCTCGAATTCCTGTACGCCGGCGCGAACGCCGTGGAAGTGGGCGCGGCCGCGCTGTACGATCCGACCGCGCCGATCCGCGTGGCCCGCGAACTCGACGACCTGCTCGACTCGCGTCCGGAGCTTGCGGCCAAGCTCGCCGCGGGCGAGACCTGGCGCTGACGACTTTTAAGGTAAGGAGAAACACCATCATGACCATCGCATCGCTCGATCATCGCTTCACCGAGTTCCTGCTCGACTCGCAGGCCCTCAAGTTCGGCGACTTCACCCTGAAGTCCGGCCGCAAGTCCCCGTACTTCATCAACGCGGGCGCGTTCAACGACGGCCGCAAGATCGCCACGCTCGGCGCGTTCTACGCCGAGAAGATCGCCGAGGAGATCAAGGCCGGCAACCTGCCCGCCGACATCGACACCGTGTTCGGCCCCGCGTACAAGGGCATCCCGCTGGGTGTCTCCACCGCGATCGCGTTGACCTCCGCGCACGGCATGGAGGTCGGCTACACGTTCGACCGCAAGGAGAAGAAGGACCACGGCGACGGCGGCATGATGGTCGGCACACAGCTCAAGGACGGCATGAAGGTGCTGCTCGTCGACGACGTGATGACCGCCGGCACCGCCGTGCGCGAAGTCATCCCCAAGCTCAAGGCCGAAGCGGACGTCGAGGTCGTGGGCCTCGTGCTGTCGGTCGACCGCATGGAGAAGACCAAGGACTCCGACCTGTCCGCCGTCAAGGCCGTCGAGGCCGAGTTCGGCTTCCCGGTGTTCGCCATCGCCAACGTGCGTGAGATCTTCGAAGCCGGTCAGCACATCGAGACCGCGTCCGGCCAGCCGTACGTGACCCCCGAGATCAAGGCCTCGGCCGACGCGTATCTCGCCCAGTACGGCGCGTGAGCAGTGCGGTCGAAATAACGCATAAGCGGGGCACGGTCGGTGACGGTCGTGCCCCGCTTTTTGTTGCGCTGCCTGCTGATCAATCAATGGATCGGTCATAACTCGCACTCCGTGAGGACGCCTGTTTGACGATCGAGAGGCTGATTTTCGATCCCGCAAGGGTCAGTTCGACGGTTGAGAGGCTTTACCGTCGCGAACATCGTGTCTGCGCGGCGCCTTGGCCACCGTGGAAAGCCGTTATTGCCGGCAGTCCGCTGACGTTCTAGCCTCTCAATCGTCGAACCGACTCCGGCAATGAGCGAAATCAACCTCTCGATCGTCGATCTGACCGAAATATGTGGTCCGAAGATTCAAGAAAGACCGTTATATCCTAAGCCCACGTAGCGGGCTTAGGATATAACTAGAATCTATGACACTGCTGCAGCTGAAATACATCGTCAAGATCGTCGAATGCGGGTCGATGAACGAGGCCTCGCACGAACTGTACGTCTCGCAGCCCGCGTTGAGCTCGTCCGTCAAGGAACTCGAGAACGAGCTGGGCATCGAGATCTTCACCCGCTCCTCGCAGGGCATCGCTCTGACCGTCGACGGTGCCGAATTCCTCACCTACGCGCGTCAGGTGCTCGACCAGGCCGCGCTGCTCGAGGAGCGCTACAAGAACGCGAAGCCGCGCAAGCAGCTGTGCTCCGTGTCCACCCAACACTACATGTTCGCCGTTGAGGCGTTCGTCGAGATGATCAACTCGATCAAGTCCGACGAATACGAGTTCACCATCCGCGAGACGCGCACCAAGGACATCATCAACCAGGTCGCCAACGGGTTGGTGCGTGCAAGGAACACGTGCAGCGGCGCGCGGAACAGCGGATGGAATTCGAGGTGCTTTTCGCGCAGCAGCTTGCCGATCACGTCCTTGTTGAAATCGGACAGGTACAGG
>NZ_JAFEJT020000077.1 GCF_018555435.2 Bifidobacterium amazonense
GACTGGGGGAGCTCCGCGGCCGCGAGGCCGCCAACAAGCAGCATCGCGCGACAGCGCGATTCCAAGACCACGCCGGCACGCTCACACCCCCGCCAGGCGCTCCTGCACCACCTGTTCGATCCTCGCGCACACCGCGTCGAACATGCGATCCACCTGATTGTTCGCGAACCGGACCACCATCATCCCCCGCTCCTCCAGCACGCGCGTGCGCTCCTCGTCCCGGACCCGCTGCCCGTCCGCGTAATGCCCACCGCCATCAAGCTCGACGATCAGTCTTGCTTTGGCGCAGTAGAAGTCGACGATATACCGGCCGATGGGCTTCTGCCGCTGCCATCGGGGTGTACGACCGGTGAGGAACCGGTACCACAGCTTGCGCTCCCAGGGCGTCATGTCCCGGCGTAATGCTCGGGCCCTGCCGGTGTTGGCAAGGTCATACTCTCGGACGTGGTGGTCGCTCATATGAATAGCGTAGCGAGTTCGGCAAAGAGGACGGGATCGCGCGAAGCGCGATGCCGTGTTGTCGGCGGCCTCGCGGCCGCGGAGCTCCCCCAGTCACGCTTCGCGTGACAGCCCCCTCGGTGAGGGGGCCGAGGCTACCGCCAGCATCATCGCCGCCGGTTATCTCAGTTGCTGCTGGCATCGCTCTATCGACTACCTCAATCGTCGCCCGACTTCACCGACCCAAAGAGGTCACATGCGGCGGCGGGAGCTGCCGCCAAACGACACAGCATCGCGCGACAGCGCGATTCCGAGACTGCGCAGACACGTTGGCAATGACGCCATACACGCCAAAATGCCAAGAGCCACTTATGCTACTGCCGGAGGCGGTGCGCAGGACGGCCGCCGGTCAGTCCGTGAAATCGATGCTCGTGAGCGTGGCGTATCGGTCGAGACCGTCGAGACTGAATATGTACGGGGCGTCGCCGGTTATCGTCACATGGTTTTTCGTCAGTTCATACCTGGGAATGCGGTAGATGACGGTCACCCCTATGATCGAATCGGCATCGTTGCGTGACGCCTCCTGCTGCAGGTCATCAGGGACCGGCATGGTCTTCGTCACATATTCGGATCCGTCGGAAATCGAGAACGTCAATGTGTCGATCCGATCATCATGCTTTTCATACGAGCAGTCATATGCGTTTACGGTGAACACGAAGTTGATGAGATCGAACCTCATGTAGGCCATCCGTCCAACGGCGCCGACAATAACGATGACGATGAACGCCAGCACGAATCGCTGCACCTTCGAAAACCGCTTCATGACAATCCCCTCCGTCCAACGTCATCGTCGACTGTTCCGGCACCCATCCATGGGCATCCATGCAAAAGCTTATACGAATTGCCCGGCGAGACCCAAATCGTCGTAACGCACCTTCATCGCCGGCACCCTGAATGGAGAGCGTTCGGGCGGAGAGGAGGGAATGGCCTCCACCGTTCAGCCGATGATTCAGCCGAGGAGCGCGGCGATGCTGGAGGCGAGGGGGATCAGCGGGGCGGACAGGAGTGCCGGCAGCACGATGATGCCGAGCCACGGGGCGCGCGCGTGCTCGTCCGGGTCGGCTTCGGCCATCCACCAGTTAGAGGCGACGACGAGGGCCAGCATGAGCAGGATCACGATGATCGCGGACAGAAACATGGCCGTGTTGGATGCGCCCGCGTCGGGCAGGGCCATGTAGCCGGGCAGGAACAGCCAGCCGGGGGCGGCGATCATCGCCACGCCGTCGAGCACGCTGTGCGACAGGCCGCGGATCAGGTGGGATCGTTCGGCGCGCGCCATCTGCCGAATGAACGAGACGACGATGAGCGCGATCAGCAGTCCGCCGACACCGGCGAACCATGCGAACTGATCGAGAGCGGAGGCCGAGACGCCCGGGGTGCGATCGCCGAACAGGCCGAACATCGCCCACGACAGCAGTCCGGGGTAGCAGGCGAAGCAGAACGACGCGACGCCGGCGATCTCCGCGATCACGCGACCGGGAATCCCGTCGCGCAACGGCGAACAGATCAGGAACGCGATCATCAGCACCGCCGTCCAGACCGCCAGTCCGGTCGTGCCGGCTCCGCCGAACGCGAGCACCAGCACCACCATCAATGGCAGGAGTGCGAAACCGGCCGCATACCGGCCGGCGAACGACGCGTGCGCGCCGGACGGCACGGCGTCGGCCGTGGCCGTCGAACGTGAGTCCAGACCGTTCCGGCCCTGCTGATCTTCCGTCATGTTCCGCTCCCCGCCTCGTCGCCGACCGCGTCGCGGCAGACCGGACCGGCGATCCTCGTCCCGTGCCGGACTGCCGGCAGGGAGCGTTCGGACGCCGCGGCCGATGCCGGACGCGGGGACTGTTCCTATATATCGCGTCCATCCTATCGCGTCGGTGGGTCCGACCGCGTCGTGGGACGCCGCGCTCGCGGCCGGACTGCACGCGCGCACGGCAAACCTTTGCCAACATACTGTCCATATTGTGCGCGTAAAATAAGGCACCAACGTGCAAGCCGGTACGATGACCGGTAGGTTACGTGAACGCGAACAACTGTAGGGGGCGACAAGTGACGGATCTTACGCTGATGACCTTCGCGGCCGATCCCGCGACCGTGCTGCCGTCGCTCGCCCTGCTGTCGCATCGCGTGCGCGTGCTGCCGATGGACGCGGCCTCGCTGGTGAAGATGCCCGAGAACACGATCCTGTTCATCGACGCGCGCGACGATCTCGCTTCCGCCAAGACCCTGTGCCGGCTCATCCATGCGTCCGGCCTGTCCACGCCGATCGTGCTGATCCTGACCGAAGGCGGCTTCACGGTCGTGAACTCCACGTGGGGCATCGCCGACGTGGTGGTCTCCACCGCTTCCCCGGCCGAGGTCGAAGGTCGTCTGCGGCTCGTGTCCGAACGCGGCAACTCGCCGCTGGGAGGCGCGGGCGCGAACGCGGCCGGCGGCGAATCCGGCACGGTGTCGGCCGACGGTCAGATCCGTTCCGGCGATCTTGTGGTGGACACGAACGGCTACACCGCATCCCTGCACGGCCATCCGATCGACCTCGCGTACAAGGAATTCGAGCTGCTCAAGTACCTCGTGCAGCATCCCGGCCGCGTGTTCACGCGCGCGCAGCTGCTGCAGGAGGTGTGGGGCTACGACTACTACGGCGGCACGCGCACGGTCGACGTGCACATTCGTCGTCTGCGCGCCAAGCTCGGCGGCGAATACGAGCATCTCATCGGCACCGTGCGCAACGTCGGCTACCGGTTCGACCCGCCGGAGGACGAGGCGGGCGACGCTTCCCGCGCCGGTTCGGCCGCACCCTCATCATCCGCGGCTGCGCCGGACCAGGACGCTGCGGGGGATCTCGACTGATCCGTCATGCCCCGCGAGACGAAACGCGCGCGGCTCGAACGCATGCACGCCGAATACGCGCTGCTGTGCGAGGAGATTCCCGCGCCGAAATGCGCGCTTGACTTTTCTAATCCGTTCCAGCTGCTGGTGGCGACCGTGCTCAGCGCGCAGACCACCGACAAGCGCGTCAACACCGTCACGCCCGCGCTGTTCGCGGCGTATCCGGACGCGGCGGCGTTGGCGGCGGCCCGGCCCGAGGACGTGGAGGACATCATCCGTCCGCTCGGCTTCTACCGGTCCAAGGCCGCGCATCTGCTGGGACTCGCCGCAGGGCTCGACCGTGAGTTCGACGGCGTGGTGCCGCGCACGATGGACGAGCTGACAAGCCTGCCCGGGGTGGGGCGCAAAACTGCGAACGTGGTGCTTGGCAACGCGTTCGGCATTCCCGGATTCCCCGTCGACACGCATGTGATGCGCGTGACCGGCCGGCTGCATTGGCGCAGCGACTGGCGCATCGCCAAATCCGATCCGGTCAAGGTCGAGGCGGAGATCTGCGCGTGCTTCCCGCCGGCCGAGTGGACCGACCTGTCGCACCGGCTGATCCTGCACGGCCGCGCCGTCTGCCACGCGCGCAAGCCCGACTGCGCCAACTGCCCGCTCAACGGTACGTGCCCGAGCGCTGGCGTCGCGTAACGGAATCGTTCTGTCGCGCGATTCCGCATTGCCATGCGGCGTAAACCGCTGCGTACGACATATGAAGCTGGCGGCAGCCTCGGCCCCCTCACTGAGGGGGCTCCCGGCGGAGCCGGGTGGGGGAGCTCCGCGGCCGAAGGCCGCCAACAACACGGTATCGCGCGCAGCGCGATTCCGGTGTCAGGCCGATTCGCCGACGACGAGCTTGCAGCCGATGATTTCGGTACGTGGTTTGCGTGTTTTGCCCGGATGGTTGATCTGGTCGAGCAGCAGGCCGACGGCCTTGCGGGCCATGGCTTCGTAGTCGACGGCCACGGTGGACAGCGTGGGAATGGTGAACTGGTCGGCGATGATGCCGTCGTGGCCGAACACGGCCTTGTCCTCCGGCACGCGGATGCCGTGCTCATGCAGGCCGCGGATCAGACCGTAGGCGACCAGGTCGTTCATGCAGTAGAACACGTCGTACCGGTCGACCAGTCGCGTGACTGGCGTGGTCGTCTCGTCCGTGTGCGGTGAATCGTCGTCGTTGCGAACGCCGTCGTCGCGAGTGTCGCCGATCGGCCGGCACAGTTCCTCCGCCACGGCCTTGCCGCCCTCCACGGACCAGTTGCAGTCGACGAAGTCGTCGGGACCGCCCATGCCGCTGTCGACAAGCGCGCTCATCGCGGCCCGGATGCCGACGTTCTGCCGGCTGATGTCCGGATCGTCCGGACGGATCCGTCGTCCGCCGATCACGGCGGCGTGCCGGTAGCCGCGTCCCTGCAGATAGCCGAACGCAAGATCGACGCCGCGTGAGGTCGACGACTGCACGTTGTCGAACAGCGGATTGTCGGTCAGATAGTTGAGCAGCACGGCCGGATGATTGCCGAGCAGCGTGCGCAGGTGCGTGTCGTCGACGTTGCTGGCGTTGAGGATGAGCCCGTCGCACAGCGTGGAGCCGACCATCTGCTCGAGCACGTCGGTTTCGCTGTCCGACGTGTAGCCGGTCTGCTGGATGATGGTGCGCAGACCGTGCCGGCCGGCCTCTTGACTGACCGCATAGACGAGGTTCGTGTAGTAGGGGTGCAGGATGTGCGGCACCATGACGGCGATCGCACCGGTGCGGCCCTTCTTGAGGAAACGGGCCGACAGATTGGGGGAGTATCCGATCTCCTTGGCTGCGGCGAGCACAAGCTCCTTGGTGGCGGGCTTGACGATGTCCTCGCCGCGCATCGCGGCGCCGGCCGTGCTGAGGGATACGCCGGCCTTGGCCGCAACGTCTTTGAGAGTTGGCATGGGATCACCGTTTGCTGGTTGTCGTTGCATGGAATATGACAGTTCTCTACTGTACCGTGATGGCAAACATGAGTCGAATCGTTGCGATTTAAGGTGACTACAGCAACAGACGGGAGCGTTCCGAATGTTTCCGACGAGTGAGTTGTAGGTGTCGATACGATTTTAGAAAAACGTTACGATTTGTATTGAGAATACTGGAAAAGGTTGATATTCCAATGATGTTTACGTGGACACGCCGATAATGCGCTGGTTGAAGTCGAGGTCTGGTTGCTATAGAATCGCAGCGTTGCGAGTTTGGAGTGGTAGCCAAACACGAGAACACATTCCGAATCAATGAAGTCGGAACACAGGAAAGGAACGTACCAATGGACAAGGGTGTATCCAAGGTCATTACGGGTGTGGCCGCGGTCGGGGCGGCATCGATGCTGCTCACCGCGCTCGCCGCATGTGGGCAAGGCACCGCAACGAATAAGACCACGGCTGATGGCAAGCCCATCGTGACGATTCTGGTGGTGCAGAACACCAATCAGATCCCGATCAAGGACATGACGTGGGCCAAGGACCTTGAGAAGGAGTCCGGTGCGAAGATCGAGTGGAAGACCGTGCTCGACACGGCGTGGGGACAGCAGAAGAACGCGTCGCTGGCCGCGAACGACATCGCCGATCTGAACATCCGCGCCTACAATCCGAACGACGCCGCGCAGAATTCCGCGGCGTTCGAGGATCTCAACCAGGATATGGACAAGCTGCCGAACGTTGCGGAGTTCTTCAAGGAGCAGCCGGTCGCCAAGAAGTTCGTCGAGGTCGACGGCAAGCTCTATACGCTGCCTTCCAGCCGAGGCAAGGGTTTCTCGGCCTCCGGGCAGCATATGATGATCAACAAGCAGTGGCTGGACAAGCTGGGGCTGGACGTTCCGACCACATGGGACGAGCTGACCAAGGTGCTCGAGGCCTTCAAGACCCAGGATCCGAACGGCAACGGCAAGGCCGACGAGATCCCGATGAACCTGTCCGCATTGCCGACCGACACGCTGGCGGGCTGGTATAGCCCGTTCCTGTTCCTCAACTCGACCGGCATCGTCACCCAGTACAACGGCGGTCCGACCCAGCAGGGCTTCTACGTCAAGGACGGCAAGGTCGGCAACGTGATGCAGACCGAGCAGTTCCGCGAAGTGCTTGACTATCTTGCGATGTTCACCAAGGAAGGGCTGGTGCCGAAGGATTGGGTCACCTCCGACAAGTACGATGCGCGCAATCAGGTCGGCGGCGACACCGCCCAGGTCGGTGCGGTGTTCAACTGGGATACGACCGCGTTCGGCGATGCCGGTTCCGCCCTGGAACAGCAGTACATCTCCATCCCGGTGCCGTCCGCGCCCGGCGTTTCGGCCGATGAGACCGTGTGGGACGCCTCCGGCATCGCCGGTGCGAACGAGTTCGAGGACTACCACATGGCCATGTCCTCCAACGCCGCCAACAAGGACGCCGCGTTGAAGATCATCAACCTGCTGTACTCGGAGAAGTATTCGTTGCAGCAGATGTACGGTTCCATCACGGACGGCTTCCTCAAGAAGACCGGCGACCACTCCTACGAAGTGACCGAAAAGGCCGTGGAGGCGAATAACGCCCAGAAGAACGAGGCGCTGAATGATCGTCTCGCCGGCTGGATCTCCGACAAGGTGACCGTGGTGGGCGACCGCAATGCCGATTCCGTCTCCTCGGTGGACGAAGCCTACAAGCAGCAGTACGAGAACATCGGCGGCGAGAAGAACTACTTCCCGATCTACGTGCGTCTGTCCGCGGACGATCAGACCACCGTCGCCAACAACAATACGGCGCTGTTTACCACGGTCATGCCGCTCATCGCGAAGATGGCGCAGACCGGAACGACCGATGACAGCTGGAACAACCTGCAGTCCCAGCTGGAGACCCTCAACCTCCAGCAGAACATCGACATCTGGCAGAAGGCCTACGACAAGGCCGTCAAGTGACCGGACGGATCGCACTGATCGCACTGATCGTGTAACGGTTCGCTGACCCCGCTTTGCCGGTTCGCCCTTGTCGGCGGTCCTGCGATGGTTCCCAGCGCGAAGGCCATGGATGCGCCCCGTGGTCTTCGCGCTTTTTATTTGGCTTTATTGAGAAACGCAAACATATCGGCGTGGTGTGTCGATAAGCCTTAATTACCAACGGGTATCGGGGTTTTCTCAGATATTTGATGGCAATTTTGGCAACACGGCATGGCAACGCTACCATTGGTGGTATAACCGACTATATACCAAACGGAGTCGCTGGTGGCCCCGGACAGTGCCCACGCGTGGAGGCGCGGGATAGGTAGGAAAGGAAAACCCATGAACAAGGATGTGGCGGAACGGAGCGCTGCCGGCGCGGCGGCGGTCTCCTCTGCTGGTGTGGTCGACAACACGGCCGCGCGTAAGGCGTGGCCGTTGCCGAAGAAGCTTGGATGGCACTTGGCCCATTATTGGCAGCATTGGTTGATGGCGTTGCCTGCGATGGTGTTCGTGTTCATTTTCGCGTATATCCCGATGTATGGCATCCAGCTGGCGTTCCGTGATTTCGTGCCGTCGAAGGGTTTGACTGGTGGCCAGTGGGTTGGGATGAAGTATTTCAACCAGTTCTTCACCTCTCCGATGTTCTCGAAGGTGATGGTCAACACGATCAAGATCAGTCTGGGAACCCTGGTGTTGGGGTTCATCGCGCCGATCGTCCTGGCGTTGTTGATCAATCAGATTCATTCGACGAAGGTGAAGGGGTTCGTGCAGACGATCACGTATATGCCGCACTTCATCTCGACGGTGGTGATCGTGGCGATGTTGAACATCTTCCTGACGCCGAACACGGGTCTGTTGGGTCGTTTCTTCGGTGGGACGAGCCTTCTTGATAATCCGGACATGGTCGCGCCGATTTATTGGTTGAGCGAGGTGTGGCAGCATTGTGGTTGGAACGCGATCATCTATCTGGCGGCGCTTTCTTCGGTTGACGTGAGCCTGTATGAGGCGGCGAAGATCGATGGTGCGGGTCGTATGCAGTTGATCCGGTATGTGGATATCCCGACGATCATGCCGACGTGCGTGATCCTGTTGATCATGAACATGGGCAGCATCCTGAGTGTTGGTTTCGAGAAGGTGCTCCTGATGCAGAACGCCATGAACCTGCCGGGTTCGCAGGTGATCGCGACGTATACGTACATGATCGGCCTGAAGTCGTTCCAGTTCAGTTACGCGACCGCGATCGGTTTGTTCAATACGTTGATCAATTTCGCGTTCCTGATCCTGGCGAACTGGATCTCGAAGCGCGTGTCGGACACGAGCATCTTCTAAGCGTGAGCGGAAAGGATTAAAGGTAGGGCATTATGTCGAGTGCAAGCGTTTCCGTCGCGCCGAAGAAGAGCGGCGCGGATGTTCCGTTCAACAAGCATGTGGCCCAGCATCGTGAGCCTGGTGATTGGGTGGCGGACATCGTGATCTGGGTCCTGCTGGCCCTGATCGTGGCGGTGGTGATCTATCCGTTGTGGTTCGTGGTGATCGCGTCGTTCTCGAATCCGGCGATGGTCTCGACGGGCAAGGTCACGATCCTGCCGGTGGACATCAATTTCGGCGGCTACGAGAAGGTGTTCTCCGATTCGCGTATCTGGATCGGCTACAAGAACACGATCGTGTATTCGGTGGTGGGCACGGCGTTGAACATGATCGTGACCCTGCCGGCCGCGTTCGCCCTGTCGCGGGTTGATTTCAAGCCGCGGCGCGTGATCCTGTTCCTGTTCACGTTCACGATGTACTTCGCGGGCGGCCTGATCCCTTCCTACCTGTTGTATAAGGATCTGAACCTGTTGGACAACATGTGGGTGTTCATCCTGCCGGGCGCGGTCTCGGTGTGGAACCTGATCATCGCGCGCTCGTTCTTCGAGACCTCGATTCCCGAGGAACTGCATGACGCGGCGCAGATCGACGGCCTGTCGTTCTTCGGGTATTTCCTCAGGATCGTGATCCCCCTGTCGAGCGCGATCATCGCCGTGCTGGGCCTGTACTACTTCGTCGGCCACTGGAACGACTATTTCACGGGTCTGATCTATATCCGTACGGATACGAAGCAGCCGTTGCAGATGGTGTTGCAGAACATCCTGCTGGCGAACCAGACCCAGCAGGGCGGCGCGGGCAACGGCGGCCAGTCCGCGTTGCAGCAGCAGCAGCTGGCGGACCAGATCAAGTACGGCGTGATCATCGTGTCCACCGCCCCCCTGCTGATCCTGTACCCGTTCCTGCAGAAGTACTTCAACAAGGGCGTCATGATCGGCGCCGTCAAGGGCTGAGCCCGCGCGCTACCGCGCGATACGGAATCGGCCTGCCGGCCGATGCTGTGTTGCCTGGCGGCCTGACGGCCGTGAGGCCTGTGATGCTGGCGGAGCCTCGGCCCTCTCACCGAGGGGGCTGTCAGCCGTAGGCTGACTGGGGAGCTCCGCGGCCGCAAGGCCGCCGACAACCCAGCATCGCGCGGCAGCGCGATTCCGAGGCCTTGGACTCGCGCTGTCGCGCGAGACTGTTTTGCTGGCGGCCTGACGGCCGGAGCTCCCCCAGTCTCGCTTCGCTCGACAGCCCCCTCAGTGAGGGGGCCAAGGCTACCGCCAGCATCATGAGGCTCCCGCCAGCTCATTAGACGTGTGATGTGTTACCAGTAAAAGGGGAAAGAAAGAAATATGGCAACTCTTAAGGGCGTGCAGCTGTTCAAGGATACGGACGGCAATGTCGCGCAGCTGCACGGCATCGGCGTGCAGCGGTTCGGCGACCGCTGGTATGCGTACGGCGAGATCAAGAACAACGGCAACCTGTTCCAAGGCGTCGCATGCTACTCCACCACGGACTTCGCCGAGTGGAAGCACGAGGGCACCGTCCTGCCGGTCGGTCCCGAAGACTCGGTCTACGGTCCGAAGCACATCGTCGAACGTCCGAAGGTCCTCAAGCGTCCGTCCGACGGCAAGTACGTCATGTATCTGCACGTCGACGGCGAGAACAACTACTCGTACGCGCACATCGGCACCGCGATCAGCGACTCGCCGACCGGACCGTTCACGTTCCTGTCGACGTTCCAGTTCCGTGGCTATGAGTCACGCGACATCGGCGTCTTCCAGGACGAGGACGGCACCGGCTACATCCTGAGCGAGGACCGGCCGCGCGGCACGCACATCTACCGTCTGTCCGACGACTATCTGTCCGTCGTCGAGGACGTCGTCTGCCTCAAGGGCACGGACTACTGGGCCGGCTACGAATCGCCGATCATGGTCAAACGCGACGGTGTCTACTACTGGTTCGGCTCGCAGCTGACCGGCTGGGACTGCAACGACAACATGTACGCGACCGCCACCGACCTGCACGGCCCGTGGAGCGAATGGAAGCCGTTCACCCCGGAAGGCTCCAAGACCTACGAATCGCAGTGCGACATCATCGTGCCGCTCGACGGCGAGGACCAGTGGCATGCCACGAAGTTCCTTTACATCGGCGACCGCTGGCACAACAAGGATCTCGGCAATTCCGAGCTCGTCACCCTACCCATCGAGATCACCGGCCGCAAGGCGCTGCTCGCATGGCACGACGAATGGCAGCTCGACTGACGTATACGCCATCACATGTCGGTCGGAGCCGCGTCGCGTCACCCGCACGATGAGCCGGACCGTCCGCCGGACCGACGCCAGCCGGTGCGGCGGACGCCCTCATCCGTCGGGTCGTGACACGAACGTCACGCCCGCGCACCCGGTGCGGCACGGCCTGCGGCTCCTCGAGAATTGCCGTCACGCGGCACGCAGACAGGATCTTTTCCCTTCTCCTCCTTCCCGTCTGCGTGCCGCTTTTTCATGTCCGCGACGATCCGATGCGCAACCTGCCCCGGTTACCGGGAGACGGTCGCAATGAGACACGGCATCCGGCAACAGCATCTGGCAAGTTTGTCAACAGTTTTGGGGAACGGCGTTCCCCGCGCTTGACTGGAACGTAATCTGCTGATCTGGGCAACGACGGCCGGGATCGCGCATAACTGCAATGCAACTTCGGAGGAAGGAACGATCATGGCAACCATATTCAACGGCGTATCGTGGTTCGACGACCGCGGCGAAACGGTGAACGCGCACGGCGCGTGCGTGCTCGAGGAGCACGGCACGTACTACCTGTTCGGCGAGTACAAGACCGACGACAGGAACATGTTCAACGGGTTCGCCTGCTATTCGTCGCGGGATCTCGCGAACTGGCATTTCGAACGGCTTGTGCTGCCCCGGCAGCGTGACGGGCGGCTCGGCCCGGACCGCGTGGGCGAGCGCGTCAAGGTGATGCGCTGCCCCAAGACCGGCAAGTACGTGATGCTCATGCACTCCGACAACCTTGAATACAAGGATCCGATGACCCTGATGGCCGTGTCCGACACGATCGACGGCGAATACGAGATCGTCGGACCGCTGCTGTGCGACGGCGAGCCGATCCGCATGTGGGACATGGGCACGTTCCAGGACAACGATGGCACCGGCTATCTGCTGGTGCACGGCGGCCACATCTATCGTCTCGCCGACGACTATCTCACGGCCGAACTCATCCAGCCGGACACGCTCGAACCGTACGGCGAATCGCCCGCGATGGCGCACATCGGCGACACGTACTATCTGATCATGTCGAACCTGACCGGTTGGGATCGCAACGACAACTTCTACCTGACCGCGCCCGCGCCGGCCGGCCCGTGGACGTACCGCGGCAACGTCGCGCCGCAAGGCACCTGCACGTGGGATTCGCAAAGCTCGTTCGTCTTCCCGCTGCATACCGAGCACGGCGACCGTCTGATATACATGGGCGACCGCTGGTCGTTCCCGCATCAGGCGTCCTGCGCGAGCCAGGTCTGGCTGCCGCTGCGGTTCGGCGATGCTGCTGATGCTGTTGCGATCGATGATGGCATTGCGCTCGATCCGTCCGACGCTCCGGCCGGGACGGTCGACACGGCGACCGCAAGCGGCGCGGTAGCCGGCCGACCGTCCGGTTTCGGCCGTCCGCTGCTGCCCGAGTACGCGGACGCGTGGGACAGCGAGACCGGCGAACCGGTTGCGTTGCGTGGGCGGACGGTGCCGTTGAGCCTGTATACGAACCGTCGCGGGGATGCGGCCGCGGCCGTGTTCGAGATCGCCTCTGACGATCAGGCCCGGCTTGTGCTGTTCGGTCTGCGCGGCAAGGACGGCGGCGTCGGCCGGGTGACCGTTCGTCCGATCGCCGCCGATGGTTCGATGGGTGAGCCGGTCGTTTTGCAGCGGTTCGACTGCTACGCGCAGTCCGCGTACTCCGGCCCGTTGTTCGTCAGCGGTCCGCTGTCGGCCGGACGGTACCAGGTCGACGTGCAGGCGCTCGGCGAGACCGGCCTATGGATCGAAAAGAACAGCGTCCGCCGTGGCGGCACCGACTCCTACGTCAACATCTGGCGCGCCGAACTCGTCCGGTCGTAA